>JAFTQL010000015.1 GCA_017462795.1 Clostridia bacterium
ATACGGAATAACGGACAGGAATATAAGACGTATACGTAAGCTTGACGAGTATATGATAGATAAGTTCCATATCACATTCGGAAACAGGATCATGAAGCAGATAAGGAGCTATGTGGCGGTATATGCGGCATGCGGAGGAGAAGAGCTTGGAGCGATAGATGATATCATGTCTAAGAAGGTAATGAGAAAGCTTGAGGCACAGAACCCGATATACGTGAGGAAGGCGGCAGACGGACTGTGCGCGTATCTTGACGACCTGTTCGGACAGGATAAGATGCCGCTGTGCAAGGAAGCCATCAGACGTATCGAGCGTAACGCTTAAAAGCTTCGGAGAGTGGGAATTTTAACAAGGAGGTCGATATACTTGAAAAAAACACAAAAACCCGGTTACCTCGCCCTGGGCGCGGTATTGATCGGTATCGTTGCTATCCTCATCGTGTACCTTGTCATGATCGCAACGGGTCTTATACAAATAAGCCGACAGCATATTACCATAGCTACCGACAGCGCAAGTAAGCTCTATGACGGAGAAGCGCTGACCGCGGATGGCTGGGAATTGGTGGGCGGTAAGCTTCTGGAGGGGCACACCGTAGAGGCGACGGTGACGGGCTCTCAGACCGAGGTCGGTGTCAGCGATAATCATGTCACAGTTTATATCTACGACTCAGAGGGTGCGGAGGTCACCGACAAATATCTTATAGAGTATCAGCTTGGCAAGCTGGCGGTCAACGGTCAGCGGCTGGAGATAGTATCGGGCAGCGCTCAGAAGTATTACGACGGTCTGCCCCTTACCTGTCCTGATTGGTATATCGCCAACGGCGCTCTTGGCGCGGGACATGAGTGCAGTGTGACCGTCACAGGTATCGCTACCACCGTGGGTACATTCCCAAATACAATGGCGGTGCGCATTATAGACACGCAGTCGGGTGAGGATGTTACATCCCATTATACCCTCGTAGCTACGGAGGGTACTCTTGAGATATCGGGCATAAGACTGATCATTTCGGGAGACTTCAATATCTCAAACGGCGTTGTGGATATGAAAAACGTCATGGTGTCGGGTGAGCTTTTGCCCGGACACACACTGAGGTGCGACCCTATTGACCAGAATATCGGAAATCTTGATATAAATGCCGTTCACGCTTATGTTGTGGATGAGAAGGGCAACGACGTTACCGAGTTTTATGAGATAATCTACGGAGCGGATATGCCGAGCATCGATCTTCCCCTTGACATGATCACGGGTCAGGGCGGTATGGGCGGCGGAGGCTTTGGCGGCGGTAACGCCATGGGTGCGGGACCGGGCTCGGACGCTCCCACGTATGCCTGCTTTGAGGTGCTTACCACCAAGAGCGGAAGTCTTTATATGAGAGCGAGCAGCTACGGTGATTTTGACGGTACAAACTGGGTGGCGGCTTCGGCGTCCGATATGAGCGATATCACACCGTTCTCGCTGACGGTGGACGCGCTGAAGAACGGCGGCGTATATAAGAACGAAACTCTCAAGGTAAAGATGCTTGCTGACGTATTTCCGTATATGCTTCCGTATTATGCCAACGAGTTTGCGGCAAATTATATAAACGACTGCTATGCGGAATGGGACTACACGGTAAATGAGGCGTATACAGTACAGTTCTCTTATTACGAATATCTTTCCTCTCATAATTACTCGGTCTCCTCGGCGGCAATAGAGCAAAAATACCGTACCTATTGGGTAGATACGCAGTATCTCAATGTGAATGAGGACACAAGGGCAGAGCTTCTGAAGCTTGCGGAGGCGGCAGGCATCAGGGCGGATAGCGCTGATGTGATAGAGGCGGTCAGAGATTATATAAAGAGCGCGGCTACATATGACCTTGACTGCGCGGAAGCTCCCGACGGGGTTGATAAGGTCATATATTTCCTCACACAGTCAAAGTCGGGTGTTTGCCGTCATTTCGCGACGGCGGCAACGCTTATGTACCGCTCTCTCGGTATCCCCGCGAGATATGTGGAGGGATTTGCGGTTGACGCCGTAGAGGACGCATGGGTGACGGTCATGAGTGACAGAGCCCACGCGTGGGTAGAGGTGTATATTGACGGCATGGGCTGGGTGGCTGTTGAGGTCACTCCCCCTTCAAGCGGCGGAACGGGTAGCGGCAACGGCTCGGGAACAGGTACGGGCAACGGTGGCTCGGGCGGAGGCGCTGTGGAGCGCAAGCACGCGCTTGTTATAGATACGGGAAGCGCTTCCAAGGATTATGACGGAACGGTTCTTACGCAAAGCTCCATAGATTGGAGCGATTTTGAGAAGGCCAACGCTTATTGGACAAAGCAGAAGGGCAGTGACATATGGGTGTGCTCCGCCTCGGGACAAAAGGGACATTATTTCCGCGAGTCCGAGGTCACTGTCACGGGAAGTCAGCTTTACGCGGGCAGCAGCGGAAACTTTGTCAGATTGACGGTCTACGACGCGGAGGGCAATGATGTGACCTCGGAATATACTGTGCTTGTCACGGGTTATCTTGAGGTGAAGCCCATAACGCTTACCGTCGTGTCTGCGTCTGCCGCGGGAAATGCCGACACAGGCGTGTGGTGTGAGGCATATTCCGTGCGCTTTGAAGGCAACAGAAAGCTTCTTGACGGACACAGCATATCGGTGCAGTTTGATATCACCGAGCAGACCCCCTTTGTATATAAGGGCGAGGAGCAGAACACCTTTACGGTGCGCATTCTGGATGGGGACGGAAATGATATAACCTCTCTCTATTACAGGATAAACAAGGTATACGGAACGCTGACTGTCAAGTAAATGAAGTAAATGAAAATGACGGAAAATACGCGAGAAAGGAGGAGTCATGGCCATGCTCTATAGGGAATATACCGAAAAAATAAAAAGATACGCTGAAATAAGAGACAGGATACTTAAATATAAGATCCTCATCATATGCGCGCTTGCCCTGATACTTGCGGCATGGACGGGATTTCTCATCACAAAGGGCATGATACTCGAGGACGTCAGCGGAGACGACAGCTATGTTTACGGTGACGGCGTGTCCTTTGACGCAAAGGCGCTGTTCACACGCGCTCGCCTTGAATACGCCGAGGCGGGAAGTGAGTCGTGGTCGGAGCAGGTTCCCGTTATGCCGGGAGAATACAAGGTGCGGGTCATGGCAAAGCAGTCCTTTGGGCGAAGGAATTACGGCGAGCCGCTCCCCTTTACCATCTCAAAGCGTGAGGCGACGGTCACTGTTGTGTCAACGATCGAATGGCTGGAGGAGCCAAGACCTGTGGCAAGAGGGCTTGCGGAAGGAGACAGGGTTGCGGAGGCGGACATTACTCTCGATTCAACAAACGTGGGTACTACCTCGGCGACGATCGGAGCGGACAGCGTGAGAATAGTGAATGCCGAGGGCAATAACGTGACGGCGGCGTACATACTGACGGTAAGTGACGCAAGCGTTGATATCACGCCCCGCAGGATAACCGTGAGAGCCAATGACACCTCAAAGATATATGACGGAATGCCTGCGTCTGCTGCGGGGTACAAGATAATCAGCGGAAGTCTCGCGCCCTCGCACACATCCGTTGCGGATTATTTCTTTAATGACGGTGTGAATGTGGGTACTCACGATATAATGCTCACAGGCTTCAAGGTATACAGCGGCGGCTCAGATGTCACGGCAAACTACAGTGTGTCCGTTGAGGCTGGCAAGGCTGTTATAACGCCGAGAAAGGTGAGAGTGGTAACAGAGACTGTGTCAAAGCTGTATGACGGTGAAATGCTGTATAGCTCCCCAAGTTGCTTTCCCGCGGATGACAGCGGTCTCTCCGAGGCGCTTGCGCCCGGGGAGCGTGCTACCTTTTCGTGCAGGAGTATTGTGGATGTAACGAGAGACAGCTCGGGTGAGGTACAGGGCGTTGAAGCGGAGGCAAAATTGCTTGTCAGTCGGGAAGGCACTTATGTTACCTCAAACTACGAGATAGAGTATGTGTTCGGTACGATCACGATATTGCCCCGTCCGCTGACCGTGCAGGCCGACAATTACTCAAAGAAGTATGACGGCTACGGTATCACTCCAGTTGAGGGAACTGATTTCCGCGTGACGGACGGCAGTGTGCTGTCGGGACATTATATTGAGGCGGAGATAAACGGAGACAGTGTAAATGCCTCCGACACACCTCACAAATACACACTTGAGGTCAAGGTAATGTCGGGAAATGAGGACAAGACGGACAATTACGATATAAGGGTATCGTATGCGGGCGGCTCTCAGTACGGCACTGTCAGCATAAGTCACAGAGTCATAACCGTTTCCACAGGCTCATATACGTGGACATATGACGGCGAATATCATTCGACCCTCGACTATACCATAGTCGGAGACGGTCTGGCAGATACGGATTATTATAAGTCACAGGAGCCTGTTTCCATCAAGGACGCTGGAAGCATTCAGCATACGGTGACGTTGAAGATATACAATAAGCGACTGGGCAGTGACGCTACATCAAACTATAAAATATCCTACGGCTCTATGGGAACGCTGACGGTGGTCAGACGCCCCATAACCATTCACTCGGGAACGGCGTCCAAGATATACGATACAACGCCTCTGTTCTCAACGGTGGCGACATCGGAGCAGTTGGTATACGGACACCGCATAAGCGTCACAAGCCACTCTCAGATCACCGATGTTCTCAGGAACGCAGACGGAGAGGTTGGCAGTATTGATAACGTCATAACCGCCGAGATATTTGACGGGGCGGAGAATGTTACAAGGAATTACATCATAACTTACGTTTACGGCAAGCTGACGGTTGAGCCGAGACCGCTGATAATTATTGCCAACAGCGCGGAGAAGATCTACGACCGTCTTACGCTGACTGACGGTGGATATACGCTTGGCGGACAGGGACTTGCGATATCTGAGCACAAGTTCAATGACAATGCTTTTATCATAAGCGGAAAAAGGACTGCGGTAGGCAGCGCACTCAACAAGATAACTCAGCTGAGCAACCGTGTGGTGTCGGACGGCAACGGAGATGACATAACGCAAAACTACGAGATACGTCTGTCCGACGGAATGCTGACGGTGCTCCCGCTGACCAATTTCTTTGAACCCGATTATATGGGCAAGGAATACGATGGCGAGGCGCTTACGGCGACCGACGGCTCACATGTGGGCGGTGACGGTACTCTTTACGGCGACGGTATTATATACATCGGCGCGGCGGGCTCTCAGATCTATGCGGGACAGGGCGCAAGCTATATCCGTCTGGTAGTTATCAAGGATGAGTACGGATATACCGTGGCGGTCAATAACGCGGGGAATATGTATACGGTGCATGCGGCGTTTATTGACAGCACAAGCCCCATGTATATTTCAATACCCAATGATGGAACGGCGGGAGGTCAATATCAGTATGTGCGTATCTATCCCGACGGAAGAGTGGATACCTGTGTTACCTCCTCTTATATGAAGGGCAACTATAGTGATACCTACATCAACAGAGACGGCGAGACGGTGAGCGAGAGCTACTATGACTTTGATCTGCTGGACGGCGTACTCAATGTACGTCCGAGAAAGGTGACCGTAAGCACAGGCTCAGCGACGCAGGCGTACAGAGAGGGAGCGACTCTTACCGAGAGCAGCTGGAGAATCTCGCAGGGAAGTATGGTTTCGGGACATCATCTCACCGTAGGCACGACGGGCACGGCTACGGAAAAGGGAGTTCCCGTCAAGAATACCGTTGACCTTGAAAACATTATTATTTCCGACGATCTCGGAAACGATATCACGGGTGAGGTTCGGGACAGCTACGAGTTTTCGGCTATAGAGGGAACGCTGCTTCTTGAATGATATTTAATTTTATAAGCACTAATGGCAGCTCATTTGCACATAAAGCAAAGGAGCTGCCATTATTTTCGTTCTGCCCGATAAAAAGGTAAAAATTTCCCTAAAGAAAAAATTTGCAAATCTGTTTAAGACAGGGCGCTATGAGGCAAAAATATTAATGCCGAGAAAAACAGATTTGGAGTGTAAATAAAATGAGTGTAAGACGTGGAGATATTTATTACGCCGACCTCAGTCCCGTGGTCGGTTCAGAGCAGGGCGGTCTCCGTCCCGTGTTGATAATTCAGAACGACGTTGGCAACAGATACAGCCCCACAGTTATAGCCGCCGCTATCACCTCCCGGATGGGAAAAACAAGATTACCTACTCACATAGACATTTTTGCCGATAAGGTTGGGCTGGCAAAGGATTCCGTTATTCTGCTTGAGCAGATAAGGACGCTTGACAAGCGTCGGCTCAAGGAAAAGATGGGGCATCTCGACGATAATCTCATGTCGGAGGTCAACACCGCCATTGCCGTCAGCTTCGGGTTGGGAGACACGGCGAGGGAGAGGGAGACGGTTATAGGATGAGGGATTAAGAAATTAGGAATTAGGAATTAGGAATGCGGAATGATGTTTGCCGGCTGTGATCGGCAAATTGAGGTGAATTAAAGTGAAAAGGGAGCTAAGTCACGTTAATGATTTAGCTCCTTTTGTGTTCACATAATTTATTTACAATAATTATTTTAGATGATAAAACCCTTTTGCATGATGTTAATGACTCGTCGCTTTTTGCTTTATTCGAGATTCAGCTTGTTTTCTATGCGCTTTTGAGTCATTATGTACATGACGGCGGCGAGGGCGGCTACCGCTATCATTACTATGAGCAGCACTACGGCGATGAATATGCTTTGCGCCGTTGCGGACGCGGTCTCAAGAAAATCTTCAAATACAGCGTCAAAGGAGAGCATCGCAAATGTTCCGATAATCTGCGCGACAACGGAGATGGCGGTGTTGGCGACATAGTATATGCCCACTCCCGCAAGCAGCTTGTATTTCTTGGCTACCGTCGCGCCCATGGTTATGGAGAAGTGGATAAGGCTTATGCTGAATACCATATAGCATGCTCCGATAATTAGCGCCTGAATAATGTAGAGCACAAACCATCCGTCAAGTATCTCGCCGAACATCTCACCCACAAGGTCAAAGAATATACTGCTGTAAAACTCCTCCGCAAATTCCGCGGGAGGGGAGATGAGGAAGAACATGGAAAAGCACACTGCTATCAGTATTCCGCTGAGCGTTGTCCAGATGAACGCGTTTACCGTCTTGGACAGCAGCAGTGTTTTTCTGCTTACGGGGAGGGTGAAGGTGAGGTAGCCCTCATCTGTGAAAAAGTTTCTGTAAAAACGGTAATAGACTATCAGCTGAGACAGCAGTCCCGATGCCGATATTGCCATGATGCAGGCAAACACAAAGAATATACCGCTGAGCGAGTAAAGATTGAAGGAATCGTTTGCTATGCTCGATATTATAAAGCGCAGTGCGAACGCTCCGATGAAGGAGATCCATAACAGCGACACGGCAAGTATCCACCAGATCCTGCCTACCGCGCGAAAGTCATATTTCAATACCTTGCGGAACATCTGAACACCTCCCTGAATATGTCGTTAAGCGATTTGCCGTGTTCGGCGCGGACATCGTCGGCAACACCCGAGAGCAGTATCTGTCCTCCGAAGCCGAGAAAAGCGAATTCATCAAGCACGGGCTCTATGTCGTGGATAAGATGAGTGGTTATTACCACCGTAGCGTCGGGGTTGTAGTTGCCTATGATGGTCTGAAGGATATAGTCTCTTGCGGCGGGGTCAACGCCCGCTATGGGCTCATCAAGCAGATACAGCCTTGCGCGGCGAGCCATTACCATAATGAGCTGTACCTTTTCCTTTGTACCCTTGGAAAGCGTTTTGAGCTTTGCTGTGGGGTCTATGCCGAGGTCGGACAGCATTCCTCTCGCTGTGCCCTCGTCAAAATCGGAGTAGAACTCGGAGAAATATTCCATCAGCTCGTCAACGCGCATCCATGAATTGAAATATGTGCGCTCGGGCAGATAAGATATAAGCGCGTTTGTAGCCTCGCTTCTCGGCTGTCCGCAGATGTATATCTCGCCGCTGTCGGGTACGAGTATACCGCTGACCAGCTTCATGAGTGTGGATTTTCCGCATCCGTTGGGACCGAGCAGACCGACTATCTTTCCGCTTGGAAGATTGAAGTTGAAGGAGCGAAGTACAGGTGTGTCGCTCTTATAGCTCTTACACAGGTTTACGCAGGTAAGAACGGGGGTATTCGGAACGGTGTTGTTCATCAGTTTTTATCCTCCTCTGTAATATATTTGACGAGCTCTTCTGTGGTTATACCCAGCGCGCGTGTCTCCTCTAAGATATTGCGGACGGTATCTCTCATCATGCGTTCTTTTGCTGATCTGAGTATGGCTGTGTCGGATGTGACAAATCTGCCAACGGTGCCGTGGGAGTGAAGAATGCCTTCCTCCTCGAGATGGGCAAGCGCCTTTTGCATGGTGTTGGGATTTACCGCCGCCTCGGAGGCGAGCTGACGCACCGAGGGAAACTGCTCGTGAGGGGCGTATTTACCGCTGAGTATCTCACCGCGCAGTCTGTTTGCTATCTGCAGGAACACGGCTTCTTTCTGATTGAAATTCCACGCCATGTGGGAAAACCTCCTTTCTGTACTATTGTACTAATACAATAATACACTATTGGGAGCGGTTTGTCAATAGCTTTTTGTTATTTTTTTACCTTTTTTATGTCAATTTTTAAATATTACTTGAAAAATGCGGGGAAATAGATTATAATTTAATAAAAAAGTCCTTTATGAACACCGGTGAAAGTGTTTGGGACGCTTTTGGAAAAGATGATTATAAAACGGAGAAAACGATATGATATTTAAAGAGAAATTCACCACGCGGTGGCACGATACCGACGCATACCGGAGGGTGCGCGCCACTCAGATGCTGGTCTATATGCAGGAGGTCTCAAACCATCACATGGAGAGCTGCGGTATGTCGCTCGACCGACTCAGAGACAGCATGGGACTCGCCTTTATACTCAGCAAAATAAGAATGAGGATGTACCGCCCTCTTTATGCCTTTGAGGATATCGAGGTGCAGACATGGACCTGCGAGGGGCGTGGCTATGCGATCTCCCGTTTTTACAGAATCATGCGCGGAGATGAGATCATTGCCGATGCCGACACCACATGGGCGCTTGTAAGCCTTACGGACAGATCTCTTGTCCGTCAGGAGGATTTTCACGTTTATGATTTTGAAAATGAGCCTACCGTTGCTATTGATGTACCCGCGCGTCTGAGATTTCCCAAGGATGTCCCGCTTGAAAGCGTAGGACAGCGCCGCATAGTATATTCCGATCTTGACTACAATATGCACATGAACAACACAAAATATCCCGACATGCTCTGCGACTTTATGCCGTCCGACGAGGTGGAGCGCATCAGGGGGATATATCTGTCGTATGTCCACGAGGCGGCGTTTGGAGACACGCTTGACGTGCGCAGCGCAATATGCGACGGTATCCGTTACTTCCGCACCGTAGGATCGGAGGGCAACACCTGCCTTGAGGCGGCGATAATACTTGAATGACGGATATTCAATGAGATCAAGGAGATAAAGGATAAAAATGATAAAGCTTTTGACACCCGGAAACGGAGAAAATGTCATACTTCTCAAGGAGAGACACCGTGAGTACATAGCCGAGCCTGTCAACGATCCCGATATCAAGGTGGACTGGCTCGATCTGAAGGCAACGGGAACGGACATGTCATTTCCCGATCCTGTGCTGTTCAGCTTTGAGCCTGCCATTGACGGCGAGATAACAGTCATCCGCAAGGGCGGGGAGACACGTGTTATAAAGGCAAAGGCGGGGCGCGCGGAGATAACCAATTTCTATATTGACGCGGACTATGAGTGGTATGTCAAGGCGGGATGGATGACGTCCGAAAAATTTTGCTTTCATACCGACGCGCAGGCGCCAAGAATGCTTTATGTGGACGGTATATCCAATGTCCGCGATATAGGCGGCTTCCGCACGCTTGATGGCAGGAGAGTAAAGCAGGGACTGCTTTACAGAACCTCAGAGATGGACAGCCATGTAGCCATAACCGAGCAGGGAAAGAGTACGCTTATGGATGAGCTGGGCATACGCTTGGACGTTGATATCAGAGGAATAAACAACGAGCCGAGATGCCCTGTGCTGGACGAGAGCCGTGTGAGATGGCTGAACTATCCCTTGGCGGCATATGCGGAAATATTCACGGACGAGCAGAAGGAGCTTTACAGGCAGACCTTTGAGCTTGCGGCGCGGAGAGATTCTTATCCTCTCATGCTTCACTGCTGGGGCGGTATTGACCGAACCGGCACATGGCTTTACATCCTTGGCGGACTGCTTGGGGTGAGTGAGGACGACCTGGGTCTTGACTATGAGATGTCATCCTTCTCCCGTTGGAACAGGCGTTCACGCAGATCCGCTCAGTTTACCGAATTTCTTACGGAGCTTCACAGATACGGCGAAGGTCTTTACAGCGCGTGCGTAGGCTTTCTTGCCGACTGCGGTGTGAGCTCGTATACTATGAGCAGGATACGCGACATTCTTTTGGAGGAGATATGATCATGGAGACGGTTATGGAAATGAAGGAAAGTCTGTGGAACGGATACATCAGGCTTGATTTTATGTTTGAGGACAGACGCGCGTTGGTTGTCTGCCCCAAGACGCCCACAGAGGACAAAAGGTGGCTTTTCAAAACGGAATATTTCGGAGCTTTTCCCGCCTTTGAGCTTGCGATGCTGGAGAGGGGATATTATGTGGCGCATGTGAATAACGTGACCCGTTGGTGTCTGCCCGAGGACACGGACGTTAAGGCGAGGTTTTGCGATTTTCTTATTGCACGGATGGGGCTTAACAAAAGGTGTGTTCCCGTGGGCATGAGCTGCGGCGGCATGCAGGCGGTCTACTTCGGGGCTAAATACCCTCAGTATGTGGCGGCTCTTTACCTTGACGCGCCCGTTCTCAATCTGCTCAGTTGTCCTTGCGGCGTTGGGGCGGCTACCCGTGATCTGTATGCGGAATTTGTAAGAGCGACGGGAATGACGGTCTCCGATCTGATCAATTACCGCAATCATCCCATAGATCATGCGGGAGAGCTGATAGATGCGGGAATACCCGTATTCCTTGTTTGCGGAGACAGCGATACAGTTGTGCCATATGTTGAGAACGGCAAAGAGCTTGCGCGCATCTACCGCGAGCGCGGCGGCGTTATCGAGGAGATAATAAAGCCCGGGTGTGATCACCATCCTCACGGCTTGGAGGACAATACCCCAATTCGTCTGTTTGTGGAAAAGTATTACGAATAGAAAAGAAAGAGACGGGGTTCGGTGGGAAGGTTATCACTAAATATCATTAACATCATTAAGGATCAAAAAAGCGCTTATGACACTTTAGCTGGAGTGTCATAAGCGCTTTGAGTATTATTTGCATATTCCTATTAAGGACTTTACCGCCTCGCCTGCGGCTATGAGACCTGCGACGGAAGGGACGAAGGCTATGCTTGCGGGGATGGGCTTGCCGCGTTCGGAGCACTGCGGCAGGACGGGGGAGATGGGCGGCTCGGGAGACCACACTACCTTCATGTGCGTGATACCGCGGGCTTTGAGCTCCCGCCGCATGACCCGCGCAAGGGGACAGCCCTCGGTCTTTGACAGGTCGGAGACTCTCAGGGCGGTGGGGTCGAGCTTGTTACCAGTTCCCATGGAGCTTATCATGGGAATGTTCATTTTCGCGCACCGCACCGCTATCTCTATTTTTGCGCTCACGGTGTCTATGGCGTCTATAACGTAGTCGTAAGACGAAAAATCAAAGGTATCGGCGTTCTCGGGCAGAAAGAACTCCATCCGCTCAGTGATCTCAATGTCGGGATTTATGTCCTTGAGGCGGTCGGCGACAACGCTGACCTTGGGTCTGCCCACAGTGCTTGTAAGGGCGCAGAGCTGGCGGTTTATGTTGCTTTCCGCCACGGTGTCACTGTCGATAAGCTCTATTTTTCCTATACCGCATCTCGCCAGAGCCTCCGCCACGTAGCTGCCGACCCCGCCCACGCCGAACAGGGCGACCTTTTTGGTTGCCAGCGTTGCTGTAGCCTCTTCGCCGAGAAGCATGCTCTGTCTTTCAAATCTTTTGCTCATTTATACGTTCCTCTTATAATAATATTTTTTTCGGTTACAATAATATTGTAAAATATTTGAACGCATATGTCAAGGGGATTTTGAAAACTGATATTTTTATTTATGCTAAGATATCGGTTTGCATTTTTCGGCAATACGGTAAATTGAGCTAACTGTATTGACAAAATTTGCAGTATATGATATAATTTGTATATGTATGGCTATTTGCAGCTTTAATGTTTTCAGACTTATTTGATTTTCAGAAAGGAAACCCGATAATGGAAAAGATCAATGTCACGGTTAATGAAAGAGAAGAGAGAGAAGACATACTCCGCCGTGTAAAGGAATACTGTGAGAAATACCACACAAAGCCCGCGTATAAGGAGGGCGACAGAATACCCTACGCATCCCGTGTTTACGACAGCGACGAGATGTGCAATCTTGTTGACAGTTCCCTTGAGTTCTGGCTTACGTCGGGCAGATATACAGATGAATTTGAGAAGAAGTTTGCGGAGTATCTGGGAGTGAGACATTGCAGTCTCGTAAACTCGGGCTCTTCCGCTAATCTGCTTGCTTTTATGACCCTCACCTCTCCCTTGCTCGGAGACAGAGCCGTAAGAAGAGGAGACGAGATCATAACTGTGGCGGCGGGCTTCCCCACAACGGTAACACCCTATCTGCAGTTCGGCGCTGTTCCCGTATTTGTTGACATCACCATTCCTCAGTATAACATAGACGTTACAAAGCTGGAGGAGGCGCTCTCGGACAAGACACGTGCCGTTATGATAGCGCACACCCTCGGCAATCCCTTTGATCTTGCGGCTGTCAAGACCTTCTGTGACAAGCACGGGCTGTGGCTGGTGGAGGACAACTGCGACGCGCTTGGATCTGAGTACACCATCGACGGTGTTAAGAGAAAGACAGGAACTGTGGGCGACATAGGCACAAGCAGCTTCTATCCTCCTCATCACATAACCATGGGTGAGGGCGGTGCGGTATATACCGACGATCCTCTGCTTGCCAAGATAATCCGCTCCATGCGCGATTGGGGACGCGACTGCGTATGTCCCGCGGGCGTTGACAACTTCTGCCGTCACCGCTTTGACCGTCAGTACGGTGAGCTTCCCATGGGCTACGACCACAAGTATGTATATTCTCATTTCGGCTACAACCTCAAGGCTACGGACATGCAGGCGGCTGTAGGCTGTGCTCAGCTCAAGAAATTCCCGAGCTTCGTGGAGCGCCGCCGCCACAACTTTGCCCGCCTCAAGGCGGCTCTTGCTCCCGTTGCCGACAAGCTCATACTTCCCGAGGCTTGTGAGAATTCCGACCCCTCATGGTTTGGATTCCTCATTACCTGTCAGGGTGTTGACAGAGAGAAGGTAGTGCCTTATATCGAGTCAAGAGGCGTTCAGACAAGAATGCTGTTTGCGGGCAATCTCACAAAGCACCCCTGCTTTGACGAGTTGCGCGCGTCGGGCGAGGGCTACAGGATAGTGGGTACGCTTGAAAATACCGACAGGGTAATGACCGACACCTTCTGGGTAGGTGTATACCCCGGAATGACCGATGAGATGATCGATTACATGGCAAAGACCATTATCGAGGCGGTAAACTCTTAATTACGGAAACTTACGGAAAAAGGAAATACTGATATGAAGATTCGTCTTGCCGATTATGTAGCGGACTTTCTCGTGGAGAACGGTATAACCGATTGCTTTACGGTCACGGGCGGAGGCGCTATGCACCTCAACGACGCTCTCGGACACAAGGAAGGGCTGAGATGCCTTTATAACCACCACGAGCAGGCATGCGCTATTGCCGCAGAGGCGTACGCGCGTATAAACAACAGGATCGCGGCTGTTTGCGTTACCACGGGTCCCGGCGGAACAAACGCCATCACGGGCGTTATCGGAGGCTGGTTGGATTCCGTTCCCATGCTGATAATCTCGGGTCAGGTGCGCTATGACACCTCAAAGAGGGGAATGGGACTTGACATCAGAGCGGGGGGAGATCAGGAATTTGACATCACCCGCGCTGTTGAGTGTATGACCAAATACTGTGAGATGATAGAAGACCCACGGCGTATAAGATACGCTCTTGAAAAGTCTCTTTATCTCGCCAAGACCGGCAGACCCGGTCCATGCTGGATAGATATTCCCGTAAACTTCCAAGGCTGTATTATTGACACCGACGAGCTTGTGGCGTTTGACCCCGAGGCGGAGAAAAACGACGGGGCTCCCAAGGTGGATGGTGATGTCATCGATGCTGTTATCGAGAAGATAAAGAGCGCGGAGCGTCCCGTGCTGTACGCGGGCAACGGCGTTCGTCTTGCGGGCGGCTTTGATATTTTTGAGAAGATAGTTCCCATGCTCAACATTCCTGTTGTCACGGGATGGGATAATATTGACATGATGGCTGACGCTGATCCCCTTTATGTGGGTCGCGGAGGCATTATGGGCGACCGTCCCGGCAACTTTGCCGTGCAGAATGCCGATCTTGTGCTGGCTGTGGGAAACAGGCTGTCCATCCGTCAGGTTGGGTACAACTGGCAGACATGGGCGAGAGAGGCGTTTGTAATTATGGTGGACGTGGATGCGGAGGAGCTGAAAAAGCCCACTCTGCACGTTGAGATGCCCATCCATGCGGACGCAAGGGATTTTCTATGCGCACTTGCGGCAAAGCTACCCGCGGAGGGCACTCTGTATCATGAGAACGGCTGGCAACAGACCTGCCGTGACTGGAAGAGGGATTATCCCGTTGTTCTTCCCAAGCACCTTGAATGGGAGGGGTTTACCAATCCTTACGCCTTTATAAAGAAGCTGTCATCAAGACTTCCCGAGGGCTACACCACCGTTGTCGGCAATGGCACGGCATGTGTTGTGGGAAGCCATGGATATGAGATAAAGAAGGGTCAGAGATTTATAATAAACTCTGCTGTTGCGTCTATGGGATACGATCTCCCCGCGGCAGTGGGTGCTTGCGTGGCTCTCGGACGGCAGGAGATAGTCTGCGTTTCGGGCGACGGAAGTATACAGATGAATCTGCAGGAGCTTCAGACCATTCTTACAAATAAATTACCTATCAAGATATTTGTTATAAACAACGACGGATATCATTCCATCCGTCAGACGCAGACCAACCTTTTCGGAACACACACCAAGGTGGGAATCGGTCCTGAGAGCGGAGACCTTTCCTTCCCGTCGCTTGAGAGGCTGGCGTGGGCTTACGGTTATCCTTACGCGGCTTGCCGTACAAACGGCGAAATAGACGGTGTGCTTGAGGCGGCGTTTGGAACAGAGGGCGCGTTTATCGCCGAGATATTTGTTGACCCTGTTCAGTTCTTTGAGCCCAAGAGCGCGACAAAGAGGCTTGCGGACGGAACGCTGGTAAGTCCTCCTCTTGAGGATCTGGCGCCCTTCCTCGACAGGGAAGAGCTGAAGAGCATTATGAAGATACCAATGCTTGATGAGTAATGAGGTGTAATTCGGGAGACAATATTTTGCTCGGAAATGCAATGTATTATGCATATATTTGCAATTCCATTGTAAATATAAAAGGAGTATAATAAAACCGTAATTTTTATATTTTATATAAGGAGAAAAAGTTATGAACATCACAGAGAAGATCAGGGAGCTTAAGGTAGTTCCCGTTGTGGTCATCAAGGACATTGCCGATGCCGAGCCTACTCTCAACGCGCTTTGCGAGGGCGGACTTCCCGTGGCTGAGATCACCTTCCGTACCGCTTGCGCCGCCGACGCTATCAAGCTCGGTTGCGAGAAATTCCCCGATATGCTTATCGGAGCGGGAACGGTTATCAACGCTGAGCAGTGCAACAAGGCTATTGATTGCGGAGCAAAATTTATTGTCGGACCGGGCTTTGCCGCTGAGGTGGCAGAGGTTTGTCGTGAGAGAGGCGTTCTCTATCTCCCCGGTTGCGTAACACCCACAGAGATCATTACAGCTATTTCCTACGGACTTGAGATAGTCAAGTTCTTCCCCTGCTCAAATTATGGCGGACTTGGTACTCTCAAGGCGCTGAGCGCGGCTTTCCCACAGATGAAGTTTATGCCCACCGGCGGTATCTCCGAGGACAATGTTCTCGAATATCTTGCCTTTGACAAGATCGTTGCCTGTGGCGGTAGCTGGATGATGAAGGGAACACCCGACGAGATCAAGGAAAAGACCGCCAGAGCAGTAGCTTTGGTTAAATAACTTACTTTTTCCCTTAAAAAAGAAAAAGTAAGCAAAGAGACAAATTACATTTTATTATTATTTTAAAGTTCTTTGAAAGGAGTCTGAGGAAAAGCTTTCTTTCAAGAAAGTTTTTCTCGGTAAAAAACAAAAATGAAAACAGTATGTTTCGGTGAGCTGATGCTCAGACTTGCGCCCAACGGTTATTATAGATTTTTCCAGAACGATCAGATGCAGGCTACGTTTGGCGGCGGTGAGGCGAATGTTGCCGTGTCGCTTGCAAACTACGGCTTTGACAGTACATATGTAACAAAGCTTCCCAAGCACGCTATCGGACAGGCGGCAGTTGATTCGCTCCGCTACTTTGGCGTTGACACGTCAAAGATCGTTCGCGGCGGCGACAGAGTTGGTATCTATTTCCTTGAAAAGGGAGCGTCACAGAGAGGCTCTGTATGTATTTATGACCGCGCTCATTCCTCCATTGCCGAGGCAGCTCCCGAGGATTTCGATTGGGACGCTATTTTTGAGGGAGCTGACTGGTTCCACTTTACAGGTATTACTCCCGCGCTGGGCGGAAACATGGTTGAGATATGCAAACAGGCATGTATTGCCGCTAAGAAGCATGGTGTAAAGGTATCCTGCGACCTCAACTACCGCGGTAAGCTGTGGACAAGAGAGCAGGCGAGAGCGGCAATGACAGAGCTTTGCCAGTATGTTGATGTTTGCATCTCCAATGAGGAGGACGCAAAGGATGTATTCGGTATTGAGGCTGAGGGCAGTGACATTTACGGCGGCAAGCTCAATCGCGAGGGCTACAAGTCGGTTGCAAAGCAGCTTGCTGACAAGTTCGGCTTTGAAAAGGTTGCTATCACGCTCCGCACATCCATTTCCGCAAACGACAACGATTGGGCGGGAATGCTTTATGACGGCGAGAACTACTGCTTCTCCAAGTCCTATCACCTTCACAGTGTTGACCGCGTAGGCGGCGGCGACAGCTTTGGCGGCGGTTTGATCTATGCGTTGCTTAGCGGCAAGACCACACAGCAGGCAATTGAATTTGCTGTAGCGGCATCCGCGCTCAAGCACACTGTAGAGGGAGACTACAACCGTGTATCCGTCTCCGAGGTTGAAAAGCTCGCAGGCGGCGACGGCTCGGGACGCGTACAAAGATAACTTACTTTTTCTTTCGCGAAAGAAAAAGTAAGCAAAAAGAAAGCAAAAATACTACGTACTGAGGAAAAGTCTTAATCAGATCATCCCTTAAAGTTAACTCGAAAGAAAAAGTAAGCAAAAAGAAAGCAAAGATACTACGTACTGAGGAAAAGTCTGAATCAGATCATCCCTTAAGGTTAACTCGAAAGAAAAGCAAAGAGAAAACAAAGATACTTAATTTTATTCAGAGGTACATTTTATGACCAAGAAGATTCCCGAAATATTCGGCTGTATGGTTTTCAGCGACGAGGTAATGCGTGAAAGGCTTCCCAAGGAGGTCTACAAATCCCTTACCAAAACTATCGCCACAGGCAGGACTATCGACGCATCCATAGCGGACGTTGTCGCTAACGCAATGAAAGACTGGGCGATAGAGAAGGGAGCGACTCACTATACCCACTGGTTCCAGCCACTCACAGGTGTTACCGCGGAGAAGCACGATAGCTTTATCTCTCCCGTGGGCAACTGCAAGGTGGTTATGGAGTTCTCGGGAAAAGAGCTGATCAAGGGTGAGTCCGACGCTTCCTCATTCCCCTCGGGCGGTCTTCGCGCCACCTTTGAGG
Organism: Clostridia bacterium; assembly: GCA_017462795.1. Lineage (GTDB taxonomy): Bacteria > Bacillota > Clostridia > Oscillospirales > CAG-272 > HGM12713. The sequence continues at coordinate 18,032 of JAFTQL010000015.1, forward strand.
CGAGAGGATACACCGCGTGGGATCCCGCGTCCTATGCTTTTGTCAAGGACGGAACGCTGTACATACCCACCGCGTTCTGCTCCTACACGGGCGAGGCGCTTGATACAAAGACCCCCTTGCTCCGTTCCATGGACGCCATCAATGCTCAGGGCTTGAGAATACTTCGCCTCTTCGGCGACAGCAATTCCAAGAGGCTGAACATCACCGTGGGTGCTGAGCAGGAGTATTTTATCGTCGATAAGGAAAACTACGACAAGCGCAAGGATCTTATTTATACGGGCAGAACTCTGTTCGGCGCTCCCGCACCCAAGGGACAGGAGCTTGAGGATCACTATTTCGGTCCTCTCAAGACCCGTATCAGCGCGTATATGGCTGATCTTGACGAGGCGCTGTGGAAGCTTGGCATCAATTCCAAGACAAAGCACAATGAGGCAGCCCCCGCTCAGCATGAGCTTGCGCCTATTTACGAGACCACCAATATGGCTGTTGATCACAATCTTCTCACCATGGAGTACATGAAGAAGATAGCGGAGAAGCACGGACTTGTCTGCCTGCTTCACGAAAAGCCTTACGAGGGTGTCAACGGCTCGGGTAAGCACAACAACTGGTCTATCTGTACTGACACGGGCAAGAATCTGCTTGACCCCGGCAAAACTCCCGCGGAGAACGCAAAGTTCCTGCTCATTCTCGCCGCTATAGTCAAGGCGGTTGACGATTATCAGGATCTTATGAGAATATCCATTGCTTACGCGGGTAACGACCACCGTCTCGGAGCGGATGAAGCGCCTCCCGCCATCGTGTCCATTTTTGTGGGCGAGGAGCTGGAGCAGATAATCAAGTCTATCGTAGACGGCACGTCCTACAAGGGCGCAAAGGCGGGTATCATGGATCTGGGTGTTCCCACCGTGCCTACCTTCCGCAAGGACACCACCGACAGAAACAGGACATCTCCCTTTGCCTTTACGGGCAACAAGTTTGAGTTCCGTATGCTCGGTTCTTCTCAGAATATCGCTATGCCAAACATCGTTCTCAACACGGCGGTAGCGGAGAGCTTCAAGCAATTTGCGGATGTTCTTGAGGTGGCTGAGGACTTTGACGCGGCTGTCAGCAGGCTGACAAAGGAGACCTTTGCGGCACACATGCGTATTCTCTTTGACGGAGACGGATATTCCGAGGAGTGGGAAAAGGAAGCCGCCGCGCGCGGACTGCTCAATCTCAAGACTTCTGTTGAGGCTTACAAGTATTTCAATCTTCCCAAAAACGTAAAGCTGTTTATTGATCACGGCGTTATGAGTGAGGTGGAGATCAACTCACGCGAGGAGATATATTTCGAGAATTACTCAAAGATAGTCAATATCGAGGCGCTTACCATGATAGAAATGGCGAGCCGCGACATTATTCCCGCGGTAAACGCCTATGTTGCCGAGGTTTCCGATCAGGCATCGGCAAAGCTTGCGGTAATGCCCGATATCGATGTGTCTGTTGAAAAGAGCATTATCTCTGAGCTTTCCGACCTCAACGCCAAAGCATACAAGGCAATGCTCGCGCTCAAGACCGCAGAATCCGACGCGGCAAAGATAGCGGATGCTGTTGCCCGTGCCGAGGCATATTGTGACAAGGTCATTCCCGCTATGAACCTTCTCCGTTCTTATGTAGACGCCATGGAGCCCATTACGGCATCCGATTTCTGGCCTCTGCCTACCTACGGTGATCTTATGTTCAGGGTTTAAGCCTTGGTATTGACCTTAATAATCAAAAAAGATGCTTCTTTGAGGAGCATCTTTTTTTTATATAAAAATAAAACTCGCTAAGCGTGCAGCAGCGCGTGCGAGTTTTTTCCTTATGACATACAGATGATCACTCATCCACAAAACAATATTTTCTCGATCGATCCCAACTCTTTAAAGTTCTTGAAGAGGTTTGGAGAAACTTCTTTCAAGAAGTTTCTCCAAAAATCGCATCCCGCACTCCCGCATCATATTTTGTATAACAAAAAGAGCAACGCGTCACTTGCGTTGCTCTTAAAAGCATATTCACTTATCACCAGCTGACGGTAATGTCGGTGAGTCTTCCGCATATGTAATCCTGAACCACACCCGTGTAGCTGCCGTCGTACTTGCCCTCAACTGTCATGGTAACATCGGCGTTGGGCATTTCCTGTCCCTCGGGCCACTCAAGGACCATCAGTCTTGTACAGCAAGCTGTGGCGTCGTTATATACGCAGTATATGTCCGCGCCGTCCTCGCTCATGGCGACAAAGCCTTGCATCTTGACTGTCTTGTCCGCAAAAAGGTCGGGGAAAGCGCTCATATTACTGAGCTGTGTCTGGATCATGGTGGCGCTCATGGACGTAAGATCGATGTAATTCTCATCCTTCGGTTCGTCCTCTCCGCAGGAAACAAAGCAAGCAAGGCACAAAAGCGCCAACATAAGGCAAATAATTTTTTTCATTTTCTGACTCCTCCTAAAATTGCGCCCGCAAGTGAAAATCCCGCAAAGGCAACTATATCAACAGCAACGATGGTAGGTCCGACAGGCGTTCCCAGAATGGAAATGAGTATTCCCAAGGCGGAACAGCAAACGGACAGCACCGCCGCGCATATTGTGACCGACTTAAAGCTCTTGAACACACGCATTGCCGACAGCGCGGGGAAAATTACAAGCGCGGATATCAGCAAGGAGCCCACAAGATTCATGGCAAGAACGATTATAACGGCAATGACGATAGCGATAAGCAGATTGTAAAGACCTGCCTTCATGCCCGTTGCCTTGGAAAAGCTTTCGTCAAAGGTAACGCAGAATATCTTATTGTAAAACAGCAGGAACACCGCCACCACAACGATGGACAGTATGACGCACATCCATACGTCAAATGCGGTAAGCGTCAGTATGGACGTAGCTCCAAACAGAGTAGCGCACACGTCACCCGACAGGTTATTGGACTTAGAGAACACGCTCATCAAAAGATATCCGAGAGCCAACGCACCCACCGATATCATCGCCACGGACGCGTCTCCGTTTATCTTTGCGTTCTGTCCCGTCCGCAAAAGAAGCACAGCGCAGATTATGGTAATGGGCATTACCAGCGCCATCTCGTTTGTCAGTCCCACAACGCCCGCCACAGCCATAGCCCCGAAAGCCACGTGGGAAAGTCCGTCACCGATAAAGGAAAATCTTTTAAGCACCAGCGTAACACCGAGAAGCGAGGAGCAAAGCGCGATAAGCACTCCTGTTATCATGGCGTACCGGACGAATGAATACTCAAAATATCCGAAAAGCTCGTTAAGCATTGCCATCTCCCCCTTCCTGCGCGTTCTCCACAGCGTCAAACATTCTTCCAATGTCGCTCTGCGCGTATTCATGTCTTGTGCCGAAGAACACCGTCTTGCCTATATGGAGTATGTGCGTGGCGTATTTCATTGCCGCCGCTATATCGTGGGATATCATGATAACTGTAATGCCGTCCTTGCGGTTAAGCTCGGAGATCAGATTGTACATGTCCACTGTCACCTTGGGATCAAGTCCGGAAACAGGCTCGTCAAGGAGCAACAGCTTTCTTGTCGCGCACAGGGCGCGGGCAAGCAGAACTCTCTGCTGCTGACCGCCCGAAAGCTCACGGTAGCATCGCTTTTCAAGAGAGGTGATGTTCATCCTCTCCATAGCCGACGCGGCAAGCTTCTTTTCCTCCTTATTGTAAAAGGGGCGCAGACCGCATCTTGCCTGACAGCCGGAAAGCACTATCTCACGCACGGAGGCGGGGAAATCCTTTTGTACCACTGTCTGCTGGGGCAGATAACCTATCTCATTTCTGTTGAGCCCATCGCCTGTGGTTATCTTGCCCTTCATAGGCGCGTGCAGTCCGAGCACTGTTTTCATAAGCGTTGATTTTCCCGATCCGTTCTCGCCGACGATGCACAGGTAATTACCTTCATTGACCGAAAAATTCAGATCGGAGAGTATTTCTTTTCCATCATATCCGAGGGACACACCCTCACAGCTGAGTAATGACACGGAATACCTCCTTAATTCAAGGCTTCCGTAAAGGAAGCGAGATTGCTCTCCATAACGGAGAGGTAGTCAACACCGTCAGCCACGTCCGCCGCAGTGACCGCCTGAAGAGAGTTTACGGACACGATCTTAGCGTTCTTGGCGGTTGTCGCGCCTATAACGGTATTGGTAAAGTCCATGAGCTCAGAGCCGTCGATGTTCATGACATAACCAAGGGACAGCTCGTCTATCTTGTTTGCAAGACCTGCTATGACCTCGGGAGTGGCGGCAGTCTCGGTGGAGCAGCCGTCAAATGCGGCGTAATACTCAATGCCGTAGTCATGGCAAAGGTAAATAAAGGGAAATCTGTCGGTAAAGACCACTGTCTTGTTCTTGGCGTTCTCCACAGCCTCGCTGTATCTCGCGTCAAGGCTGTTGAGTTTTTCGGTGTAGGCGGTGAGATTTTGAGAATATGTATCCTTGTTCGCCTCGTCCGCTCTTGAAAGACCGTCGGCAATTATCCTGCAAGCTTCCGCGGCGTTTCTCAGCGACAGCCATATATGCTCGTCAAGCTCATGCTCATGGTCGTGACCGTGGTCGCTCTCTTCTCCAGCTTCTTCTTCGTGATGGCTGATGGCAGCCTCAAGCATTTCCTCCATCTCATCCATGAGATTGATGACTATCCTGCTCTCGTTGGTGGAATTTTTCAGCACGTCCTCCACCCAGGAGTCGGACTCGCCGCCAACGTAAATAAACAGGTCGCAAGCGCCTATCTTTATAATATCATCGGTTGTGGGCTGATAGTTGTGCAGATCCACTCCGTCGTCAAGAAGCATGGTAAGCTCGGCGTCCTCCGCCTTATCGCCCAACAGCTCCTCTACCCAGTCGTACACGGGAAATACCGTGGTCACAATGCTGATGCCGTCCTTTTTTCCGTCATCATTGCCGCAACCCGCGAGTATGCCCGTGAGCATTACAAGCGCGATGATCGCGCATATTATTTTCTTCATAAATAAAAAACCTCCAAATCAAATAAGAACTTTTTTGCATGCCGATCGAACCCTGCCGAAGCAGGGTAAAAAAACGCCTGAGTCCTTATTTAATTCAGAAGCTTGACCTTCATCATAACGGGAGTATGGCACACGGCACCATGATATTTGGATACAAACACATGGACAACAAGGCATGAAACCATCGCGCAGATGCCGCAAAGCGTAAGCGTCACGCTCTGTAACAGCTTTTCGTTCACTCCGAACTGACAGCAAATGCCGCAACTACCGTCAACGCAGTCGTGATGCAGCACACCCACTCCGCAAACAGACACGAAAAGTATGACAAAACAGACTGCCACCGCAGCCATTGTAACAGCTATTGTAGTCCGCTTAGCCATATCCGACCTCCCAAATACATTTTAAACCATTGTATAGTATAACATACACGATTTGTTTTGTCAAGTGGGAAAATCAAATTACTCATTACTCCGAATTTTCATGTTTTCGATCGCTTGACGGTGTGTGGCGGACGGATGCCGTTGTGTATGTATTCGTAGCTTTCCAGCAGAAGCTCTCTGGCTATTATCCTGCGCAGATCTCCCGTAGGTCCTGCCATGTGGGGCATGAGGATTACGTTGGGCAACGAGAACATCGCAAGGTCCTCTTCCACGCAAAACGCTTCCGACAGCGGTTCACGCTCAAAAACATCCAGAACAGCGCCGAACCTGCCTACGGAAAGCGCGTTTATAAGCGCGCTCTGCCTGATGATACCTCCGCGCGAGGTGTTGACAAGCAACGCGCCGTCACGTATAAGACACAACTGCTCGTGATCGATCATATACCCGTCCTGTTCTGAGACAGGTGTCTGCACACAGATAATGTCACAGTCGCGGAAAATATTGTTCATGGGTATCTGGGTCATTCTGAGTCGTGCGCACTCGCGATTGGGGATAACGCGGTCGTCGCTGATGTAGAGCTCCACGCCGAAAACGGTCAGATACTTCGCCAGCGCGGCGGAGATATCGTTGTAGTTGACGATACCGACCTTCTTTCCCACAAGTCCGCGGTTTGTGTCCCAGGCGTGCTTCCATTCGCGGTTGTATTTGAGGCGGTAGCTGTATTCGGGGATGTTGCGGAGAGCCGACAGTATATACGCCACCACGCCCTCCGCCACCGAGGCGGAGTAATATGCCTGTCCCGATATCACCTTTATTCCCGCCCGCCATGCCTCACGGCTCATAAAGGGTTGCGGTGTTCCTCCGAGGTGTGTAAGCAACCGCAGTGTGGGTGCCGTCTCAAGCATTTCGGTGTCAAGCATGGGAGCACCCCAGCAGGTCACATACGCCTGACATCCCGCCATCAGCTCCGCCGCCTCGGAAGAGGTCATGTTTCTCGCGTAAGGATTATAGACCACCTCGCCAAGGCTTTCGGCAAGGCGGATATTTTCACTTGTAAAAAAGGAATCAAAGGTCCTTCCTCGGGGACAGGATATAAGTATCTTCATTTTATTTCCTCCGTTTCCTTTATTATACAACCAAAAAATTAAGAAAGAATGAAATTCGGACAGATACCCATATTGAAAATTTTATTTAGCTATTGACAAACAACCGTATTAGTGATATAATACAGTTGAACTGTATTAATTGTGTAATACGGTTTGAAGAAAAAGGGATGGGAGGCTTTTTGCATTATGATAAATTTTGACGCTTTGATAATTGAAGACGGTATCCCTATTTATTTGCAGATCGTGAGGCATATCAAGCGCGGTATCGTGTCGGGGGTGGTAAAGGATCGCGACGAGCTTCCGTCAAGGCGGGTGCTGTCGGCTTTTCTTGGGGTAAATCCCAACACCATACAAAAGGCATACCGCATTCTGGAGGATGAGGCGCTGATAGAGTCTCATTCGGGCGCAAAGAGCTATATGAGCCTTGACGGGGCGAGGATAGCGGCGGTGCGCGACGAGCTTGTGGAGGCGGATGCCAAAAGCTCTGTGGAGGCGCTCAAGCAGATGGGCGTTACCAAGGAGCAGGCGATCGCTTTGATAGAAAAATATTGGGAGGAGTGAACTGATATGAAAAAATTTTTATCCGCTCTCGCTGTATTCGGGCTTATAGCGCGGACATCCATGCGCAAGGTGTTTGGCATATTCGCGCTTCTCGTCGTCTCTCAGGTCGCGCTGTTCGGACGCGCCATGGAAAGGGAGCACGGGCTGAGAGGAGCGGACGCGAGACTTGAGAATGTGCTTGAGAATTGCGGAATGGGATGGGTACTGCTTGACGCCTTTGTTCTTATAACTGTGTGTCTGTCCCTTACCTTTACCGAACGCGGAGCCGTTACGGGTTACACGCTGAGAAGACTGTCGGTGGGGGAAAAGCAGGTGTTCTTTATGCAGGCGGTGTACAACTGCTGTATATATGTGGCGCTTCTGTGCCTGCAGATTGCCTTGGGCTATGGGCTTTGCAGGTGGTTTCTTGAGGTCAGCCCATCGGACTATGTCAGCGGACAGTCGGTGTTTATAGCCTTCTGGCGGGTGGAGCTTTTGCACAGCGTTCTTCCGCTTAACGAGGCGGCGCTTTGGATAAGAAACGGAATGATCGCGGTGTCGCTGGGGCTGGGGACGGCTTGCGTGTCCTTTAAGCAGAGGCGGAGAAAGCCCGCGCTTTCGGCGGTGTTCCTCACGGTGTGGACGGCGGCGCTGTTTGTGAGGGACATAGGAGACACCTTCACGGCGGTGCTGACTATGCTTGTCTGCGCAGGTGTGGCGGCTCTGTCGCTTTACGCAGTGTTCAAGAAGGAGACGGTGACTTATGAGGATATTTGACAGACTTGAGGCGCTGACTCCTCCCGGGATATCGCCGAGGCGGCTGTTGGGCATGCTTGCTGCGGGAGCGGCACTGTCGGTCGTGAGGAGCTTTGAGTTTCTCATAAAGCTTTACGACGCTTTGCGGACGGTCTTTGATTACCATCCGCAGACGGGAGAGCCGATCATCATTGAGGGAAGGCGGATGCCAATGTTCTGGGCGCTGGCGGAGCAGAGCTTTATCGGCTTTGCCATAGCGGCGGCGGTGGCGCTTGCCTTTATTGGGTACTACTACGCGTCCTACCGAATGGGGAGCAGGAGCATCTATCTTATGCGGCGTCTGCCTCATCCGTGGGAGATGCACAAGCGAGCGCTGACGCTCCCCGTTATGGGAGCTTTGGCAATGCTTTTGCTGGGCGCTCTGACGGTGCTTGTCTATCTTGGTATTTATATGCTCGTAACGCCCGAGGCGGTATTGACTGCGGGAGCTATGGAGCAGTTGAAGGAGATTGTGTAATGCTGAAGATCGAAAATCTTAATAAAATATATTTATGTAAAAAGGCGCTTTCTGATGTTAATTTGACATTTACGAGAGGGGAGATAGTGGGACTTTTCGGTGAGAACGGAGCCGGAAAGACTACGCTTATGAAGTGCATATTGGGGCTTCACGGATATACGGGGCAGATAACGCTTGACGGCGAGCCCATAACGAGAAAGAATATAGATAGGATATCCTTTGCCACAAGCGAGCATTCGTTTTTCCCCAATCTCACTCCGTGGGATCACAGGTGCTTTTACAAGGAGCATTTTCCGCACTTTTCTGACAAGAGGTTTGAGGGGCTGATGAGGTTTTTCGGATTGCCAATGCGCTTTAAGCCGCTCCGCTCATTTTCAACGGGACAGAAGAATCAGTTTGAGGTGATACTTGCCCTTTGTCAGGGAGCGGATTACATTCTGATGGATGAGCCTTTTGCGGGAAATGATCTTTTTAACCGTGAGGATTTTTACAAGGTCCTGCTCGGTATACTTGAACCCGGGGAGACGGTGATACTGTCCACACATCTTATAGAGGAGGTGTCGGGCTTTATTGGGAGAGCGGTGATGATACACGAGGGTAAGATAGTTGGCGATGTTACGGCGGATGAGCTTGATGAGTCGGGAAAGTCTCTTGTTGCTTATGTTAAGGAGACCTATGGCTATCGCTCCGACAGGGTGAGCAGGGCGCTTGACGACATCGTGGGGGAGGATGGAGAATGAAAAGATATATAGCTGTCTTTCTGGCTGTCCTTATCTCGGCGGTGGCGTGTCTGTGTGTTATCAGCGGAGATATCAGTGACGAAAAAGACAAAATAGAAATAACCGAGCGGACACTGTACGGCGACAGAGCCTTTGCCCTCGGAGCGGTGGTAGACGTGGCGACAAGATATGGCTACCATCTGTTCTGGAACACCCGCTACACTGTCGGAGAGACGGGAGTGAGTGAGACTGAATTTGATTTCTACGCGTCGGATAAACGTGAGAACTCCGCTCCCGCTTACGGCGGTGTGTATATGTACACTGATCTGAATTTCTCCACCAATCTTGATACACCTACCGAACAGCTCAGCGGACTTTCAAAGGCTTACAGGGAGATATATGACGAGTGTCCCGAGGGGCAGTCGGTGACAAGGACTGTGTACCTGAAGGATTATTACGACTTCTATCCCCTCAATATACGCTTTGATCTTCCCGATATCTCGTGGACCAGCATTACGCACAGTGGGGATCAGCTTTACGTCAAGCAGAGATTTGAGGAATTTTTCAGTATTCCCGTGTCTGCGGATGACACTACTGTGCTTACCGTTGCCAGACAGCAATGGGGAAATGTGAGCGCCACCAGCGGACATAACGGCAGTAACTACGGAGTTGGAGCGACAAGCGCCTATGCGGACGGAAGATGCTTTTTTGCTATAAACATCCGCGACTCTCTTGGCAACGCCGTGGATACGAGCCATATCCCGGGCGGTTACGGTATTTATGCCTTTGATTTCGACCGCGGAATAGGCATGGAGGACACGGGCATTGACGCGGACTCCCTTTCCATGGTGTACTCACTTGACACCTCTGTGGCGGTGGATCGCATGTGGATGAGCGATGACGGTGAGCGTCTGCTCATACTTGCGACGGAGAAGGGAGACATTGTTTTTATCGCGGTCGATGTTGCCACCATGGAGACCGTTTCAAGGCTCACTCTGGGTGCAAAGGATTATATGTACGCCTTTGAGCTTGATTGCGGAGTTGTGGTGAAATTTGAAAATCGTGTTGTGCTGATATGTGCCGATAATCAAGGGGAATACAGCATAAAGATAGATGCTGCTGATCTTGTGTCGTATGACGAAAATTACAATAATATACACTCGTCGGCATCCATGGACTATGACGGCGAGAGGCTTGTGATAATGGACGCGTTGGGAGACCCTTTGCGGGGAGCGGACTACAAATGCAGCTTTTATATAGCCGTTTACGGCTGTGATGGACTGCTTTATTACGGAGAATATGAGCACAGTCTTGACAGGCACACGGGCGGAAGTTATGGTACTTCTTGTGTGCCAAATGATACCGAGGCGTTTAAGGTCAGCTGGAATCCGGGAGGTGCGGAATGAAAATGAAGAGAATGGTATGCGCGTTGCTGTGTGCAGCTCTTTCAGTTTGCCTTTTCGGGTGCGGGAAAAAGGCGGAGGTTCCCATTGAGGAGTATGTGTGGGCGCTGGAGAGCGCGCTGCAGCACTCACTCGACGGTCGGGTCATTGCCTGCTCGGAGGGATACGCTGAGGGGATAGACGACGAGGGAGTGCAGATACTCAGCTGTATAATGACGGCTTCGGACGGCAAATATTCCATTGTGGATAAGACGGATGATCTATCCTTTGCGGGGGAGTACGAGTTGTATGAGGCCGTGAAGGATTCAGCATCATATCATCTCACCACCAACAACGGTCACGGCGTAGCGATAACAGGAAAGGTCACATATGCCGACGGTTCTCAGGCGAGGACGCTTATAGTTCGGTTTGGTGACTATACGCTGAATTTCTTTGAATTGTTGGCATAATGCCTATTGGACGGAGACAATATTTGTGAAATATGTCATATTAGCTTTGCGGTGAAACTATTGAAAAAATCACCGCGCGGTGATATAATTATGGAGTGTTACATTTACAACAGGAGACAGTCATATGTCGAAAAAGGATAAAAAAACGAAAAAGGGCTTTGGACAATATTTTTCTTTGGTCGTTTATCTGCTGACGGGAGCGGCTATCGGGTTTTATACCTCCTCTGTTATGAACTCTCCCGCAGGGGAGTCTATGGGGGTTGGGCAGAGGCTGCTTTGGTATGCCTCGCTTATCCTCTGTCTGTATGTCTGCATCTTTTTGCAGATCATCGTCCACGAGGGCGGCCACCTGATCTTCGGTCTTGCGAGCGGATACAGGTTTTGCTCCTTCCGTGTCGCCTCCTTCATGCTCACAAGAGCTGAGGGCAAAGTGAAGCTGCGGCGACTCTCCCTTGCGGGGACGGGCGGGCAGTGCCTTATGTCGCCACCCGATATGAGGGACGGCAGGATACCTTATGTGCTCTATAACCTCGGCGGCGTGCTTATGAACACGGTGTTCTCCGCCGCGGCAATGCTTTTGTTCTTGCTTTTGCCTCGCGTTCCGGTGCTGTCCACGGGGCTTGTGATGTTCTCGCTTATGGGAGTGGCTATGGCGCTTACCAACGGCATACCGCTCCGCATGGGGGCTGTGGACAATGACGGATACAACGCCATGTCCCTCGGTAAGGACGAGGCGGCGCTGAGGGCTTTCTGGATGCAGCTAAGGGTGAGCGAGCAGAACTCACACGGTGTTCGCCTCAAGGATATGCCGCCCGAGTGGTTCACGCTTCCCACCATGGAGCAGATGCGCGGTAACAGCATGATAGCCACTGTCGGTGTGTTTGCCTGCAACCGTCTTATGGATGAGGGAAGGTATGCCGAGGCGGACGCGCTGATGGCGGATATGATAGGTGGCGGAGCGGCAATGGTGGGCATACATAAAAGCCTGCTTATCTGCGACCGCATATGGTGCGAGCTTATGGGAGAGTGCAGGGTGCTCGCTGTGTCCGACATGCTTACAAAGGAGCAGCAGAATCTGATGAAGGCGATGAAAAAATTCCCCACGGTCATACGCACACGGTACGTCATGGCTCTTCTTATGGAGGGCGACGCGGAGCGGGCAGAGAGCGAGGCGAAGCAATTTGAGGTCATGGCGCGCAGCTACCCCTATCCCTCTGACATAGAGAGCGAACGGGAGCTTATGAGAAGGGCAAGAGAGAGATACGCGGAGAAAATGGGAAATACCCACGGAGGAAGTGAGTCATTATGAGACTTGAACTGAGAAATATAGAAAAGAGCTTTGGTGAGAAGCGTGTGCTTTCGGGTGTGTCGCTGACTGCCGAGGGCGGAAAGGCGTTTGGCCTTCTCGGACGTAACGGCGCGGGCAAGACCACGTCCATACGCATATTGATGAATGTTTTTCCAGCTGACAGCGGTGAGGTGCTTTTTGACGGAGCGCCAATTGACTACAAAAGGGTGCGCTTCGGCTACCTTCCCGAGGAGCGGGGGCTTTATCCGAAAAAGAAGATAATCGATCAGCTTGTGTATTTTGCCGAGCTGAAGGGCATGAGCCGCTCCGCGGCGGTGAAGTCGGTGGACTACTGGCTGTCGCGCCTTGGCATGGCAGAGTACAGGGGCAAGCGGCTTGACACGCTGTCAAAGGGAAATCAGCAAAAGATACAGCTGATAACAGCTCTTGCCCACGACCCGCAGATAATCATACTTGATGAGCCCTTCTCCGGACTCGACCCCGTAAACGCCATGCTGCTCAAGGACGTGGTGAAGGAGGAGATAGCCAAGGGAAAGATAGTGCTGTTTTCCAGCCACCAGATGAATTACATTGAGGAGTTTTGCGACAGCATTGCCATACTGAACGGCGGCGGTGTGGCTCTTGCGGGCGAGCTTCACGATATAAAGCGAAACTACCCCCGCAACAGGCTTGTGGTGCGCTCGGAGTCGGCAGAGGCTATTGCCGCGCGGCTCGGCGAGGCATGCGCGCCTTTTGAGGACGGCGGGCTTATTGTCACTCTGCCGTCTCCCGAGGAGAAGGGAAGGGTGATGCGGGAGCTGACAGAGAACTATGACATTGACGAGATAAAGGTCTTTGAACCGTCGTTGAACGACATTTTCGTTGAGTACGCGGGCGGCGGAATGTGAGGTGCGCGATATGAAGCAATTCGGAAAAATACTTAAATTTGAATTGAAAAATTATATGAGCAACAAGGTGTTTGTGGGTGTCACGCTGTTTCTTGTGATAGCCATTGCCGTTGTCATGTTCTTTCCCCGAGTTATGGGCGCGTTTGAGGGGGATGATGTCGGCGGGGACGGTGCGGATGATGTACGCAGCTCTGTTATGCTGGTGTATTCCCCCGACACGGAGACGGGCGAGGCTGTGAAGACGGCGTTCCTTGCGGCATTCCCCGGGCATGACGTCCGCCTGTGTGAGAGCGAGGAGGCGCTACGCGGCAGCGTTGAGGCTGGGGAGAGCGAATGCGGCTTTGCCTTTGAGAGCCTTGTATCCTATACCTACTATGTGGGAAATCTTTCTATGTACGATACTAACACCGCCGTTGCCGACTCGGTTCTGACGGACATGTATCGGACAGTCGCCATGGTGGGCGGCGGGATCTCGGCGGAGCAGGCGGCAGAGATAATGTCTGTGACCGTCAGCCACAGCACGCAGAGTCTCGGAAAGGATCAGATGCAGAATTTCTTCTACACCTACATCATGATCTTCGCGCTGTACATGGTCATTCTGCTTTACGGTCAGATGGTGGCGACCAACGTGGCGACAGAGAAGAGCTCGCGGGCTATGGAGGTGCTCATCACCAGCGCCGATCCTGTGAGCATGATGTTCGGAAAGGTGATCGCGTCCTGCCTTGCGGGGCTTATACAGCTTGTGGCGGTGTTCGGCTCTGCCCTGCTTTGCTTCAATCTCAACAGCTCCTATTGGGGTGAGGACGGTATAATGGCGTCAATATTCGACATGCCTGTGGATCTCTTCCTTTACATGCTGGTGTTCTTCATCCTCGGATTTTTCATCTACGCCTTTATGTTCGGCGCGGTTGGCTCGACAGCCTCAAAGCTTGAGGACATCAATACCTCCGTAATGCCAATCACGCTGCTTTTCGTGATAGCGTTCGTGGTGGTGATGATGTCCATGTCTACGGGAGATGTTGACAGCATACTTATGAAGGTGTGCTCCTACATTCCCTTTACCTCACCCATGGCGATGTTTACAAGGATAGCCATGAGCACGGTATCCCCCGTGGAGATAGCGATATCCGTGGGAGTGCTCGGGGTGTCGGTGATATTCGTGGGTGTATTCGCGGCTAAGATATACCGCGTGGGTGTGTTACTTTACGGCACAAAGCCGAGGCTCGGAGATATATTGAAGGCTATAAGAAAGGCATGAGGCGGCAATATGAGACTTTACATCAAGCAAAGAGTTTTTACGTGGGGAGACAAATTCCACGTTTACAATGAGAACGGAAACGAGAAATATTATGTTGAGGGGGAGGTGTTCTCCTTTGGCAAGAAGCTGCATCTTTACGACATGTTCGGAAATGAGAGGGCGTTTATACATCAGAAGCCCTTTGCGTTTATGCCGAGGTATGTTATAAATTGCGGCGGCGAGGACGTTGCCGAGGTGGTCAAGCATTTTACCTTTTTCCATCAGGAATACAGTATTGAGGGGCTTGGCTGGACGGTTGAGGGGGACTTTTTCTCCCATGAGTTTTCGGTGTATTGCGATGGGTATGAGATAGCGAGCGTACACAAGGAATGGTTTACCTTCGGAGACGCTTACGCCATTGATATCGACATAAGTGTTGACGAGATCACCGCCCTTGCGGTGGTGCTGATAATCGACGCGGTGATAGAACAAAGCAGTAATTGAGTTTAGAATTTACAGCTTAGAGTTATGAATGGGCTTCGCCCATGTTATGGTGGCGGGGGCTTCTCTTTGAGTGGAGTTTAAGGGGATATTGTATCTTAAATTCAATATGTCTGACAAATTTTTCTCAGATATGTAACCTTTACCGTCAAAAATCCGTGTATTAATAAAAAGGGTTATTTTTACATAAAACAAAATCAACAACCAATCAAAAAACAAAGAAAGGAAAGAAACATGGCGCTACTTACACTTAAGGACATCGGAAAAATTTATGTTTCCGAGGGTAATGTCGCCGTTGGTATCAGAGGGGTGAATCTGTCCTTCGACCGCGGCGAATTTGTGGCAGTGACGGGTAAATCCGGCTCGGGTAAATCCACACTGCTCAATGTCATCAGCGGTATGGACTCATATGAAGAGGGCGAGATGTATGTTGAGGGGCAGACCACCTCTCACTACCTCCAGCCCGAATGGGAGGAGTACAGACAGAAATACATCTCCTTTATCTTTCAGGATTACAACATAATCGAGAGCTTCACTGTTTTACAGAACGTGGAGCTGGCGCTTATGCACATCGAGGACAAAAAGGAGAGGCGGGAGCGCGCTCTGGAGCTGCTTCGCCGCGTTGGTCTGTCCTCTCACATAAAGCAGAAGGGAAGCAAGCTGTCGGGCGGTCAGAAGCAGAGGACGGTAATTGCCCGCGCTCTCGCCAAGGACAGTCCCATAATCCTTGCCGACGAGCCCACGGGTAACCTTGATTCTGCCACATCCGCCGAGATAATCGAGCTTCTCAGGGAGGTATCCCGCGACAAGCTGCTTATTGTTGTCACCCACAACTTCGAGCAGGTGGAGAAGTGCGCCACAAGACATATACGTATATTTGACGGCGCGGTGGAGTCCGACCATGTTCTCAGCCGTCCCGAGACTGATGTCGAGCCGGTGGCGGCGGTGCGTCAAAGAAAGGAGCTGCCCGCAAAGAAGGCTGTCAGAAACGGTCTGACTCTCGGACGCACCATATTTACCGCAAAGCCAAAGCTGTCCTTCTTCCTTTGCATGCTTATGATAATAGGTACGTTGGGAGTCTTTCTTGTCACCTCGCTTCTCGGTGAGGCGGCACAGATGTTTGAGGACAACACAATGTTCACCCACATAGACGGGCGAGTGGTGGTCACCAACGGAAACGGAGAGGTTATCTCCCGTGAGCAACTTGACGAGATAGCCCGTAAGTACGGAGCCGAGGCGCAGCTTGCCCACGACGTACTTCTTGACATGGAGACCCATATAAATCTCGTTGAGTCCGAGGAATACAACCTGTGGTATGTAAACGCCCGCAACACCTACGGCGAGGATTTTGGAGACGACATCATAGGCAGGTATCCCGAGAAAGCGAACGAGGTGTTCCTGTATGTTCCCATTTCTTACAAGAATGTGTTTGGTGACGGCACGAGCGGCGGAGTGGAGTGCGCCACCATAAACTGGAATCACACCTTTGAGCTGGAGGTGGTCGGAGTCAAGTATTACTACGACAACAACATTCCCGCAAAGTGTCTGTTTACGGAGGAGGGCTTCCGCACAGCCACGGCGGTTTATTATCTGCAGAGCTATGATGTCAACATCCGCGTTGAGGTAATGGACGACAAGGGCGCTCAGGTGTATTCCATCGACTACTACAGCTTCTACCCATCCTTTGACCTTGAGGGCGGGGACGTGTATATATACGACTCCGAGTATTACAGATATCTCAAAACCTGGGGAGAGGATAATCTGAGCACCACCGTAAGCTTTACCTCCAGCTACTACAACTATAACTACTATTATTATCAGTCCTCCGATACCTATGTTTTCAGCAGAATATTTGACGACGAGGATATCGTAAAGTCCGCTCCCGACGGTACTTACAGTAACTATGAGCTTCTCATAAGCACCGACACGCTGTGCGAGATGGCGGAGGAGGTGCTGAGTGAGTCCTACTCTCAGGCGTCGCTGTTCTTTGCGAATGACAAGGAGGCTAGAGAGGCGGCTCGAGTCATGCGTGACGATGGCTATATCGCAGTTTCCTCTGACACCACCTATGTGCCCGACGCCTCCACCACCATAATGAACCTTTTGCTGTACATTATGATGGCGTTTGTATGGCTGATGGCAATACTCTTCCTCGCCTTCTTTATCAACCTCTGCTCAAGCAGAGCGCTCAGCGCCTTCAAGAGCGACATGGCAATCATGCGCTCCATGGGTATCGGCGTGCGCGTGATACAGGTGAGCATGTATGTGCGTATGCTCATAGCCCTTATCCCCGCTTACATCACTGTGATAGCCGCGGCGCTCATTATCTTCCTCAACCCAACGCTCAACGGTTATTTTGTCTTCCTGTACCCGTGGCAGTACGCGCTTATATTTGTGGGAATGCTCATCCTCACCGCGCGTATCACCTACAAGCAGGTGCGCAAGCTCTTCCGTGAGAGTGTCAAGAAATCCCTGAAAGGAGGCAACGCCGAATGATAGGAATAAGATCCCTTAATAAGTATTTCAACAAGGGAAAGCAGAACGAGATACATGTTATCAACGATGTAAGTCTTGAGCTTCCCGACAGAGGTATGGTGGCTATATTCGGTAAGAGCGGATGCGGAAAGACCACACTTCTCAATGTCATCGGCGGTCTTGACAGCTTTGGAAGCGGAAGCCTTACCATAGAGGGAAAGGATATCAGAAGCGACACCGACCGTATACGCAACAAGTATATAGGATATATTTTCCAGAACTATAACCTCAACAAGTCCGAGTCCTGCTTTGACAACGTGGCTGACGCTCTCCGCCTTTGCGGTATGACCGACGAGGCGCAGATAGAGGAGAGAGTCATGGCGGCGCTTGCCAACGTGGACATGGACAAATACCGCAACCGTACTCCCGATACGCTATCAGGCGGTCAGCAGCAGAGAATAGCTATTGCCCGCGCCATAGTCAAAAATCCCCGCATAATCCTTGCCGATGAGCCAACGGGAAACCTCGACGAGGCGAATACGGTAATGATAATGGATCTGCTCCGTCAGATAGCCAAGGATCACCTTGTCCTGCTTGTCACCCACGAGGCAAACCTTGTGGACTTCTACTGCGACACGGTAGTAGAGCTGAGCGACGGACGTGTGGTGAGCATCAAGCAGAATGCCGCCACGGGCGGATACGCGGCGAGAGACAAGAACCACATCTACCTCGGTGAGCTGGAAAAATCGGGACTTTCGGGTCCTTCCGCCGAGATAGAATACTACGGAGACACCCCCGAGGAGCCTGTAAGACTGAAGATAATCAACAACGGCGGCAAGCTTTATGTTCAGATAAACACCAAGGGCGTGCAGGTGCTGGACGAATTCAGCGAGATCAAGCTCAAGGAGGGCGTTTACGAGAGTCGCGCCGATAAGAACTCGGTCAGCGAGGGCATTGACATGTCAAAGCTACCGCCCGTGGAGGGCAGCCGCTTCGGTCATCTGTTCTCCCTCGGCTCGTCCGTAAAGAGCGGGTACGTTTCCAATTTCAAAAACCGCAAGAAGGGCAAGAAGGTACTGCGCGGCTGTATGTGCCTGTTCGCCGCCGTGGTGGTGTTTATGAGCGCCGTTTTCGGTACGGTGTTCTCCGACCTTATCAATGCGGGAAAATCCTATAACCATAATGTTTTCTATGTCTATACTCCCGACGGTGAGGTGTCCGCCAAGCTCAATGCGGCGGTTGGCTCTGCCGACAGCGGTATCGACTACGTAAGACTGATGTACGACATTCCCTACGGTGACTCAAACGTCAAGTTCTACACAGGATTTTTTGAGACCTTTGAGTCGGCTTACTATGACGAGAGCTTCAGGACCAACGCTGTCTATCTTGACATGTCCCTTGGTGAGAAGCTACCTCTTGTGGCGGGCAAAAACGAGGGTCTTGCCACCGAGGAGATACTTGTGACCACGGCTGTCGCCGACGAGCTTCTTGAGCTTTCCTCGCTGGGATATATCACCGAGTACAAGAACCTTATCGGTCTTATAACAAACTCGCTGTATATAAACGGCATGAATCTGCGTATAGCGGGAGTTGTGGAGTCGGACGAGAGCGCTATCTATCTGACCGAGCTTGCCATGGCTAAGTACGTGGTGAGAAACTCGAACAACAAGGTCTATCTCGGCTCGGATATCAGTCTTGATATACCCAAGGGCGAGACTGTGCTTGCTATCAGAAGCGAGAGAGCTGACGGCGTTGCCTACCCCAAGGTTGGCGAGACAGTGATCATAGAGGGCAGGGAGCTGAAGGTTGCAAAAACGGTTACCTATCACTCAAGCTATGAGGATTGGCTTGTGTCCCAAGGGATTAAAAAGGATGACGCCTATGTGTATTTCCTCGACGTTGTCGCCTCCGAGAACCCCTCGCTTTCCAAGGACTCCGATGAATTCGCTAATGCGGTCGATGACGCTCTCGAAAACAGATATTATGAGTTTTACGACTATTATTATGCGGATATAGTAAAATACTTTGAGGAGCTGTATATGTTTGATCCCGACAACACGGATCTGAGAATAATGTTCGAGCATGGTGGAGAAGAGATGAAGTACATGTATATGCCCGAGGATTATTACAAGGCGGTGAAGTATAAGGAGCAGAACGGAAGATATCCCACGCAGTCGGAGCTGGAGCGGGCGTATAACTCTTTGCCCGATCTCAAGGATACCGTGAACAGATACTACGACATGTACAACGATAAGTATTATTACGGCTCGAATATGTATATAGATCTCAACGCCTATTTTGTAAGCGATGAGGACTATATCGGCTTCTCCAAGCAGACAGGCGAGACGCACGACAGCGCGAAAAACTATTATTATACCGACGTTTACTATCCCGAAAAGGGCGATATCATTATAGAAGGGGTCATTCCCGCCTCTGTGGATATAATGATGGATTACGCCTATCCGGGCTCGTTCAAGTACACGGTCATCCATTCCACTGACCCCGAGAAGACCGAGGCGTATCTCTTGGGCGAGTTCTCGGAGCTTGAAACTCCCTATCCCGATATGAAGGCGGTGCTGACACCCGACGGTATATTTAAGCAGACGGTGCAGGAGAACAGCCTGGAGATAATAGCGGGTATTATAACGCTGGCGGTTATACTTGCCATAATGAGCGTTTGCATGTACTTCATCATGCGCTCGTCCCTTATGAACAGAATAAAGGAGATAGGTATCTACAGAGCCATAGGCGTGTCAAAGAAGAATCTTGTATTCAAGTTCTTTATTGAGGCGGTGGTGCTTACCACGCTGACGGTGTTCATAGGCTATCTGGCAGTAAGCGCGTTCCTGTTTATCTGCCTTGGTGCGTCGCCCCTTGTGTCGGTGGTGCTGTATTATCCCCTGTGGATGGCGGGAGCTATCCTTGTGATACTTTACGCCCTGTCCCTCTTCTGCGGAACACTGCCCATAATGTCGCTCCTCAGAAAGACCCCCAGCGCGATAATTGCCAAGTACGATATATAGTATAGCAGAACAGTAATTCAAAAAAACTGCTTTGCCGTATAGGTCAGGCAGACACGAAAACAATAAAAAAGCTGAGACAATTGCTTTATGATAAAGCTTTTGGCTCAGCTTTTTTGTTTGTATTATGAATCTCAGATACGGTCGGAGGATGATATCCTCATCTTGTATACGCAGAAAGCCTCAACATCACTCCCCACTTACACTGTCAATGTCGCAATATGTGAAAACAAAAAAGGCTATGCTTTTCGCGATAGCCTTTTGATGTGTTATTGCTTTTGGATCAAAGCAACGGTATTCCGTTTTCCTCGCAGATGCGGACGGTCTCCGCGTCCCAGATGCTGGACTGTACCTCGCCGATGTGGGCACAACCCATCATGAGCATGCAAAGCCTGGACTGACCTATGCCGCCGCCGATGGTGAGAGGCAACTCGTCGTTAAGAAGCATTTTGTGGAAGGGAAGCGAGCGGCGGCTGTCACAGCCCGCAAGCGTGAGCTGACGGTCAAGAGACTCAGCGTCAACACGGATTCCCATGGAGGATATCTCAACGCCTCTGCCGAGAACATCGTTCCAGAAGAATATGTCGCCGTTGAGCTGCCAGTCGTCATAGTCGGGCGCTCTGCCGTCGTGGGGCTTGCCCGAGCGGAGCTTGCCGCCTATCTGCATGATAAACGCTGTTTTATGCTCCTTTACGTATGCGCTCTCCCGCTCAGAGCCCGTCATGTCGGGGTACATGTCCTCAAGCTCCTGTGTGGTGACAAAGGACACCTCTCTGCACAGCTCGGTCTTGAGTTGGGGGAAACGTACATGGAGACGGTCGTTCGTGTTGCAGATGGCGTTTACGATAGACGTTACTATCAGCTTGAGATATTCGGTATTCCTTGTCTCCTTGGTGATGATCTTCTCCCAGTCCCACTGATCGACGTAAATGGAGTGGAGATTGTCAAGAGATTCGTCACGGCGGATAGCGTTCATGTCGGTATACAGACCGTTGCCCACGGAGAAGTTATAGCGCTTGAGAGCCAGTCTTTTCCATTTTGCCAGAGAGTGAACCACCTGAGCGTCCACACCGATGGCGGGTACGTCAAAGGAAACGGGGCGCTCATAGCCGTTGAGGTTGTCGTTAAGTCCCGACTCCTCGGTTACAAACAGCGGAGCGGACACGCGCTTGAGGTTCAGCGCCTCGGCAAACTCCTCCTGAAATGTGCGCTTGATATAAGCGATGGCTTTTTGTGTGTTGTATTCGTCCAGAGGCGGACGGTAGTCTTTGGGGATGAATATCTTGTTCATTATATATTTTCCTTCCTTGTTGAAGTGTAGTTGACTATCACCTATTAATTATATAATAAAATCCCTTTAAAATCAATACTTTTTCCGAAATTAGTGAAAAATATCGCCCAATTTGATGCTCTGTGTTCTTTCGTTAAGATCGCGCGTAAAAAAGCACATGGCATCCCGTAGATGTGGCGGGAGTGCCATGTGCTATTATTTTATTTCGGAGAGATCAATACTCCGCGTTGCCTACTGTTCTGGGGTAGGGGAGAACGTCGCGGATATTGGAGATGCCTGTGAGGTACATGATGATACGCTCAAAGCCCAGTCCGTAGCCTGCGTGCTTTGTGCCGCCGAAGCGACGGAGGTTGAGATACCACCAATAGTCCTCTTCGTTAAGACCACATTCAGCCATTCTTGCGGTGAGAACGTCGATACGCTCCTCACGCTGTGAGCCGCCGATGATCTCGCCCACACCGGGAACAAGCAGATCCATTGCGGCAACGGTCTTTCCGTCGTCGTTCAGTCTCATATAGAACGCCTTGATCTCCTTGGGGTAGTCGATAACGAATACGGGACACTTGAAGATCTGCTCTGTCAGATAGCGCTCATGCTCCGTCTGCAGGTCAATACCCCATTCAACGGGGTACTTGAAGTCAGCGCCGCTCTTCTTGAGAAGCTCGACAGCCTCGGTATATGTGACCTTCTTGTACTCGCTGTTGGCAAGTGTCGTAAGTCTGTCAAGCAGACCCTTTTCAACAAACTTGTTGAAGAACTCCACTTCCTGAGGGCAATTTTCAAGAATGTGGCGGATGATATACTGTATCATATCCCAAGCCAGCTGCATGTTGTCGTCAAGGTCCGCAAAGGCGATCTCGGGCTCTATCATCCAGAACTCAGCCGCGTGCCTTGCGGTGTTGGAGTTCTCGGCGCGGAAGGTAGGACCAAAGGTGTATATCTTACCGTAAGCCAAGGCATAAGTCTCGCCCTCAAGCTGACCTGATACCGTAAGGTTTGCGGATTTTCCGAAGAAGTCCTGAGAGAAATCTATCTTACCGTCCTCGGTTCTGGGGGGATTTTCCATGTCAAGCGTGGTTACCCTGAACATCTCTCCCGCTCCCTCGCAGTCGGAGGCGGTGATGATGGGGGTGTGGACATAAACAAAGCCGCGGTCATGGAAGAACTTGTGAATGGCGTAAGCCGCCTCGCTTCTCACTCTGAACGCCGCGGAGAACAGATTTGTTCTGGGGCGCAGATACGCCTGCTCGCGCAGGAATTCCACGGTATGTCTCTTGGGCTGAAGGGGATAGTCGGGAGTGGAAGTGCCCTCGACGGCGATCTCGGTCGCCTTGATCTCAAAGGGCTGCTTCATACCGGGAGTAAGCTCCACAATGCCCTTTACCACCAGCGCCGCGCCGATGTTCTGATGGGCGATCTCATCGTAATTATTTATTTTTTCGCGTTCAAAAACCACCTGAACGCTCTTGTGACAGCTACCGTCATTAAGGTCGATAAAGCCAAATGCCTTGCTGTCACGCAGGTTGCGTACCCAACCGCCGATAACAACAGCCTTTCCTCCGAATTCCTCGGGATTCTCATAAATAGAGCGTACAAAATCTCTTTTCATAGCATTTCACCGTCCGTATTATATAATATAACAATTTATTATATCACCATATCCCCGTTTTGTCAATCATTTTTCGGAAAAAAGCACTCCGCATTTTGCATTTATATTGACAATCCACTTGATCTGTGATACAATAATAAGGATATGTTTTAAAGAGAGAAGGTATAGAATGTTTAAAAGGTTTATCGCGTACTACAAGCCGCACAAGGTGGTGTTCGGGCTGGACATGCTTGCGTCATTGGTGGTGTCGCTGGTGGGTATCGTGTACCCCATAGTCACCCGCGAGATGCTCAACGACCTCATCCCTAACAGAAACTACCGCATGGTGGTCATATTCGGTCTTACGCTTCTGGGGCTTTATTTTGTCAGGATGCTGCTCAATTATTTCATCCAGTATTACGGTCACGTTATGGGCGTGCGTATGCAGGCGCAGATGCGGTCGGACATGTTCAGGCATCTGGAGAAGCTTCCGTATAAATTCTACGACAACAACGAGACGGGAAAGATAATGTCCCGTATGACAACGGATCTGTGGGAGATAAGCGAGCTTGCCCACCACGGACCCGAGAATCTGCTGATATCCTGTATTTCGGTGGTGGTGTCCTTTATCTATCTTTACAGCATAAATCCCTGGCTTACGCTGATAATCTTCGCCTGTGTTCCGTTTCTGCTCCTTATCGCGCTGGCGCTCCGCAAAAAGATGAGAAACGCCTTTATGGAGAGCAGAAAGTCCATTGCCGTTATCAACTCTTCACTTGAGAGCAGTATCTCGGGTATCCGTGTCACAAAGGCGTTTGACAACGCTGATAAGGAGGAGGAGAAGTTTGAGGACGGAAACCGCCAATTCACCATGGCGCGTGACGATGCCTACAAGGCTATGGGACGCTTCCATTCGGGAACGGCGTTCATAACCGATATATTCAATGTTGTGGTTCTTATCGCAGGCGGATTTTTTCTTTACAACGGTCAGATACAGTTCGGAGACTACTCGGCGTTCATTGTGTCGGTGAACCTGTTCATCAACCCAGTCATGACGCTGATAAACTTCATGGAGCAATATCAGAATGGCGTTACGGGCTTTGAGAGATTTCTTGAGATCATGGACGAGAAGCCGGAGGAGGACGCGCCCGGGGCGACGGATATCGAGAGTGTTGAGGGACACCTTGAGTTTTGCAATGTCGTATGCTCCTATGACGGACATAAGGACGTTCTTCGCGGCATTGACCTGCGCATTCCAAAGGGAAAGAAATTTGCCCTTGTGGGACCCTCGGGCGGCGGAAAGACAACCATATGCCACCTTATCCCCCATTTTTACGATATAGAGTCGGGAGAGATACTCATCGACGGCAGAAAGATAGACTCTATCACAAAAAGCTCGCTCCGCAGGAATATCGGTATAGTTCAACAGGATATTTATCTGTTCAATGCCAGCATCAAGGACAATATCCTCTATGGCAGACTTGACGCCACCGACGAAGAGGTGATAGAGGCGGCAAAGAGAGCCAATATCCACGACTATATCATGACCCTTGAGGAGGGTTACGATACGCAGATAGGCGAGCGAGGCGTGAGACTTTCGGGCGGACAGAAGCAAAGGCTTTCCATAGCCCGCGTATTCCTCAAAAATCCCCCCATACTCATACTCGACGAGGCAACAAGCGCACTTGACAATACCACGGAGATACTCATCCAGAAGGCGCTGGACGAGCTGTGCGTCGGCAGGACTACACTTGTGGTGGCGCACCGACTTTCCACCATCAAGAACGCCGACGAGATAGCTGTGGTAAGCGGTGGAAGGATAATAGAGCAGGGTAGCCACGATGAGCTTATAGCGGCAAACGGCGAATACTCCAAGCTCTATCAGCTCCAGTTCCGCACCGATGTCGACGCGCCAACTGTGGAGATAGGATAAGCAACCGGTGATGAATTGCCCTGTGGGCATGATGGGTTACCGTCAATTCATTCTCATCATAATTATTGCATGTCAAACAACACATAAAAATTATTCATATTCATAATCCAACTATCATGAAAAACAAAAAGCTATCAGTAATATACATTCTTCTTGCGGGGGCGCTTTGGGGTAGCTCCTGCCTGTTTGTGGGCAAGCTTACCGATATGGGATTTTCGCCGCTTCAGTGTACCACCATACGAATGGTGGTGGCGGCGCTCATCCTCAATGTCGCTCTTGTGGTGAAGGGCGTGAAAAATTATAGGATCAGCGCGGCGTCCCTTGGACTGTGTGCTCTGTCTGGTATCTGCTCGGTGCTCGCCATGTGTATCTTTTATTACTACTCCATGACCTCCACCTCGGCGACAGTCAGCGCTATTTTGCTGTATACCGCCCCGGTATTCGTCATGATAATGTCGGTGATCTTTTTCAAGGAGAAGATGACAGGCAAGAAGATAGCGGCGTTTGCCGTTGCCATTGTCGGCTGCGCACTGGTCTCGGGTATTGCCACGGGCGCGGCGGCTGACGCAAAGGGAATAGTGTTCGGTGTACTCTCGGGTCTGGCTTACTCTCTCTACGGCATTTTCACCACCTTTTATATGCGCAGGAATACCGAGCGGCTTACCTTTTCAGCGCTCAATTTCGCCTTTGCGGCGATGGGCGCGCTGATGTTGTCAAACCCTGCGGAGATAGTGAGGATCACCGCGCGGACAGACAATATACCGCTTACAGTGGGCTTTTTCCTTCTCTTCGGTCTTTGCACGGCGGCTCTGCCTTACGTGTTCTACACCGCGGGGCTCTCGGGTGTCCGTCCCGACGTGGCGTCCATACTCGCGTTCAGTGAGCCGCTGACGGCGGCTCTGTTCGGTATTACCGTCCTGGGACAGCCTTTTGACGTAACTCAGGGGATCGGCATTGCCCTGGTCACCGCGGCGATAGTAATGCTGAATATTTCTTTCGGCAAAAGAAAAAACAAAAAGGATAAAAAGAATAAAATTGATATAAACGTAACGTGAATGGTATTAAATATTTACAAAAAATCCATTGTATTTTTTGCGCAAATGCGATATCATTAATTAATGTAATGATATATGGCATATATACCTATAATAAATTTTAACGGGAACAGGCAGAATATTCATGTTTGGATATGTAAAGGTCAACAGTGCGGAGCTGAAGGTAAAGGAATATGAGATGTACCGCGGGGCGTACTGCGGGCTTTGCCGCTCCATGGGCAAGTGCACGGGGCAATGCTCGCGTATGACGCTGAGCTATGATTTTGCCTTTCTGGCGGCTCTGCGTTTGTGTCTTGAGAATACAGAGATCAGCTTTTCGCAACGGCGTTGCTTTGTTCACCCACTGAAAAAACGGAGCGTTATGGACGCGAATCCCGTCCTTGACTATTGTGCCCACAGCGCCGCCATACTCAATTATCACAAAATAAAGGACGACCTTGCCGATGAGCGCGGACTCAAAAGGCTGCGCGCCCGTCTGGTCTATCCCTTTGTGGCTCACGCGAGAAAAAAAGCCCTCACAGCGGGGCTTGGCGAGCTTGACGGGGCGGTTTCGGGACTGCTCGCGCTCCTTGCCGACACCGAGGCGCAGGGACTTTCAAGCGTGGACACTCCCGCCGCCATCTTTGGCGATATACTTTCGGAGATAGTGTCCTTCGGGCTTGACGGCTCTCGGCGGCTTATCGCGGTGGAGATAGGACGCGCGGTGGGAAGATGGATATACACAGTGGACGCCCTTGATGATATGTCCGAGGATGAGAAAAAGGGAAGGTATAACCCCATACTTTTGCTGTACGACGGACGGAGACCGAAGGACGGAGAGCTGTCTCTTATATCCGACGCGCTCAAGGCGGCTCTTGTTTCGGCAGAGTCGGCAATGGATCTCATGGACACCGACAGAGCGGCATTCAGGAATATAGTCGAAAATATTCTGTTTCTCGGAATGCCCGACACCGCCGAGAGGATAATCGGCAGGGAACGGGATAAATCAGAGACCTGAATCAATGAAAGTTAATATAAAGTAAAACAAAGATCGAAAGGAATTTAAAGGAAGATGACTGATCCTTACAAGGTTCTTGGGGTGTCCCCCAACGCATCGGACGATGAGATAAAAAAGGCATACCGTGATCTTGCCAGAAAGTATCATCCCGACAAGTACCGCGACAGCGACCTTGCAGACCTCGCCAGCGAGAAGATGAAGGAGGTCAACGCCGCATATGAGGAGATAAAGAAGATGCGCGAGGCGGGTACAGGCACAAGCTCGGGCAGAAGCGGCTACAGCGGCGGATATCGAACCAACTACGGTGGCAGCTATGCGGGCAATACCTCCTCCACGGGAGACGCGCGCTATACCGAAATACGCCGTCATATAAACGCGGGTAATGTTGCCGTTGCCGAACGCATGCTTTACGAGGTTGCCGAGAATCAGCGAAACGCAGAGTGGAACTTCCTCATGGGATGTGTTATGGTAAAGAAGGGTAATTTTGTTGATGCCCAGAGATATTTTGATATAGCCTGCTCCATGGACCCTTACAACAACGAATATCGCGCGGCTCAGAGCCAGCTGAGAAACCGCGCTCAGGGCTACGGTGGAGGATACCGTACCACAAACAGCGGCGGATGCTCGGGCTGTGACATCTGCTCGGGACTTCTGTGCGCAGACTGCTGTTGTGAGTGCTGTGGCGGAGATCTTATAAGCTGTTGCTGACATGCTGTGAAAGAAGGTGCGGACTATAAAGAACCAAAAAAACAAGACCAAACAGATAACCGTGTGCGCTATGCTGTCAGCTCTCGGAGTTGTACTGCTTTACGTGGGAGCGTTTATTGAGGTGGTGGATATCTCCATGGCGGTGATAGCGTCACTGCTGTGCGTGGTCGCGGTCATAGAATACGGCAAGGGCGCGCCGTGGACAGTGTTCGCGGTGACGGCGATACTGTCGCTTCTGCTCCTGCCAAATAAATCCCCCGCGCTTATGTATACGCTTTTCTTTGGCTATTATCCCATACTTAAGGAGCGCTTTGAGCGCTTGAAAAAGGGAATATCGTGGCTGTGCAAGGAGCTGGTGTTCAATGTCGCCCTCGTTCTTATTTTTGCCGCTTCAAAATACCTGCTCGCTGAGTCCGCCGACTTTCAAATCGGATTATATATTATCGGAGCAGTTCTTGCGGAAGCCCTCTTCATCCTCTACGACATCGCCCTTACAAGACTCATATCATTCTATATCTATAAATTACGCAACAGATTAGGATTCAAGTGATAACGCGCTCATTCAAATGACCGCCAAAAAGCTGTAAATTGTAAGCTCTGAACTCAAAAAAACCGTGCCTTTCGCAGGCACGGTTTTTTTGATAAGATCTATTAGCCGGGAAGATCGCTTCCGCTGTTGTTTCCGGGGATACCGTCAAGGTAGGGCTTGGTTGCGCTTGTTACGGCAAGGTAGTATTTAGCGCCGTTGTATTCAACATAATACCATGTTCCCGATTCACTCTGCTTGAGAGCCTTTATGGGATTAACATCTGTGTTTACCTTCTTTACGGGAGTAACATGTACCTCACTGTCAAAGGAAGGATAGTCGCGGAGATTTACCTGATAAGGATCTTCGTCGGACGTGTGAGACCTGACCGTTATGGTAAGAGCCTCGGCAAGATCGCTGAACTTGGTGTCACCGATATTGGTGGATATGTAAGCGGCATCGGCATAGTACTCTCCGCCGTTGTAGCTGAGCTTGTACCAATCGGGATCGCCGTTCTTGTCCTTCTTTACCGCTACCGCGTTGAGAGCCTCACTCTGGCTTACGGGAGTCTTTGTTCCCGTGGTAGAGCCCTTGCGGATGTTCATGTCAACGATGGGGTACACTGTGTAGGAGATTGTTTCCCATTCCTCAACGGGAACAGAGGTCGTTCCGGATCCGGAATTATCTCCGCCGGAGGTACTGTTATCTGTTTGTGAGTTGGGGGGAACTACAAGATCGCCGTCATCATCTTCTGTATTATCAGTATTATTACTGTTGTTATTATTGTTACATGTCATAAGAGCAAAGGACAGGATAGTCATAAGAGCGAGAAAGAGTGCGAGCGTTTTTTTCATTTTTTATCTCCTTTTTTTATAAAATATTTTCCTTTTTATGTCAAAAAATCCCTGAAGAGGGATCTTTTAATTTTCGATAACCTATAGTATATTTATTATATCATAACAGTATAACCTATGTCAAGCAAAAAAATAAAGTTTTTATAAATTTTTTTTCGACCTTATGAGTCCTTTTACAGCTTCTATGGCTGTGGCAATGGCGCGCTCGGTGTCGTGCACCTCGTCGCCGTCGGTGTCAAGACCAGCGTCGTATCTTTCCTGATTCCATACGCACATGAATACCGCTCCGCAGTCAAGTCCCAAAGCCGCTCCCACGGTGAATAGCGTTGCCGCCTCCATCTCGCTGGCAAGCACGCCGAGGCGCTTCCACGCCGTCCATTTTTCCTGTAGTGCAGCGGCTGTGGGCATACGGGCGGGGGAGTGCTGACCGTAAAACGAGTCCTTACTCTGGACAATGCCCGCGCGGTAGGGAAGCTCAAGACTTTTTGCCGCGCTTATGAGAGAAAAGAGTACGTCCGCGCTTGCTACTGCGGGGAACTCAGGGGGCGCGTATTCGTGAGACGTTCCGTCCTGTCTCACCGCTCCCGTTGCGACTATAACATCGCCCGCACACACGTCAAGGGAGATGCCTCCGCACGTGCCGACCCGTATCATGGTGTCCGCGCCGCAAGTCGCCAGCTCCTCCACCGCAATTGCGGTGGAGGGACCGCCGATACCCGTGGAGCAAACGGTGACCGTCTCTCCGAGGAGCGTGCCGTTCCAGATATTGTATTCGCGGTTGGTGCTTACGTGATACGCGTTCTCAAGATGTTGCGCGATCTTCTCGCACCTTCCGGGGTCACCGGGGAGAATGCAGTATTTGCCTATCTCTCCGTGTCCGACTCCGATATGATATTGCTTTTGCTTGTTATCCAGCATGGCGAGCTCCTTTTTTAGATAATAGTATATTAACCGAATATCATCTCATATGATATCTTCTTTGCTCTTCCGGGGAGAATGTGGAACATGTCGCTCTTTTTGTTCATGTCGTCTGTCACGCCGTCAAAGGAGGGCAGACCGCACCAGGGCTCTATGCAGACGTAGGGTGCTGTCGTGCGGGGCTTGTGCCATACTCCGAGGTAGGGCATGTCGGCATATTTTAATGTCACGCTTCTCTCGGACTTACCGCTCTTGAGTGTAACGGCGGGAGCTATCCTGTCCATAAATATGGCGTCAATGTCAAAAAGACTGTGGCGCAGAGGGAGCTTATTGCCGTCCTCAAGGTCGATGGCTCTCTTCTTTCCTGTGTTGAAGCAGGTGTCCGAGAACATCAGCTCATCGGGGGTGCAGTCCTCGCAGAACTCAAGATAGTAGTCCTCAAAATTACCGCCGTCAAGAGGCACGTTGAAGCCCGGGTGAGCGCCAAAGGTTGCGGGAAGCAGCTTGTCTCCCGTGTTTTTTATTTCAATGTGAGAGCTTACCTTGTCGCCCTCCAGCCTGTAAGCCACGGTCAGGTTGAAGGCAAAGGGGTACATGGCAAGCGTGGTCTCGTTCTCGCAAAGTCCGAATACTATCTCCGTGTCGTTGGCGCTGATTACCTCAAGCTCGGAGTTTCTCGCAAATCCGTGGAGATTCATCTCGTATTCCTTGCCCTCGCAGGTGTACTTGCCGCCGAAAAGTCTGCCGCAGATGGGGAAGAGGATGGGGGTGCGTCCCGTCCAGTATTCGGGATCGCCCTGCCAGATATACTCGCAGTTGCCTCTCTTTACCGACATTATCTGCGCTCCGAAGGAGTCTATCTCAACAGTAAGGATATTGTTTTTCAGTGTGTAGATCATTTTTTATTTTTCTCCGTTTCATGTATTTGTATCCGCTGATAATATTATATCAAGATAAAGAGTTATTTTCAAGACATATTCGGAATTTTTTTGTAAATAATATCATCAGTGATACAATTTATTATGCTGATCGGAGGGAATATGCAAAAAAGAATAGTAAAGCTTAAAAATGCCTGTATAGCCTCTGCGGCGTCCGCGGTGGGAAGGCACGAGGCGTTGGGACCCATGGGAGACCGATTTGACTACAAGGATACCACAGATAGGTTCGGGGCGGACACATGGGAGCAGGCGGAGAGCGCCATGCAGAAAAGGGCATTTGAGACGCTGATGAAAAAGAGCGGACTTGATGTGGGCGACTTCGGCGCTATGTTTGCGGGAGACCTGCAAAATCAGTGTGTGGGATCGTCCTACGGCCTTGTGGAGTTTGACGTGCCGTATTTCGGTCTGTACGGCGCGTGCTCCACCGCCGCTGAGGGGCTGATGCTTGCCGCCATGTGCGTGGCGGCAGGGCATTACGACCGCGTTGCCGCCGTGACATCCTCCCATTATCTTGCGGCGGAGAGGCAGTACCGTTCCCCCATAGAATACGGCGCGCAGCGCTCTCCCACGGCGCAGTGGACGGTAACAGGCGCGGCGGCGTTCAGCGTGGAGCCACGCGGGCTTGCCGAGATCACCGAGGCTATGCCGGGCATAGTTGTTGAAAAGGGAATAACCGATGCGTCCAATATGGGAGCGGCGATGGCACCCGCCGTTGTGGACACGCTGGTGAATTATTTCAGGGAGAGCGGATGCTCACCGGAGGATATCGGACAGATAGTCACGGGAGATCTGGGCTTTGAGGGCGGCTCTATACTTTGCGAGATGATGCTTGCCGAGGGATTTGACATACGAAAGAACTACAACGACTGCGGAATGCTGATATACGACAGGGAGCGTCAGGACAAGCACGCGGGCGGCTCGGGCTGCGGATGCTCGGCGGTGGTGCTTGCGTCCTATTACCTTGAAAAGCTGAGGATGGGAGAGCTGAAAAGCATGCTCTTTGTGGGTACGGGAGCAATGATGAGCCCGTCCAGCATACAGCAGGGACTTGCCATACCCGCGGTGGCGCACCTTTTGAAGATAGAGAGCAGGGAGGCTTGAATATGGATATCGTACTTGATTATGTGTGGGCGTTTGTTATCGGCGGGGCTTTTTGCGTTATCGCCCAGATACTTCTGGATAAAACGTCGCTCACCCCCGCCAGGATACTTGTAGGCTACGTGGTGGCGGGTGTTATACTCGGCGCTGTGGGGCTCTATGAGCCTCTGATGGAATTCGCGGGGGCGGGAGCGTCCACCCCCCTTACGGGCTTTGGCTACGTCATCGCCCACGGAGTTAAGACAGCGGTGGAGGAGAAGGGCTTTCTCGGCGTACTCTCGGGCGGGCTTGCCGCCGCATCGGCTGTTATCTCCGCTGTCCTCGCCATGGCATTCGTCGCCGCGCTCGTGACCAAGAGCAAGCAGAAGTGAGTTGGGTTATGTTGAGCTTTTCTTGAGGAAGCCTATTGAGAGAGGCTTCCTCAAGCTCCTCGGAAACTAAAAAATGAACATATTTTGTATCCACATATAACACAACAGCACAATACAGATGTAAAATAAATGTATAATACAAAACAGGAAAAAAATAAAACTCGCTGAGTGCGCGGCGGCACATGCGAGTTTTTTCTTATTTCTCAGGATTTATAAATGATCACTTATCCACAAAAGAATATTGACCGATCCGATAATTTATTTTCAGCTTCTCTGAGGCGAGTCTGAAATGAGTCTGAAATGAGTCTGAGGGAAACTTCCCTGAAGAAAGCTTCCCTCAACGCGTCCTCTTAAGCCTCGTTTGAGGTCTCGAGGAATATAACTATTTTTCTGTTGTTCTCGGAGCCGATGGAATTGGTGGAGACACCATCGATATTCTGTATCTCAGAGTGGATTATGCGTCTCTCATAGGGGTTCATGGGCTCAAGCATAACGCTCTTCTTGTACTTCTGCACCTTAGCCGCCATTCTTCTTGCGAGGGCGCGGAGCGTTTCCTCACGCTTGGCGCGGTAGCCCTCAACGTCAACGGTGATCTTGACATAAGGATCCTTCTTTCCGTCAACGCGCTTGTTGGCGGCGAGGTTTGCGAGGTACTGGAGGGAGTCGAGAGTGTCGCCATGGTGACCGATAAGGATAGCGGCGGACTCTCCGTTTACGGAAATTCTCTTTTCTCCGTTGTCGCCGTCGGTCATGGATACCTCGGCTGTAATGCTCATGTCGGCAAGCAGCTTCTCTATGAATTCAAGGGCTCTTGCCTCACCGCCCTCGGTGTAGGTCGCGGAGATCTTAGCGTTCTGCGCGCCGATACCGAACAGACCCTTCTTGGGCTCTTCAAGCACGGTGTATTCTATTTTGTCTGCACCGGGAGCGCCAAGCTCTTTTACAGCGAGAGCAACGGCTTCCTCGATGGTCTTAGCTGATGTGATAACTTCTTTTTTCACTTTTTATTCTCCGTCTGTGTTATTATTATTGTCGGTATTTGCCTCTGCTGCTGTGTCTGCGGTGTCCTTGGTCTCTGTGGCTTTGGCAGTATCTGTCTGCTTTTCGGTCTTCTTTGCCTGCTTTTCCTTGTTCTGCTCGTCTCTGTCGTCCTTCTTTACCGAAGCCGTGCCGAGAACGCCCTTTCTGGAGCTTGCAGCCTTCTTTGCGGCATCCTCCGCTGC
Organism: Clostridia bacterium; assembly: GCA_017462795.1. Taxonomy (GTDB): domain Bacteria; phylum Bacillota; class Clostridia; order Oscillospirales; family CAG-272; genus HGM12713. Next base: position 51,828 of record JAFTQL010000015.1, read on the forward strand.
CTGAGCCTCAAGAGCCTCACGGCGGCGTCTGCCTGCCTCTGCGGTGTCCTCAAAGTCCTCGTCGTCGATATGGTGGAGAGAACGAACAACTCTGCCCGATTTATTCTTGGGAGCTTTTTCAGCCTTGACGTTGTATTCCTTTTCAGCCGCCTTGAAGTCCTCCTCTGTAAACTTGGGGGCGGGCATAGCATAGCGTAGAGATACCTGCTTTACAACGCCCAGCAAGCTCTTGAAGATCCAGTAAACACCGATAGCAGCGGGGACGTTGAACGCGATGAATACACTGAACAGCGGCATCATCCAGTCCATCATCTGGTTGGAGCAGCCTGTTGCCTTGTCCACAGCCTCGGGCTGATAGGTCATTCTTCTTGTCATCTTCATGCTGAAGAAATAAGAAAGGAAGGTCAGCACGGGAACAAGCAGCAGCCAGTTGAATTCCGTCAGTCTGGGGAACGCGCCGAGGTCGATAGCGCCGCCGAATATTTCAAGGTTGGGAAGGTTGTTGAATACCTCCTCCGTCATACCCTCCACATTCCTGACGCTTTCGTAGCCCATGGATTTGATCTGGCTGAGGAAACGGATGCTCTGAGACGCCTGATAGGTCTCTCCCGTTACGCCGCTTGCCAGCCTTGCGAGCTGATCGATAGCGGAGTCGGACAGCTGAGTGATATACTTCAGGGGGTGCATTACGATATTGTACAGCGCGATGATGATAGGGAACTGGATAAGAGTGGGGAGACAACCGCCCATGGGGTTGAAGCCTTCCTTCTGATAGAGCTCCTGTATCTCCTGCTGCATCTTCTGCTTTGTAACGTTATCGTCACGCCCTGCGTACTTTTTGCGGATAGCCATTTCCTTGGGGCGGAGCTTTGCCTGCTTATTTGAATTTTTCTGTTGCTTTATACCGAAGGGGAGCAGGAGTATCTCAACGATCAGGGCGAATATGAGAAGCGTAAACATATAGTTGTTGTTTACGAGATCGTTGCAGAATCTGATCACCCAGCTCATCGGTATATTGATAATATCCCAAAGTGAACTCATGTGAATAATAGTTTCCGCGGTTGGGTCCTCGCGGAAAATCCTCTCTTTTGTTTTTGTTTTTAACTGTTTTTCTGGGGTCGGTTACCGACCTTCTGCGGTATCGTCATCGTCACGGGCCGCAGCCCCGTTTTTGGAATTGTATTCTTTCACGTTCTCCATGTCGTATTTCGGTATTTTCTTGTGCTTGCCCCATTTTCTCTCGGGCACGGGATCGTAACCGCCCACCGAGAAGGGATTACAGCGCAGAATGCGCCACACAGTCAGACCGAATCCGACAAAAAAGCCTCGTTTCATAAATGCCTCAAGGGCATAGGCAGAGCATGTAGGAGAGAACCTGCATGTCGGAGTTCGTTTCAGCGGTGATAAGAATTTCCTGTAAAAGCGGATCAGCCAAGCGCAAACATACTTCATAATAATATTGCTCTTTTGATTTTTATTTGTTGTCCGTGTTGCGGGACAAAAGTCCCAGCTCTGCGAACGCCGTTCTCAGCTCCTCTGCCACCTCGCCGCTTTTGGCGGAAAGAATGGATGTGCGGGGGCTGATAACAATAAGATTTCCCGTCCTCAGCTCCTGCTTTACGGAGTCATAGGCGGCGCGGACTACTCTTTTTGCCCGATTGCGCTGTACGGCACCGCCGAGCTTTTTGGAGACAGACAGACCCAGCCTGTTGACAAAGAGCTTTTGCGGGTGAGCTTTTTTCAGCTTTTCCGCGGCGAGGTCACGCAGAACGTACACCGCCGTATATCTGCCCACACTTCGCTTGCCCTTCCGAAAGGCCTTGTTGTAAAGATGGTGTTCTCTTATTGCAATGTTTTTCATTATACCTACCTGTTTGCTTTCCCGATTTTATGCGGCGCCTGTGCAAAATGAGCGCCTATACCAAAAACCCCGATGAACACAAGGTCATCGGCGGTTTTATGTTGTTGATTTTCAGGAAAATCAATAGGTCAGTCTTTTTCTGCCTTTTGCGCGTCTTCTCTTCAGGACATTTCTGCCGTCAGCGGTTGCCATTCTCTTTCTGAAACCATGCTCTTTCTTTCTCTGACGCTTTTTGGGTTGATAAGTTCTAAGCATTTCATGCACCTCCTTAATTTTGTTTGTATCCCGGATCACGAGATATCCGGAATATTATCCGGAAGCGTGTTGCTTTACAGCCAAATTACGCTTTATACAATGACATCTTATATTAAACCACATTTTGCTTCATTTGTCAAGAGATTTTTTTCATTTTTTCGGAATTTCTCAAAAAAATTTTCAAGACATATTGTAATATGAGCAATTTTGTGATATAATCTACTTTGTAGGGTGAGCCCCAATTAGGTGGCGGTTGTTTCTCCAAGCGGAGAACATTTTCACTCCTTTCGGCAAACGAAGGGAAGTGTCAATGTACCTTACATATACAGAGCTTTCTGGCTTTTTTATGTTTATTGTAGTTCTTGTTGAACTTGTATATAATATCACGCGAAAAAATAACCGCCTTCTCTCGCTAAAAAGTTAGGCGGTTATTTTCTGATCACTGACATGAGACGACCGTCGTCGGGTGTCTCACCTTGTATTCTTGTTATAAACGATTTTTGCCTCTTTGTCAATAGGTTTGCATAAAAATATTTTAGTGCTTTGTTACTCCTTATATAATACATAGATTTTCAGTAAAAAGGGGGGGATGTATTGGATATCATCAAGGAAGATGCGTTCCGAAAGCTGATGAAAAAGGGACTTTCGGGCGGATACCTTTTCTTCGGGGACGAGGACTATATGAAGGCGTATTCAGTGAATGCCGCAAGGCAGTCGGTGTGCGCTGACCAGACTTTTGCGCTCTTCAACGATATGCGCATCGATGTAATGGATTACAGCGCGGGCGCTCTGCTTGACGCGCTTATGCCTCTGCCGATGATGAGCGACTCAAAGATAGTTACCGTCAACGGACTGAACGTAAACGCGCTCAGACCCAAGGAGCTTGACGACCTCTGCGAGGTGCTGGAGGCGCTTGCGGAGTACGACTATAACGTGCTTATTATTTCCGTCCCCGCCACGCAGATAGAAGAGGGAAATCTGCCAAAATACCCATCCGCCATACTCAAAAGGCTGGGTGAATATATCACCCCCGTCCATTTTGAAACGGTGGCGGGCGCAAGGCTTGTGTCATGGGTGGGTAAGCATTTCGGGCATAACGGAGTAAATGCCGCGCCCGATGTCTGCGCTTTCCTCATAGACTATGCGGGCAAGTCCATGTACACGCTGTCAAACGAGACTGAGAAGCTGGCTTACTATGTGTTGCAGAACGGCAGAGATACCGTCACTAAGGAGGACGTGTTTAATGTTTCCATAGCGGAGATATCCACTGACGCGTTCACACTCGCAAATGCCATTCTTGACGGCAGGAGCGAGGACGCAATGAACGCCCTTGGGGTGATGAAATTCAGGAGGGTAGAGCCGGTCATACTTCTCTCCGAGGTATCAAGAGTTATATGCGATCTGATGTCGGTCAAGTCACTTGCCGAGGCGGGCTGTTCTGTCCCCGAGATAGCGTCGATACTCAAAATGAATGAATATAAAACAAGGATCTATGCCCAAGGCGCGGCACAAAAGTCCGTCGCCAAGCTCAAGGTAGCCGTCAACCTCTGCGCGGAGGCCGACATAGCCCTTAAGCTCTCACCGCAAGGCTATATCGCCATAGAAAAGCTGATATGCAGCTTGTGATGGGGTAAAGAATATTGTTTTGTGAGTAAGTGATTATCTGTATTTCATAAGGAAGAAACCCGGTGGCCGCGTGCCTTGCGGGTTTCATTTAACTTATAGGTTACTTTATTTTAAAATCGACGTAAACCCCTTGATTTTGCGGAGAATTTGTGGTACAATAATAAAGTGCGCGGCGCAGACTTGGAGAAAGGAGAGTGATTTCCGTGGCGGAAAAGAAAACGGGTACAAAGATCATCGCCCAGAATAAGAAGGCGTATCATGAATATTTCGTTGACGATAAGTACGAGGCGGGTATCGCGCTCTTCGGAACTGAGGTCAAAAGCATTCGCGCGGGTGCTGTCAATCTCAAGGATTCGTATTGCTCCTTTAAGAACGGAGAGCTTTATGTGCTGGGTATGCACGTAAGTCCTTATGAGAAGGGAAATATCTTCAACCGCGAGCCGCTCAGAGAGCGCAAGCTGCTGATGCACAGAAGAGAGCTTAATAAGCTGTTCGGTCTGGTATCGCAAAAGGGACTGACGCTTGTGCCGCTGTCACTGTACTTTTCGGGAAAGAATGTTAAGGCGGAGGTCGGACTTTGTCGAGGCAAAAAGCTTTATGATAAGCGCGACGTTGCGGCGGAGAAGCAGGCATCAAGGGAAATGGACAGACGCATCAAGGATCAGTCGAGATATGATTGATCTCTCAATACCTTTTCATTTTTCACTATTACTTCTTACTTTAATTACATGGGCCCGTAAAGGTTTCGACGGGGATTTTGAGGTATAATAAGCGGGTAGAGCCGGGCAATCTCTATAAAGGCCCAAACTTAAATATAAACGCTAACGATAGAAACGTTGCAATGGCTGCCTGATGGCAGTGCCGCGGCATAACGCCGCCCGTTCCTCCGAGGAGTATCGCGACCTCGGACTGAGCGTCATTTAAGCGGTGAACGTGCGTCGGTGTTTCGCCATTGAGCCGACCACGCAGAAAATGGCTACCCAAGGAAGTGGCTTGTCCGCTGACTGCTCCCAAGGGGAAATATAATCAACGGAATGCACCCGGAGAAAGTTATATCAAGAGGTTTTCGGACAGGGGTTCGACTCCCCTCGGGTCCACCAAAAAAGCTATGGAGCGAAAAAATTTCGCTCCATAGCTTTTTTATTGGACCCATACAAATGGGAGTCGAACGCAGCGAACAAAACAACCCGGTGAGTTGTTTTGGAGCGGTGACCGAAGAATTTTGCGAAGTATAACAAAAGAGAAAACCAGAAATACTTCGCAAAATTCAAGAACGACTCCCCTCGGGAAATGCGGATGAAGGAGAACACGCCGTGTTCTCCCTATGGCTTTTTTGTAAATCAAATGGAGGGAGTCGAACGGGGGCGCAATGAATGACAGTCCGGGGGACTGTCAGAACGCACTCTGACCGAGCCCGCAGGCGAGACCGACTCCCCTCGGGTCTTCTATAAAAAATCAGTATAATGCAGTAAAACTTTTATAATATGTCAATTTCAAAGGTAGTGAATCGTTGCTGAAGACGGAACACTGGCAGTATAAGCAAATTTATTCCATTCGGCTTCTGTTCCATGGTAATAAATATCTGTAAGAGATCTGCAACTTTTGAAGGTATATCCTCCAAAAGATGTTATGCTGTGAGGTATGGTAACTGTTCGAAGATCCCTACAATTACAAAAAGCATATTGTCCTACTATTCTTATACTATCCGAAAATACAACACTTGTAATTCCAGAACATCCGTAAAATGCGTAAGCACTTACAGATGTATTATTAGGGATGATCAACTCCGTTATAAGTTCTCCGTTTAAATACAGATATCCCATATTACTAAGTGGGTTGCAAGAATGTGTTGCAAATTTTATCTCACACCAAGCGGCTAAATCGGAGATATTTACTTCCATAAGGTTGGAACACCCGCTAAAGACATTGCCGCCCCTAATTTCTGTTATTGTTGATGGTATTGTAATGCTTACCAGATCGGAATAATAAAAAGCTGATGCGCCAATGTATGTAACTCCTTCGGGAATTATGATGCTTGTAATATCTTCCCAATCAAATGCCTTCGCTCCTATTCCTACTACATCCTCGCCACTTGGCGAAATTGCGGGAATAATGATATTTTTGTCTTTGCAAGTTCCAATATCGGAAACATAGCATGTTCCGTCTCCATTGGACACATATACCAATCCTTCGCTGATCCTTTGTTTACCGCATCTTATGCAAACATCATTTGCATAACGGTGTCCGAGTTTTGGCTTTTCGACATATGAGGAATATCCGCACCTCGAGCATGTCTCATAAGAATCCCAACCGTTGTCTGTGCATGTGGGCTCCTGGGCGCTGTGTGTGCGTGTGTCATGACCCAAATTCGGAATCTCGGTATATGTGGAATATTCACATCTTGTGCATGCTTCGTAAGAATACCATCCCACTGTTGTACAGGAGGGATCTTTTTTATTATATTTTGTCGTGTCGTGTCCAAGCGACGGTATAGACAGCTCTTTCTGATTGCTGTAGGCTTGACCGTCATGGATTATTGTGGCTGTATACAGTATTTTTCCGCTTTTGGTACAGGTCGCGGAAGTTACGGTTTTTTCGGATATGCTTGCTGTGACCTGTGTTGTGTGTGTACCGTCATTCTTACATGTAAGTGTAGCTTTGGCGGCTGTGTATCCACTCCAATCCCACACTATATTTTCACCATCGTAATCATGACCGATTTGATCGATGGATTCTTGCTCAACAATAATAAGACCGCAGGCGGAGCAATGCTTTCCCAATGTCAGACCTGACTGAGTGCAGGTGGGAGATACTTCTTTATCTTCCACTTCGGTGTGCCCTATGGGTTCTATGGTGCGTATTTCCTCATCTTCACAGTCGTTACATACGCGTATTTTTGTTCCGCTTGCTGTGCAGGTTGGAGCATTGACTGTCCAATCGCCGTAATCATGTTCCTCGCAGACTGCGTCATCCGAAGGAGATGTGGCTTCTTGTTTACAGGCAATAAAAAGGATCGACAATACGACAAGCAGTATTGTCATAATTGTAAGAGAGAGTTTTTTCATGTTTTTCCTCCAAAAAATAAAAAGTGCGCCGACATGAAGCCTGCGCACAAAAACACAAACTCCAGTCGTCGCCAAACAAACTATATACAGATCAGGTATATAAATACTATCGCTGTACGGAATTTGTATTTTATCAAATTCAACAACGATAGCATACTCAAAAAAGAGTACAATTATCCCAATAATAAAGAAAAAATACCCTTATATCTGTATATTTAGTTTGTTTGGCATCCTTATTTTAGCACAAAGCAGAGGAAAAGTCAATACTAATCCGGGAAAAAATTGAAAATGGGGAAATATGTTCAAAAAATAAAAACAGGCAAGGTGTTCAAACATTACCGCACAGCGGTATTGACACCTTGTCTGTTTTATCTGTAAATAAATATATTACAACTCAATTATCTTCTGCGCCACCCAGATAACACAGGGCATGGTGGCGATGGAGAGGAGAGACGATGTTCCCACGCCCTGGGCGGAGAAGCCGGGGGAGATGTCGTAAAGCTCTGCGAGCATTGATACCGAGGTTGCCGAGGGCATTGAGGTAAGGGCAGTGGCGAAGAGTATCCACATATCGCTAAAGCCCATAAGCTTCATGAGAACGCAGACAAGCAGGGGGATAATTATCAGCTTGAAGGCGCACAGATAATAGACCTTTCCCGAGCCGAATATCATCTTCATGCTTCTGCCCGCCAGCAACGCGCCGATGATAAGCATGGACACGGGGGTGCAGAGAGAGGCGATATAGGACAGTGAGGAGAGGGCGAATGTGGGAAGCTTGAAGGAGGGGATAAGGGCAGGGAGCAGGAAGATCGCCCAGCCGATAACGCTGGGGACAGTTCCCTTGTTTATCAGCGCCTTTTTCCACGTCAGCCTGATGTCATCGCGCTTACGTCCGAGGATAGCAATGCCCAGCGTCCACATCAGGATATTGAAGCTTGCCACGATAAACGATGCCATGAACGCTCCTATGTCACCGAAGAGCGACTCCATGATGGGTATTCCGATAAATCCCGTATTGCCGAATATCATCGAGAATTCTATTATCTTCCTCTCGTCAAGGTTCTTTATTTTAATACAGGCGATGTACGCCACAAGTCCCATAAACAGGTGGACGATAAATCCAAGCGCGAGAGTTTTTAAACCCAGCGCCAGATTCTCCGCCGAATACTGCATTTTAACAAGAGAGGAGATTATAAGCGCGGGCTGCGCTATGCTGATTATAAGTCCCGACAGCTTTTTTGAGGCAACGCTGTCGATAATGCCTATCTTTCCGGCGATATATCCAACGATAAGCATGATGAAAAGAGTGGCTATTGTATTGAGAAGTGCTGTGAAATCCATGTTATTAATATTCCTTGTCAGTTGATAGTATCGAGCTTTGCCTTGATCGCCTTCATGTCCGCGAGCATTTCCTCTTTTCTGCGGGGATCGCGGAGCAGAAGGGCGGGATGGTAGACCGCGGTGATGAGGAAATTGCCCTTTTCAAACCACTGTCCGTGCTCCTTGGTTATCCTGAAGTCGGGCTTTATCAGCCTCATTGCGGAGATCCTTCCGAGGCATACTATCACCTTTGGCTTGATCAGTCTTACCTGTCTGCGCAGAAATTCGATGCAGGCGTCCTCCTCCGCGGGAAGGGGATCGCGGTTCTTTGGCGGACGGCATTTGAGAATGTTGGCGATATATACATTTTCTCTGGGGATGTCCACGGCGAACAGATATTGGTCAAGCAGCTTTCCCGCTCTGCCCACAAAGGGGATACCCGTCTTATCCTCGTTATCTCCTGGGGCTTCGCCCACAAAAAGGACATCTGCCTCGGTGTTTCCCGTGCCGAAAACGCAATTTGTTCTGGTCTTGCACAGCTCGCAGGCGGTGCATGCTTCGCAGTCCGCTCTCAGCTTTTCCCATGAATCGTTGCTTATGTTGCTCATATTTTCACTTCCTGTAATGTTTTATATTGTTATTTTCCTGCATTCAAGATAATATCTCTTATCCTCGGCGTGACCCATGGAGAAGGTCTTGCGGGGGAGCGCGCCGTCAAAGATGACTGTCCTGAAAAGCTCTGACTTGCTCATGCCCGAGAAGGTAAAGCCGATAGCGCCCACCTTGGCGGAAAGAGCCCTGATGGAGCTATCTCCGTGGATATAGTCCACCTCGGCGGCGGGGTGTGTCTTGATATAACCGTCAATAAAGTCCTGAAGCGTGCCCACTGTAAGCTGGCGGACGGGGTGAGGAACGGTTATCTCTCCTGTTCTGTCTTTGATGATATAGGTCATTTTCTGCTCGCCGGCGCGTCCGTCAAGAGCGGACAGATAGCTGTTGAGGCTCGCCAGAACGTCCTCCGGATCAACGCCGAACATTACTCTGTATATAGGCTCAAACTTCAGCGCGCTGTCATGTATATTGACTATCTCGGCAAGAGCAAAGCGGGCGGGATGGGTAGCGGCGGCATCAGCTCCTATAGCCGCTTTGATCTCATCATAAGCCGCCTTGGCGCTGGCAAGGGAATGGTTTCCGTCCCCCACCGCGAAGAGAAGGGGAGCGAGAGCGCTGTCGCCGTAACGCGCCTTCATCTGCTCGGGAGTGATGAGAGTGTCAAGGGCGGAGGAGAGCTTGTTTTGCTCATCCTTTGAGAGAAATCTTCCATTGATGTGACCGCCGCCCATCATAAGCTCGGTGTTATAAGCGGCTTCTCCGTGGCATCCGTTCGCAAGAGGCTCAATGACGGTCTTTTCGGGGTCGTCGATGAGAAGCATGACGTGGGGCAGCTCAATGTCCGCTCCCCGTCTGATAGCAACGCGGGGAGGTATCCTCTCCACCACCGTTGCCTCTGTGGCGCGTATCAGAGAGCCCGCGCCCCTGGTGTAGTCATATGACTCGAGATCCACAGCCATAACAACGCCTCTGCGGACACTGCCGTCGGACTGAGTGCGCTCGACGTATATCATGGAATCCCTGTGGCAAACGAGGATGTCGCGCAGATACTGCTTCATGGTGGCATTTATTTCCGGGATGCGCTTTTCCGACTCGGAAAGATATACCTCGGGAAGTATCATGCGGAGAGTGGAAGGCGCGTCTCCTACCTGCGCCTCAACACCCTGCCAGTATTCGGGTTCGCTGGTGAACTGATCGCAAGCCACAACAGCCCATTTGCCCGCGTCGGTCTTTGTAAAATCGGGCAGAAGAATATCCGCCGATGAGTAGCATTTTTGCATGGAATAGAGTCCTTTCAATTTCTGTTTTAAATATATTTTTATTCTTTTTATTCTGAGCCCGGAGAATATCCGGTTTTTTGTTTTAAGGTCTTATCTTCTCGAAGATCGCGAACAGACCCAGTCTGTGGCAGAGCTTGTACTGATCCTCCGATCGCACCGTCCACACAAAGCCGCGGCAGCCGAAGACCGAGGCGCACAGGCGGAAGGACGGATTTTTCATATGGCCTCCGCCGACCGAGATGAAATCGGGGCGGGAGAGTATGTTTAGAAGCAGATTGGAGAGCATAAAGCGAACAAGAAAATTGTGCTTTGAGCTGTTGCTTTTTTTCATTTTTGATACAAGCTGACCTCTTGCGAAGCGGGGGCGGTAGCTCTTGAACCACGACAGCGCAAGTGGGCTGAAGGACTGTACGGCAAACGCGCCCGAATAGGTATCCATTCTTTCCGCTACCTTACGGCAGAGAGCCTCTTCCTTGCCCTCTCCCTTGATCTCGATCAGCAGAGGCACTTTTCCGTCCACAAGCGCAAGCACCTCGTCAAGTGTAGGTACGGTCATGCCGCTGTCAAGCAGTCTGCAGGTCTTCAACTCAGCACAGCTAAGATCGCCAAGCTTTTTGTCAATACCGCACATGCGTTTCAGCGTGGCATCGTGAAATACCATTATCTCACCGTCCGATGACAGTCTTACGTCCAGCTCTATGCCGTAGCCGTGCTTTACCGCCAAGGCGAAGGCGGCAAGTGAATTTTCGGGGTTGGCGGTGTCCCAAAGACCCCGATGAGCGTAATCTGTGGTGAGCAGGTCCATGTCCGCTCTGTCCGTCACACGGGGCATCATCAGAAAAATGTACGTCACCGCCGCTATCACAGCCAGAAGGACGGCAACAGTTATTCCAATAAGCATATCAACCTCTTTTGCCGATGGCGAGCGCGGCTCTGATGACTGCCGACTGCGTCTTGCCGTCGTGAATCTCTCCGCGCATTATCATGTCCACAAGATCGTCCACGGGGATCTTTACTATCTCAATAAACTCGTCCTCGTCAAAATCGGTGTCTCCGAACTCAAGACCCTCCGCAAGATACATGTGGATGCACTCGTCAAGTATGGCGGGGGAGGAATAGTATTTGCCCATGTAGGTAAGGCTTTTGCAGGTAGCTCCCGTCTCCTCTCTCAGCTCTCTGAGAGCCGCCTCGCGGGGGTCCTCGTCCTTTGCGTCAAGCTTGCCCGCGGGTATCTCAAGCATTACCTCGCCCACGGCGTAGCGGTACTGCTTTACGCATATTATCTCACCCTCGTCGGTGACGGGAACAACGCAGACCGCGCCTATATGGCGGCAGAACTCGCGGAACGCCTCTCTGCCGTCGGGAAGATATATCTCATCACGGTAAAGGTGAAGCACCTTGCCGTCAAAAATAAGCTGTGAGGATTTTTCTTTTTCTTCAAATCTTGAAATATCGTTCATATGCCGTCTCCCATAAATATTATAATATATAATTATACAACAATATTTGCTCAAAATCAATAGCTGTATTTCAATTTTAACTTGATTTTAACTTGATTTCCGTTCGATTATATGTTAAAATATATCCGATAAATGCAATTGTTATATAATTACTATATTTGAAAGGCAGATATGTAGCTTATGAAGCATGTTGATATCTACACGGACGGAGCTTGCCGCGGGAATCCCGGAAGGGGTGGATGGGGCGCTATACTCGTTTTCGGCGGTAAGGAAAAGGAGATGTCGGGGGGAGAGCCCATGACCACCAACAACCGCATGGAGCTGATGGCGGCTATCCGCGCCCTTGAAGCGCTCAAGGAGCCCTGCGAGGTCACACTGACCTCCGATTCCAAGTACCTCACCGACGCAATTAATAAAAATTGGCTGGAATCGTGGAAAAAACGCGGCTGGAAAAAGGCGGACAGATCTCCCGTCCTTAATCCCGAGCTGTGGCAGAAAATAGATGAGCTTATCCATATCCATAAAGTCACCTTCGTCTGGGTACACGGTCACGCAGGTCACCCCTACAACGAACGCTGTGACGTACTGGCGACTACCTTCGCGGATTCGCTGGGGAGTTAGCTTGTTGGAAAAAATACATTCGCCCCTGTCTTGTTTCATCATTACCGCATTACCGCAAATTATATCACAAAATTAACATTCCCAGCAAAAAGCATATTATCGCGCGGGCGGTGTGAGATAGGAAGTAGGGCTTGAAGGATACCGGAGCGGAGCAGATGGCGATGGTCTGGAAGTGGACGGATATGCCCGACCAACCAACGGCGAGGGCGCATAGCGGGAGAGTGAGGTTGGAGGAAATAAAAGAGATCGAGGAGATGGCGGAGAGACCCGAGGTCAGCTCAAAGAAGGCGAACAGCAGCGCGTGAACGGACCGGGGGACGGTAACAAACGACAGCGCGGACTCGAGAGTTCCGAGAAAAGCGGAGAAGAATACCACAAAGGCGCATACGTTCAGCATACCCACCGCCGCTTCGGAGACAGCGCGGGTAAACACCTTGGCAAGAGGCAGAGAGCTTTGAGCTGTATTTGTGACGGGCGGCTCGCGGTTACTTTGCGGGATGGGAGCGATGAGCTTCAGGATGATACCGAGTATGAGGGCGGAGGCTATGGAGATAAGGTAGAGACCGAGACCCGAGGTGCGCGAGCCCAGCATAGTACCGCCCACGGTGGCGATGAGAAAAGCGGGACTGGGAGTACCGCATATGCACAAAAGACGGGAGTATTCGGCGTGGCTTATCCTTGACGATGCGTAAAGCTCGCAAGCGCATTTAGCGCCCACGGGAAAGCCGCACGCCCAGCCGAGGATAACAGCCACCGACCCCTCGCCGCCAATGCCGAACAGTGCGCGGAAGGGCTTGCCGAATACACACGCGGCAGCGTTGCCAAGCCCGCTTGCTACTATAAGCGAGGACACCGCCATAAAGGGAAAAAGAGAGGGGATCAGCTTTCCCGCGCACAGCGCAAGCCCCTCTGTCACCCACACGGCGGCGGCATCGGCGTTTTTGAAAAACAGTATCATAATAAAAAGACTCATGTAGCAAAAGACAAGCCGTCGGTTGCGTGCATGCGTCTTTTTTTGTATTTGGGGCTTTGGTTGCGCGTAGGCGATCTTATTTGTCATGTGGCAGTCTCCGCAAGCATAAATTGTAATACAGGTGCAAATTATTTTTCTCGGTAAATTTTACTGCCGGATACGGAAAAATATGCGAACATTCAATGATCTGTATGCGAGGTGCTTATGTCAGAAAACAAAAGATCGGAAAAGGCGTCCCTCAGGGAGAGGCTGTGCCACACGCTGGATATACAGCCCGACATATTCCCGGGAGGTACGCTTGTGGAGATACGTGGCAGAAATTCAGTCACGGTGAAGGGCGGCGGGCGTATCACGGTGTATACCGACAGCGAGGTGCGCCTGCTCACCCGCAACGGCTCTGTCTGTATACGTGGCTCAAGACTGTGCTGCTCCGCCTATTGCAAGGGCGCTACGTCCGTTGACGGCTGTATATGCTCGGTGAGCTTTGAGGAGGCTGAAGAATGATGCGTCCTCTTTTGTTTATCGTCGGCTATCATATCCTGTCCGTCCCCGCCGACAGGAGCGCTGATTTTGTCAATATGTGCTCCGCCGCGCAGATAGTCTATCACAGCGCGGGAGCGGGAAGGAGAGAGACGGAGGACGGACAGGAGGAGCGCAGATACTTCCGTCTCCGCCCCTCAGCCGCAAGACGGGCGGCGAGGATATGCAAAAGATACAGTATAGATGTAAGGACAGAGAGCCGCCACGGTCTGCCCGAGCTTGCCCATGCTGTCTGCCGCCGACCTGGGATAATGCTTGGAATGGTCTTTTTTGCCGTCACGGTATTTCTGTCGGGCAACGTCATCTGGGATATACGCGTTGAGGGAAACACACATGTCAGCGAGGATACGGTGGAGAGACTGCTTGCCGAAAGCGGTATATCCGTGGGAAGCGTCAAGAGCCGACTGGATATCGACAGCATAGAAAACCATGTTCTTATACTCACCGATGAGATATCGTGGATAAGCGTCAATGTCACGGGGACGGTGGCGGATGTGGAGATAAGAGAGGCTGTAGCGCCTCCCGAGGAGCAGGACTATACCTCCTCCAATCTTGTGGCGGCACGCAACGGAACAGTGGTGCGGTTTGAGGAGGTGAGAGGAAATATCTCTGTGGAGCTTGGCGAGGCGGTATCCGAGGGGCAGCTTCTTGTGGGTGGAGTATACGGCTCGGATACCGAGGGAACTCGTTTTGTCCGCTCCTCGGGACAGGTAATTGCCCTGTGCGAGAGGGAGTACAGAATAGAGATCCCGCTCAAATATGAGAAAAAAGTGTATACGGGAGAGCAAAAAATAAAAAAATCGCTTATTTTCTTTGAAAAAGAAGTAAAATTTTTTGGAAACAGTGGAAATTCATATACAAGTTGTGATACAATAGATACAGTAGAATATTTTGACCCATTCGGACTCGGAAAATTGCCTTTCGGTGTCCGTACCCTGAGAAGCTCGGAATACGTTACCGAGGAGGCAACGCTTACGGAGGAGCAGGCGAGGGAGCAGGCGTATTTTATACTGTGGCAGACCTTTGCCGAGGATGCCCCCGACGCTGTTGTCGCATCCAAGCATCTGTCGGGGCGCATTGAGGGCGATGTGTACATTCTTGAGGGAACGGTGGAGAGCCTTGAGAACATAGCTGTGGAGCAGGAGATAGAGGTCAGGATACAATAACGGGAGAAGATAGGAATACAGGAAAATATGGAAAAACACACAAGGACAGTAAGTATTGAAAGCTCGGAGATAACGGCGAGGCTGTTTGGCAGCTTTGATATCAACGTGCGTATGATCGAAAAAAGCTTTGACGTGAAGATACACAACCGCGCGGGAGAGGACGGTGACGCGGTGGTCATCAGCGGCGATAGCAGGGACGGCGTGAACATGGCGGCGGATGCGGTGAAGTATCTCAAGGACATGGCGAGATACAACGAGACGCTTACCGAGCAGCAGGTGGGCTATGTGATGGAAATGATCAAGGACGGTAACCGTGAGGAGCTTGCCGACCTTGAGGGCGGCTGTATCTGCATAACCACACGCGGCAAGCCCATAAAGGCAAAGACCGTGGGACAGAAGAGATACGTTGAGTCCATAGAGAAGAACACTGTGGTGTTCGGTATCGGACCCGCGGGAACGGGAAAGACCTTTCTCGCGGTGGCAATGGCGGTCAAGGCGCTGAGAGAAAAGCAAGTGGCAAGGATAATCCTCACCCGTCCCGCCATCGAGGCGGGGGAGAAGCTGGGCTTTTTGCCGGGCGACCTGCAAAGCAAGATAGACCCATATCTGCGCCCGCTGTATGACGCGATGTTTGAGATGATGGGAGCGGAGAACTACCAGCGTCAGCTTGAAAAGGGAGCTATAGAGATCGCTCCTCTGGCGTACATGAGAGGACGCACGCTGGACGACAGCTTTATAATACTTGATGAGGCGCAGAACGCAACTCCCGAGCAGATGAAGATGTTCCTCACACGTCTGGGCTTTAACTCCAAGGCGGTCATCACGGGCGACCTGACCCAGACCGACCTGCCCTACGGACAGAAGAGCGGGCTTGCGGTGGCGGTAAAAATACTTGAAGAGGTAGAGGATATCCATGTTCACGCCTTTACGGATAAGGACGTTGTGAGACACAAGCTTGTACAGCGTATAATCAGAGCTTACGAGAAGTACGAGAAGGCAAGCGCGGAGCAACGGGCTCAGCAAAGAGGACAAAGAAAACCCACGGGACAGAAGCAAGGAGACAGATAAGATGAAAACAAAGACAATGATATATTTTATGAATAACACGGACACCGCGGTAAGCTATGCTCTCAAAATGCTTGTGCGCAGAGCGGTCACGGCTACGCTTGAGTATGAGGGCTTTCACAACGACTGCCAGGTGTCGGTGACCTTTACCGATAACGAGGGGATAAGGAAGATAAACTCCGAGTTCAGAGGTATTGACAAGGAGACCGACGTGCTGTCCTTTCCGCTTACCGATTTTGAGGGCGGAGAAGAGCCGCCCACGGACGAGCCCCAGATAGCTCTCGGAGATATCGTCATATCCCTTGAAAGGGCAAAGACACAGGCTGAGGAATTCGGTCATTCCTTTGAGAGAGAGGCGGCATTCCTTTGCGTGCACTCCATGCTCCATCTGCTGGGCTACGACCACGTGAACAGCGAGGAAGAGGATGCCGAGATGAGACGCAGACAGAGAGAAGTACTTGAGAGAATGGGACTTGGAATCAACTGAGGGAGAGTGATGGATATGAAAAAGACAGGATTTATAGCAATAGTAGGACGCCCCAATGTGGGTAAATCAACACTTATGAACTCTATTCTCGGAGAAAAGGTGGCTATAGTGTCAAATAAGCCACAGACTACGAGAAACAGAATAACGGGAATACACACAAGGGGCGATGAGCAGTTTGTGTTCCTTGACACACCCGGTATGCACAGCCCCAAGAACAGCCTTGGCGAGTATATGGTAAAGGCGGCGGACAGCACCATGAGAGACGCGGACGCGGTGGTGCTTGTGGTGGACACGGGCAAGGATATTACCGCGGTTGAGGAGAATGTTATCGCGTATCTGAAAAAGAGCGGTATTCCCTCGGTGCTGGCACTGAACAAGATAGACATGTACAACAGGGAGCAGATAGCCGAAACTATCGCCAAATACGCGGACAAGCACAGCTTTGACGCCTTCGTGCCGATAAGCGCGAGAAGCGGAAAGAACGTGGACGAGCTGCTTGACGAGTGCGCAAAGTTCCTTGCGGAGTCGCAGTGGTTTTTCCCCGAGGATATGGTGACTGACCAGCCCGAGAGACAGATAGCGGCGGAGATAATCAGGGAGAAGATATTGAGAACTCTTAACAAGGAGATACCCCACGGTACGGCGGTGGTAATTGAGGAATTCAAGGACGAGAGAACGCTTATCAGCATAAGAGCGGAGATCTTCTGCGAGAAGGCATCTCACAAGGGGATCATTGTGGGAAAGAACGGCGCGTCCCTGAAGCTTATCGGAACTTATGCGAGAGAGGATCTCGAGAAGCTGTTTGGAACGAAGGTATATTTGAATCTTTGGGTAAAGGTAAAGGAGAATTGGCGTGAGAGCGCGAGAACCGTTGGCAACTTCGGCTATCGCAATGAGGAATAATGAACTTACTTTATATCAGATTGTCGGGATCGGCGTCGATCCCGACAGATGATAATTTAAAACCGGATAAAATTGATTGTATCATTATATCTTATATGTCTTGAAAAAACAGAACCGGAGGTGAAGATATGCGAGCGACATGCGACGGTCTTGTCATACGTGAGGCGGCTTACGGCGAGAACGACAGATTGATCACCGTGCTTACGGCGGAGCAGGGGAAAATGCTCTTTACCGCAAAGGGCGCTCGCTCTCTGCGGTCAAAAACCATGTCCGTCTGCCGTCTCTTTACCTATGCCAACTTTGAATATTACGAGAAAAACGGCAGAAGATGGCTGTCGGGCGGATCGGTCAATGACAGCTTTTTTGGTCTTACCGAGAATATGGAGGGCTTTGCCTTGGCGTCATATATCGTTCAGCTTGCCGCTGAGATCACAGGCGAGGATGTCCCTTGCCCCGAGGTCATGCGCATGACCCTCAATACCCTTTACGCAATTGAGAAAAGGCTCAAGCCCTACGGTCAGCTTAAAAGCGCTTACGAGATCTTTGCCGCCAATATTTCGGGATTCTCTCCCGAGCTTTGCGGTTGCTCTGAATGCGGCTGTGAGCAGAGCGACAGGGGCTGGTGGCTTGACGTTATGAATGGTCATCTGGTGTGCGCCGCCTGCTTCTCCGAGTCGGGACGGAGCGCGTCTCAGCTCCCCACCACCGATTCTCTCATGACCGCCAACATATTTCTGCCTCTCGACGGCTCTGCCCTCGCCGCGTGGCGGTATGTGTCCTCAGCGCCTCTCAAGCGAATATTCGCTTTCGGTGTCTCCGACGGCGACAGCATGAGAGCGCTTGAGCGGAGCGCCGAGACTTACATCACAAACCATCTTGAAAGAAGCTTTGACACCTTAGACTTTTATCACACGGTAAAGGAGTGATAAGCATGAATATAAAAGAAAAAACACTTACAACACTTGAATTTGATAAAATAAGACTTATGCTTGCCGACTGCTGTCCTACATCGGGAGCGGCGGCAATGGCAATGAGCCTCTGTCCCACCGACCGTATAGACATGGCAAGGCAAAGACAGACACGCACCACCGACGCAAAGCGGCTGTCCGATGCCAAGGGAATGCCCTCCTTCGGCAGTGTTACCGACGTGTCGGATATATGTGAGAGAGCCACCAAGGGCGCGGTGCTGACTCCGAGAGAGCTGCTTGATACGGCGGCGCTGTTGCGCTCATCAAGACAGCTCCTTGACTACATCAGGGCAAACCGACTGTTTTCCACCGTGCTTGACGAGGTGTTTGAGCGGCTGTTGCCCAACAGGCAGCTTGAGGACAGAATAAGCCGCTCCATCGTCTCCGAGGAGCTTATCGCCGACGAGGCAAGCCCCGCCCTTGCGGATGTAAGGCGCAAGATAAGGGTGGCAAACCTCAAGGTGAGAGAAGCGCTCGCCAAATACACCGGCGGAAGCTATTCAAAATATCTGCAGGAAAATATAGTCACACAGAGAAACGGACGTTACGTTATTCCCGTAAAGGCGGAGCACCGTAATGACGTTAAGGGACTGATACACGACACATCATCCTCGGGAGCGACTATATTCGTTGAGCCCATGGCGGTGGTGGATGCCAACAACGAGCTTACCATGCTTGAATCCCGTGAGGCACACGAGATAGAAAAGGTGCTGTCCGAGCTTTCGGGAGAGGTAGCGGGAATTTCGCCCTCGCTTCTGCTTAACTACAGAAATATCACCGAGCTTGGCTTTGTTTTCGGTTGCGCCGAGCTTTCCCGCCGCATGGATGCCTGCGAGCCTATGCTTACGGAGGAGAGAAGGTGCGCGCTTATCAGGGCGCGCCATCCTCTCATAGATAAAAAGGCGGTAGTACCCATCAGCCTTACCATAGGCGAGGATTTTGACACGCTCATTATCACGGGACCCAATACGGGCGGTAAGACGGTAACGCTCAAGACCCTCGGTCTGTTTGCCGCCATGGCGCAGTCGGGACTGCATGTTCCTTGCGAGGAAGGAAGCGGACTGTGTATCTTTGAGAAGATACTTGTGGATCTCGGAGACGAGCAGAGCATAGAGCAATCGCTGTCCACATTCTCATCTCATATGGTCACCATCGTTTCCATTGTCAAGGAGAGAAATAACAGATCGCTTGTCCTTTTCGACGAGCTTGGAGCGGGCACCGACCCCGTTGAGGGAGCGGCGCTGGCGGTGGCTGTTATCGAGGACATGAGATCGGCGGGAGCAATGTGCCTCGCCACAACTCACTATACAGAGCTTAAAACATATGCTCTCGATACCCCCGGTGTCACCAACGCGTCCTGTGAGTTTGACGTGGAGACACTCCGTCCCACCTACAAGCTGATCATCGGCACTCCGGGTAAGTCAAACGCTTTCGCTATTTCCGAAAAGCTGGGACTTCCTCGCTCTCTTGTGGAGCGTGCGGGCGAGCTTGTGGGAAGCGAGAACAAAAAGCTGGAGAATATACTTGGCGACCTTGAGGCAATGCGTATCCAAACCGAGAAGCAGCTTGACGAGGCAAGGCGCATGAAGGAGGAATATGAGGCGTTCAAAAAGCAAGCCGAGGCTGACATCGGAAAGAGACTTGCCGACGCGGACAAGACGCTGGAGAATGCCAGAAGCAAGGCGCAGAACATGGTGGACAGCGCAAAGATATCCAGCGACTTTATCATGGAGCAGATGGACAAGCTTAAAAAGCAGAAGGATTCCGAAAGGCTTGGAGACGAGCTTGCCAAGGCGCGCCGCGAGATACGCGAGCATCTGCGCGCCAACAGCGACAGCTACGATCCCGTGGAGAAGAGAAGGGTGGAGAATTACGTTCTGCCCCGTCCCGTACGCCGCGGAGACGAGGTGCTGGTGGTGAGTCTGGGAAAGCGGGGAGTGCTTGTGGAGGATCCCGACCGCTCGGGTAAGGTCATGGCACAGATCGGTATTATCAAGACAAAGGTAAAGGTCTCCGATCTTCAGCTTGTGGAGACTGAGACCGAGGTGCAGGTTGGAGGCAAAAAGCAAAAGCTTTCTCAGGTGCGCGTCAGCGTCAGCCGCGACTTCAGGGGCGAGATAGATCTGAGAGGCAAAACAGGCGACGAGGCTTGGAGCATGGTGGACAAGTATTTTGACGATGCCGCCATTGCGGGCTTCCACAGCGTCCGCCTCATCCACGGCAAGGGAACGGGAGCGCTCAAGACAGCTCTGTGGAATTACCTGAGGACAGACCGCAGAGTGGCGTCCTACAGGATAGGTCAGTTCGGAGAGGGCGACGGGGGAGTTACCGTTGTGGAGCTGAAATGATTTTTTTGATCTAAAAGATCCGATAAAAATCGGATAAAAATCGACAATGTGACCGCAAAAAAGAGAAAAATATTTATGCAAAGTCATATTTTGTCACTTTTATGTTAAAAAATTATAAACTTGCTTGTTTAAATGAAAAAAATATGTTATAATAATGGTGCAATTGATAAATAGCTCGGAGGAAAATTAAATATGAAAGAATCACAGTATGCTGAACTTAGCGTAATAGGTATGAGAGGCTGCGAGCAGTTTGCCGAACAGGTAGACTATTACCTCAGAGAATGGCGTCGTCACGGCGGAGACGAAAGCTTTCTTGTCCATGTTGACTGCCCTCGTTTCGGTACGGGTGAGGCAAAGGGACTTCTCCACGAATCCCTCAGAGGACACGACCTCTACATAATCTGCGATATGTTTAACTACGGTGTAACCTACAAAATGTACGGACAGCAGGTTCCCATGAGTCCCGACGATCACTACGCCGATCTCAAGCGTATCATCGCCGCGAACGCGGGCAAGGCAAGACGCGTTACCGTTATCATGCCCATGCTCTATGAGGGCAGACAGCATAAGAGAAGCGGCAGAGAGTCTCTTGACTGCGCTATAATGCTTCAGGAGCTTGTGGCAATGGGCGTTACAAACATCATTACCTTTGACGCTCATGACCCCAGAGTGCAGAACGCCATTCCTCTCTCGGGATTTGACGATGTAAAGCCTACCTATCAGATGATCAAGGCTCTGGTTCGCAATGTTCCCGACGTTATTATCGACAAGGACGCTCTGATGATCATTTCTCCCGATGAAGGCGCAATGGGACGCTGTATGTACTTCTCGTCCGTCCTTGGTCTTGATATCGGTATGTTCTATAAGCGCCGTAATTACTCCATTGTTGTAAACGGACGTAACCCCATCGAGGCACATGAGTACCTCGGTAAGGATCTTACGGGCAAGGACGTAATTATTGTCGACGATATGATTTCCTCCGGTGAATCCCTCATAGATGTTGCCTTCCAGCTCAAGGAGAAGGGAGCAAAGAGAATATTCGCGTTTACCACCTTCGGTCTGTTTACAGACGGACTTGAGAAGTTTGACAAGGCATTTGCCGATGGTATTATTTCAAGGGTATTTACAACAAACCTTGTTTACCGCCGCCCCGAGCTTGCAAGCAGAGAATGGTATGTTGAGGTAAATATGTGTAAGTACGTCTCTTACATTATCGATACTCTCAATCAGGATCACACCCTCAGTGAGCTGCTCAATCCCGTCAAGCGCATCCATAATCTTGTGGACAAGCACAAAGCGGGACAGATATCTCAGGTCAGAATGGAATTTGACAACTGATAACAAAAATATTAAATGGCTGTCTTTGTTGAGACAGCCATTTGTTTTGGTTTTACAGCAACAAAATGCCCGTTGCAAAAGCGCAACGGGCATTCGTTTGTACTATCCGACCTTTTCACTTGTGTCTTCACGACCGAACAGCTCGTCCAGCGTGACCGAGAATAAACGCGCGATAGGTAAGAGCAACACAAGATCGGGATAGGTGCAGCCCCGCTCCCATTTTGATACCGCCTGTATACTCACGCGAAGATACCAGGCAAGCTCACGCTGCGTCATATTCCGCTCAAGACGCAACCGTCGGATATTGTGACCTATGGGTAGTTCCAATTTCAGACCTCCTGTGAAAATATCATTGCCATACACAGAGACCTGTTTCGCTCGGTGACGCCGTCACTTGGCGGACATCACTTTTTCGGCGAGCAATACGGCAATGTCGGTAAATGTACAAAAATTCATACTGTTCGCCTCCTTTCATTAAAATTTTAATAGCCGTACCCTGTTCCGCGTTTGCAGTCCGCGTTGGGGGTACGGCTTTATTTTATCATAAATTTTCCCGATTGTCAATAAGTAATCGGTCTACCTGTGGTTTAATCCTGAACACCCAGATCCCAGAAGAGACGCGAGAGCACGTATTTGTCGCGTATATCCTTGGTTGCGGCAAAGGTCATTGGGAGAATGGACGGGTCAATACCGATCTCGCTGACATCCTTAGGGGCTTCGATAACGTCAAGAATGCGGTCTATCTCTGCCTTTGAGGGGAGGGTGCTTATAAGCTCAAGTATCTTATCCCAGTTCTCGATAATGACCTCCAGCCTCTTTGCGTGAAGGGCGGTGTCATATTTGTGCTCCTTGGCTTCAAGGGCGATCATAGCCTCCGCTCCGCCGCCTATGAAGCTTCTCAGCTTCTCACTCCACTCCTGGAAATCAAAGCGAGCCGCATGGTCAAGCGCGCTCTCTCGGTCGGGTGTAACTGTTTTTATCTGCTCATATTTTTCTATAGCAAGCCTTGTGCCTATGGCGCACTGTATGCCGTGAAGGTCAATCGGAGTGCCGAAGGCGAGACCTCTCATATCCCACACATGGGAATAGTAATGCTCAACGCCCGACGCGGGACGGGAGCAGCCTGCCATGCTCATGGCGATGCCTCCGATAACAAGTCCTTCAAATACAGCGATGACCGCGTCTTCCTCTCTGCGAAGCAGCCCCTCGGCGTTGTCAACGCACTTTTTGAGCGCGGAAAGTATAAGCTCCGCTATGCGGGGGCAGTAGTATTCACCAACCACCACCGAGGCGATGCGCCACTCGCAAACGGCAACGTATTTTGCCAGCATGTCGCCCAGACCTGCCTGCAAAAGACGCTTGGGGGCATTACGCAGAATATCCGTGTCCGCCATTATCACAGAGGCGCATTTTGAATTCATGGATACCTTCAGTCCCGCTATAGCCATTGAAGAGGTGGCGGAAGCATATCCGTCCATGGAAGGAGCCGTACCGAAAATGATGTAGGGCTTGTCGTTCCTGTCGGCGAGTATCTTTCCGATATCGTTGATAACTCCCGAGCCTACACCGAGAATAAGATCGCAATCCGGGTCATATCCGTCGGTTGCCGTATCTATGGCTTTATCGTCGGGTTCAAGATGCTCGTCAGGGAAGACAAAACGGGAGTAAGCGATGCCCGCGCTGTCAAGTATCTCGCAGACTCTTGCGCCCGCGGCTGCATATGTATTCACATCCGCCAGAACAAAAACGCGCTTTGCTCCGTACCGCGAGACGACCTCGGGTATACGCAAGATAGCGCCCTTTTCCACGATAATATCGTCTACCGAAACAGAATGTTTTTTGCCGCATCCGCACTCAACGGACGCAAATTGGTTAAGTATTTCCATGATATATGTCCTTTTCTGTATTTTTCATTTTTGGGTATCCGCACCGAAGGGATATCTGTCACCCACCTTCATCATATCGGATATGACCTTTGCGGGATCGTCCGCCTTGAATATTGCCGAGCCCGCGACAATAACATTGGCGCCTGCGGCGGTCGCGTACTTGAGATTTTCAGCGGTGATGCCTCCGTCCACCTCAATGTCAGTATCAAGACCGTTGGCATTGGCGTATTCGCGGAGTATCCTTACCTTGTCTATGGTCTCGGGTATCATCTTCTGTCCGCCAAATCCGGGCTCAACGGTCATTACAAGTACCATGTCAAGCTCCGCCATCATGGGGAAGAGCACCTCAGGGGATGTGGCGGGCTTTATGGACACCGCCGCGCGGACTCCGTAGGACTTGATGAGCTTTACCACCTCCGCGGGGTCTTTACAGCTCTCGTAATGTATGGTAATGATATCAGCTCCCGCGTCCACGTAATCCTTTATGTATCTCTGCGGCTCGGTTATCATGAGATGAACATCGAAAACGATGTCAGTCACCTTGCGCAGAGAGCTTATAACGGGGGGGCCGAAGCTGATATTGGGGACAAAAATACCGTCCATAACATCAAGATGAATGTACTCGGCTCCCGCCTTGTGTACCTTTTTTACGTCGTCGCCAAGCCTTGAAAAATCCGAGGCGAGGACGGAGGGAGAAATGATAAGCATGTGGTTTACCTTCCTTAAATTTTAGTTTGTACCGCTTTGGCAACAGAGTCTGTCACCGCATATCCTGTAATGAAAAAATATGTACGGCGGCTGTGAAATGGAATTGCAAGATACCGGGATGTGGGGAGATGAGATATTCACGGCTGCCGTGCTGGATATCTATTTTATGTACTCTGTACACGCTTTTTCGAGCCCCGGAAAATCGTTGCATCTTTTTGATAAGATAGTGGAATCGCCGTCTTTTAATTTAATTTTATAAAGATTCGCTGCGTTCTTGCGTATTCTTTCCTGTATGGATTTTATATATCTATATTCCGCAAGCAAAAGCGCCTTGTAATGTGGATCACTCTCTTTTCCGATGTCTACATAATTACGTTCTGTGATCGGAACGGGAAACATATTGTTAAGATTGATCACTGCATAATCTTTGACCTTTATAAAGTCGATACCTTCTTTCATAAGCTTATGCTTGTCTTTGAAGGATGAGAGCGGAGCAAATGCGCTCGTTTTTCTGAGACGATTTTTTATTATGAAACAGGTGAGGCGCTATAACCGTAAAGATAAGATATATAGTTCGCATTCACTTCATACAGTCTGATATTCTCCGCTTATACCTCCAAAACAGTGGGCTGCCTCACGAATTTGTGAGACAGCCCATTAACTTTCGCATTCTGAGCAGCGAAACACTCACTCGTAACTGTCTTGCAAGAACCAAGAGAAGTTCACATTGTAAGCTTCTCATTTTGGGCTGAGATACACCCACATTTATATTATATCCGTAAAAATCGATTTTGTCAATAGTTTTCTTATTTTTTACATTATTTACGATGAGTTGTCGGCTTTTACAACTTTTCAATAAGACAAACCGCATGCGCGGCTATGCCGAGCTTTTCGCCCGAAAAGCCAAGCCCCTCTTCTGTCGTTGCTTTAACGCTTACGCAGTCCTTGTCGATGTCAAGGGCTCTTGCGATGTTGGCGCGCATTTTGGGAATGTGGGGGGAGAGCTTGGGCGCTTGGGCGATGACCGTGGAGTCGATGTTGACTATCCTGTATCCCGCGCAGTATATGCGGGTGGCTACCTTTTTGAGAAGCACAAGGCTGTCTGCGCCCTCGTATTTTTTGTCGTTGTCGGGGAACAGCTTTCCTATATCGCCGAGAGCCGCCGCACCGAGAAGCGCGTCGGAAACAGCGTGGAGCAGTACGTCCGCGTCCGAGTGACCGAGAAGCCCCGTTTCATGTGGGATGTCCACTCCGCCAAGTATCAGCCTTCTGCCTTCCACCAGACGGTGAACATCATATCCGTGTCCGATCCTCATCATTCTTCGTCATCCTTATTATCAAGACTGCTCATAATGGCTATCTTTTCTCTGTCGCAGAGAACTCCGTCGGCAACCGCCAGATCCTCGCGGGTGGTTATCTTAATGTTCTGCGCTCCGCACTCCACAAGTCGGATGGGATGTCCCACATTCTCCACAAGAGAGTTATCGTCCGTGGCACGATATCCCTTTTTGAGGGCGGTATATGCCGCGGCGCGATAGAGCTTGGTCCTGAATACCTGCGGTGTCTGCGCCATCCAGACTGTATCCCTGTCGGCAGTGGTGTCTATAAAGCCCTTTTTATCGGCGATCTTTACCGTATCGGTGGAGCGGTGAGCCGCTGTTGCCGCCTTGTATTTATACGCCGCGCGGCAGACAAGCTTTATCTGATCGGGCGTTGTCAGGCATCTCGCTCCGTCGGCGATAGCCACAAACTTTGATTTTGGGTTTATGGCGTCAAGTCCGCACAGCACCGAGTCCTGACGGGTATATCCGCCCTGAACGATGGCGGTGACCTTTGTAATATTATGCTCACGGCAAAGCTGCTCCCATGCGTTCATCTCATTTATCTTTGCCACGAGAATTATCTCATGGATACAGTCCGCCTCCTCATAGGCTCTGAGTGTGTGTATAAGCAACGGCACACCGCGAAGAGAGGTCATCTGCTTGGTAACATCCCCTCCAAAGCGCTCCGACATGCCTGCGGCGGCAATAATGGCAGAGGTGAAATTCTTGGGGTGAGGCGTGCCCGAAACGGCGCGGAATATACCCACTATCTTTTTAATACACAAGCGATCTTTCCTCCTTAAATTTATATATTATATCTGTCAGATGAATTTTCAGTTGCTCTTTTCAATGTCGGCAAGCATTGCCACACGGGTGACGTGGTTTCCGTTGTTGAGATATTCCGCTCCGAGAAATGCGTCAACAAGGTCAAGAGCCGTGCCTATACCGACCACACGCTCTCCAAAGCAGAGCATGTTGGCGTCGTTATGCTCTCTGGTGAGTCTCGCGGAGAATACATCCGAGCAGCAAGCGGCGCGGATGCCCTTGTGCTTGTTTGCCGCCATGGACATGCCTATGCCCGTACCGCAGATGAGGATTCCCAAAGCGCACTCGCCGTCAAGTATTTTTTTGCAGGCGGCGGAGGCATATACGGGATAGTGACAGCTGTCCGCCGAGTATGTTCCGACGTCAACGACCTCATGTCCCATCTCCTCAATGTGTTTTATGACCGCATCCTTGATGCCGAATCCTGCGTGATCGCAACCGATAACTATTTTCATTGTATTTCCTCTTTTAATTTTTATTCTTGTTCATAAGCTCTCTCTCAGCCTGAGAGGGACGCAGATAATTTACCTTCAGCTCGGAGTCGCTTACAGCGTTTCCGCTGAGAAATTCCTTATGCGCCACTGCCGCCACCGAGTATGCAGACTGATATCTCAGCCTCTCGGGGGTATCTGCTACAGCCGTCTTTTTAAGCCCTTCCTTGGTTATGTCGTAGCCGTCTCCGCAAAGCATTACTGTCTCACCCACGTATGTGCAAAGGATATCGTCAAGCTCGCTGATAGCTATGGCACTGTCGGGCATAAGCCTTGTGAGCGTCTTGCCATCGGAGCGGAAGAGCGCGGTGTATACCTGAGAGCGGCGGGCGTTCATAACGGGGCAGATAAGTCCGCCAAAGCCCGACAGATTGTAAGCCAGCGCCTCAAGGGTGGATACGCCGACACAGGGCTTGTTCATTCCGAAGGCAAGTCCCTTGACGGTCGCCGCGCCGATGCGCACTCCCGTAAATGATCCGGGACCCGATGAGACTGCGAAAAGGTCTATGTCCCTTGCTGTCAGCGAGAAATGCCCGAGAAGCGACTCTACCATGGGGAGCAGAGTCTCGCTGTGAGTGTTTCCGTTGTTCACGGTGTATTCCGCAAGCAGTCGCTCGTCCTCGCAAAGGGCGACGGCGGCAACTGTCGCGGAGCTGTCCAAAGCCAATATCTTCATTTTGTGTTTGTCTCCGTTTAAATTCCCACGCCTACTATCTCAATACGCCTTGAGTCGGTATTGAGGGCGTTATCCTTGATTATCTCCACGCGGATATAAGCCTCGGGAAGAGCGTACTCAATATTTTCGCTCCACTCGGTAAGACAGATGCCGTTTCTGTCGGCGTAGTCGTAAAAGCCGATGGAATAAAGCTCGTCCTCGTCCTCTATCCTGTACATGTCAAAGTGAAAGACCGAGCATGGAGTGCCCTTGTATTCGTTGACAAGGGCAAAGGTGGGGGATTTCACTCTCGCGGTGGGAGCGATAACCCTTGTAAATCCTCTTACAAAGGCGGTCTTTCCCACCCCCAGGTCGCCGAAAAGGGCGACGAAGCGGGGGAGGGAAGCGTCTGTCAGAATATTGCGCGCCAGCTCCTCGCCGACAGCCTCGTTGGTGTCGGCTGAAAGAGACGCGCGTATATCGGGAAGAGTCATATCAGAACAGTCCCGTAATGTTTCCGTCGTTGTCCACGTCGATGGACACTGCCGCGGGCTTCTTGGGAAGACCGGGCATGGTCATGATAGCGCCTGTCAGCACTACGATAAACTCAGCTCCCGCGGAGAGCTTGATCTCCCTTACGGTGAGTGTGAAGCCCGTGGGTCTGCCAAGCTTTGCCGCATCGTCGGACAGAGAATACTGTGTCTTTGCCACGCAGATGGGGAATGTGGAATACTTGGGATCAAGAGCCTCGATCTCGGCGAGAGTCTTGAGGGCGGAAGCGTCATATTTAACATCAGCCGCGCCGTATATCTTGGTTGCCACGGCGGATATCTTTTCCTTTATGGACATATCGGATTCGTACATGAAGTGGAAATCCTTAGGTCTCTCGCAAGCCTCAATTACCTTTTCGGCAAGCTCCATTCCGCCTTCGCCGCCCTTAGCGAATACATCGGACAGAGCGAAGTCAGCTCCCTTGGAAATACAGATCTGACGGATGTAGTCAAGCTCTGCGTCTGTATCGGTTCCGAAACGGTTGATAGCCACGACGACGGGCAGACCGAACTTGCGCAGGTTGTCTATGTGAGCCTCAAGGTTGACAGCGCCCACCTTAAGCGCGTCAAGGTTCTCCTCGGCAAGCGCGGGCTTTGCCACACCGCCGTTGTATTTGAGGGCGCGCACCGTAGCAACGAGGACTACGGCGTCGGGTACAAGTCCCGCCTTGCGGCACTTGATGTCAAGGAACTTCTCAGCTCCGAGGTCAGCGCCAAAGCCCGCCTCTGTGATGGCGTAATCGGCGAGCTTGAGAGCAAGCTTTGTGGCTCTTACCGAGTTGCAGCCGTGGGCGATATTGGCGAAAGGACCGCCGTGGATGAGGGCGGGAGTGTTTTCAAGTGTCTGAACAAGGTTGGGCTTGATGGCGTCCTTGAGGAGCGCGGTCATAGAGCCCTGGGCGTTGAGGTCGCGGCAAAATACAGGCTTGCCGTCATATGTGTAGGCAACCAGAATATTGCCAAGACGGGTCTTGAGGTCGTCAAGAGACTCCGCAAGACAGAGAATAGCCATGATCTCACTGGCAACGGTTATCATAAAGTGATCCTGTCTCGGAATGCCGTCAACGCGGCTGCCAAGACCAACTGTTATGTTGCGCAGAGCGCGGTCGTTGGTGTCGGTGACACGGGTGAAAACTATTCTTCTCTGATCGATACCCAGCTCGTTGCCCTGCTGGAGATGGTTGTCTATCATAGCGCAAAGCAGATTGTTTGCCGCGGTGATGGCGTGGAAGTCACCTGTAAAGTGGAGGTTGATGTCCTCCATTGGAACTACCTGTGCGTATCCTCCGCCCGCAGCTCCGCCCTTAACTCCGAAAACAGGTCCGAGAGAGGGCTCGCGAAGAGCGATTATCGCGTTTTTGCCCAGTCTGTTCATAGCCATGCCGAGACCCACGGTCGTGGTGGTCTTACCCTCGCCAGCGGGGGTGGGGTTGATGGCGGTCACAAGAATGAGCTTTCCGTTGGGACGATCCTCTGTCCTCTTGAGAAAAGCGTCGTTGATCTTAGCCTTGTACTTACCGTAAAGCTCCAGCTCATCATCGGTGATACCCAGCTTGTCTGCGATTTCAGTAATTGGAAGCATCACGGCTTCCTTAGCGATTTCAATATCGGTCTTCATGCGCGAAACTCCTTTTGATCGAAAATTTTATTACAAATAATAGTATAACATAAAAAGCGTCCGATGTAAATAGAAATATTAAAAAAATCGACGGATTTATGGTGAATTAATTACGTGTTGATCATGATTTACAGTTGGTCTGTCATCTTGTTTCATATAAAATTCACACCTTATTTTTATTGTTATGCTTTTGGGCTGATTCTGTTTTTGGTTTTCAGGACAGCCCTTTTTTGTGTCATTTGTGACCTTAATAGATGATATCATGATATTACTTTTACCAAGCTGTTTGCGGTATCGCTTACAGTAGATTTTTCTCTGCGGAATCGCAATATACCCTGTAATATAGCCTTATCCTTTTCTTGCCCAATCGGACGGCTGATCTCCCATGACAAAATGTAGCTCTCCGCCCTCAAGGAGCTGACGGTGGGTAAGCTTGCAGACATTAAGAGACTTTCCGTGCCACGTTGCGGATTGCACGTAAATATTGTTATCCCCCACATTTTCTCCGGTAATGCTGAGATCCTTTCCATTGCTCAAATGGAAGATGATCTCCTGCACTCTCGTGCCGTGAAGATAATAATTCTCAGTGGTAGCATAGGGAAAAAATCCGCACATCAGAAAAACGTAATAGGACGACATTCCGCCGTTATCCTCGTCGCCCGGATAATCGTTCTGCTTTGAAAAACGCTTGATGACTCCGTCGATCACCTTTGCTGCCAGATCGGGACGTCTTATCTCGTCCGTGCAAAAGAGCCATGGGATATGGAATGAGGGTTCATTAGTGAAATTAAGATATCCCTCTTTTCCGTTGTCGTCGTTGTAATAATTCACACTGTGCTCGCAAGCCCAAAGAAGACGCTTTGTAAAGATCTCCTCTCCGCCCATAGTCTTGATCAGGCGCGGGATGTCATTGTAATTGACGTAGGACGCATCCCAACCCGTCATCTCATAGAAGTGAGAATTATATCCGCCGTGAGGGTCATACTCTTCGTCAAATTCCCCGTTTTCATTCAGCTTCTGAGGAAATCCGTAAAAGCCCTCGCTCTGCGCCTTCGGATTCCATACGTTCAGCCAATTTGACGAGCGAGCCTCGTATTTTTCGTATTCTTCCTGCGTTCCCATTCCGTGTGCCATGGTGGCAACTGCCTTATCGTTGAGCGCAAACCCAAGCGTAACTGCGGCAGGCTTGAATCTCCACGTATAAGGAACACCGCTTGCCGTACGCTTGTTATCGGTGGCAAAGCCCGTTTCGATATATTCGGGGGAACGCATAAGCTCCGCACTGCGAAGGAGTACGGAATACGCGTCCTTCCATGTGTATCTGCTCAAGGGAACCTCCTTCAGATACGCGTCGACGATCACGTTATCCACGTCGTTGCCTCCTTGTCCCGCAAGTCCCTCCTGTGCTGCCATATACTCGTCGGCGATCACGATTCCGTTTCCAAGCCGCTCATTCTCCTTTGAGCGGTCGATCATCGATTCAACGATCGCACCCATTTTTTGGGGATACAGCAAGGAATACATCGGAAATACCGTTTTCCAAGTATCCCAGACGGTGTGAAAATCATCCCATTTGCCGTGGTCGTTAGTTCGATCTCTGGGCTGGATATTCATGTGATACATTGCAGTGTAAAAGCGGCGAAGCAGAGCGGGATCGTCCGTGCGCAGATCAATGACACCAAGGACGTCTCTCCATTTATTTTTAGCGGATTCTTTGACTCGATCATAGTCAAAACCGGGGATCTGCTCCGACAGGAATTGCTTTGCCCTCTCGGCGCTGACAAAGGAGATGGAAATCTTGACTTTAAGATGCGAGCCCTTTGCGAATTTGATATATGCGCCCAGCCGCTTTTCCGTGTCGATGGGAACACAGGTCGGTGTGATATCGGATATAGCGTAAAGCATATCTCCCTCAAAGATACCGATCTCCTCGAAGTCCGTGTCAAATTCCATGGCAAAATACATGTTCCAATTCAACCCGCTCCAATTTCCAAAGAACGTACCGCCGCCGAAAATGCTTTTGCTTTTCGGATCAACGGTAACGGAGCCACTTCTCATGCTTGCGTCGATATCAAGCTTGTGGGCTACGTCTACCAGTAAAAATGACTCTGCCTCTTTCGGATATTCAAAGGAATAAATCGCCGCGTTATGCGCAGGGGTCACCTTAACTCCAATGCCGTTTTTTAGCCGGACTTCATATTCGCAGCAGCTTGAACGCTCACTTTCCTCTTTAGCAAAGGATGCTCTTTTAGCATGGTCAAGCTCAACCGCTCCAACCATTGGCGCCAGCAAAAAATTTCCGTAGCATTTAGTTCCTCCCGCGCCCGAGGTATAGGCGTGACCAAATCCGATGATCGGCTGGTCCCGCAAATATCCTCCGCAATCCTTTTCCAGCGTTTCAGGACTTGGATGGATTGAGCCCGCGGGAAGCGTGGGCCCCGCAGAGGTCGCACTTCCAACACCGAACAAAGGATCTGCGTAGTCGGTTGGGTCAATTGAATTTTGATCATTTATTTTCGCTTTCATAAAACGCAAACCTCCCTTTTTGAAATATATCAGTATCATAACATTTTCGGATAGATATGTCAATGAAGAAAAATTATCTTTTTCGGTAATATATTAGCTTTTTGGTTGACAAATGCGTTTGTTTGCGGTAAAATATTGACAAAAGAGGTGATGAGAATGTTTAAAGAAGCTACGCGATCCGCGCTTTGGATTCTGGACAGAAAAAAAGAACTCCCCGATCTTCAGAAAAAAACGGTCATCTCGCCGCTTCATTACGGTGAGACGGTAGAGATCAGTTTTGTACGCGGGATCGAGGGAGAAACCTATATCAACGGAAGACGGTTTGAATATAAGGAAAAAAACGTATTCTTTATTCCTCCGAGATATCTGCATACGTCGGTGTATCGCAAGGGCGGCGCGGGTGAAGGAGATATGATTTGCGCATTTCATATCAATGTGGAAGGGTTAACCTCTGTCATTAATTTGAAAAAACTGTTGTTGAAAGATGATCGCACGCTGTTGGATCTGGCATTTCGATGCGATGACTTTGACGTCATTTGGGAAACCGTGCAAAATATTCTTGATGAAAACCGTACATTTATAGCAAGAACGATCGACTTGCTTCGTCTTTTTGAAAGGATTTCCAATCAAAAAAGCACCGATGATCCTGTCGTCGAGTATAGCAAGGTCGCGGCTCGTCTGATTGAATTTGTTGAGGAAAACTACGCAAGCAAGCTGACCGTACAAAATGCAGCCAGTCATTTTGGGTACAGTAAGCAATATTTTTGCAAATGGTTTAAGAGAGAAACAGGAGTGACATTCAACGAATTTCTGAATACGGTACGAATCCATCACGCCCGTACATGTCTCGCAAGCGGTTATTCGGTTGAGGAGACCTCCGAGCAATGCGGTTTTTCCGATCCCTCATATTTTACTAAGGTGTTCAAACGGGTTGTTGGTATTACACCTAAAACTTATGCTTTGAATAACGTATCGGTCGTTTAAACCATTTTTGATGAATGTACTGATAGAGCAAGAACACCAGCGATGCTTCGCATCGTATGAG
The DNA here is from genome assembly GCA_017462795.1 of Clostridia bacterium. GTDB lineage: Bacteria > Bacillota > Clostridia > Oscillospirales > CAG-272 > HGM12713. The sequence continues at coordinate 85,343 of JAFTQL010000015.1, forward strand.
CACGACACAAATCAGGGCACCATTCACAAAAAGCGGGCACCACCAAGGCAAAGTGAAAAGGGGCTTAACCAATTGCTTCCTAAAAAGCTTTTGACTCAGCCCCTTTGCGTTATTTTGACATTCCTTTCGGAAGGTAAGTCCGTACGTTTTTGCTTTACTTCGTTATCGGAGTTTATCTTATCGCAGGTCACCGTTGTGTGCTGCCTTCTTTTTTACTGCCCGTATAGCTATGTAGAACAGAATAAACACCGCCATGCCGCATATAGCTCCGAGAGTATCCGTGAGAACATCCGAGAGCTGCGCCGCTCTGCCCGCGGAGAATTTCTGAATAAGCTCATCCACACACGCCGCAAGACAGCATATGGGAGCGGATGTCATCAGCGTTACCGCGGCGCGCCGCCAATCCGCCGATCTTACGAAGGACAAAAGAGCGAGATCGGCGCACACAAAAAGAGACAGCACCGCGAACTCACCGAAATGAGCCATGTTTCTCACTGTAGATTCGGGTATCTCCTCATCGATACCCACCGACTCCGCCACTTCGTTGACTATAACAGTCACGGTAGAGCTTTTCTTTCCCGATTCCACTCCGTTGTCCATGGAATTGGCAAATATAAATCCCACCCAAAGCACCGTGAGGCAGAGAAGTGAGACGCGAAGTATTTTTACCGCCATATAAAATCCCATCCTTTTTTCGTTATTTTTTAAAAAAACTATTGAAAACCGAGAGAATTTGTGGTATACTATTCAAGTGGCAGATCACTGTCACGATATTAGAATAACACAATTTCTTTGCGAAAGAATGAATAAATCGTTTTTTCTTATTCAAATATTGAGTTTAAATACGCCTGCATAGTTAAATGGATATAATAACCCCCTCCTAAGGGGTAGTTATGGGTTCGATTCCCGTTGCGGGTGCCACAACAAAAGGGTCTCACAGAGACCCTTTTGTTGTGGCACCCGCACATCGAACACACTCCGAGCAAAGCTCGGAATTGGGTTCGCAACATTGCCTCGCCGCTTCCGCGTCGGAAGCCTTGTGGGGCGAGGCAAATTCCCGTTGCGGTTCAATAGTATGATTGTGGGTCTCACAGAGACCCTTTTGTTGTGGCACCCGCACATCGAACACACTCCGAGCAAAGCTCGGA
>JAFTQL010000002.1 GCA_017462795.1 Clostridia bacterium
CACATGACGGTTCATAACCAACCTCTCGGCGACAGACAAAAGAGCGCCCCAACACAGTAGGGGCGACCACCGGTCGTCCGTGATATATGACGGTTCACATCCAACCTCTCGGCGGCAGAAAAAAGAATGCCCCAACACAGTAGGGGCGACCACCGGTCGTCCGTGATATATGACGGTTCACATCCAACCTCATGGCGGCAGAAAAAAGAACACCCCAACCACCGTAGGGGACGTGCGCCTATGTTGCAAGCAACTGCGTCCCGAAAAGAAACGCAAAAAATGACTCCACAGGCACAGATGAAGGTCGCCCTACGACAAGGCTCCCTCCCAGAGGGAGCTGGCGCCGTTAGGCGACTGAGGGAGAATGCGGTTAAAAACAAGAGATTTCTTTGTGTTTGGCGCTTACTCCTTCCACCGCTAACGCGGTTCCCCTTCCTCCCGGAGGAAGGGGGACGGCAAGTTATCAAGTCGAGTGCAACACTTTTTAGAAATAAAATCTAAAGGCGAAAGAAAAATAAGGTTAAAATTCAAACAATAAAATGACAAAAAGGTTTAAATACCCATAGCAGAGACCAAACACTTGTTATATAATTAATGTACTGAAAACTGCTGTATTATTACTCAAAACCACGATTACAAGGAATTTGTATTGATGTGAGGTTAAAAATATGGTAGAATAACTGTGAATATAAAATTATAAGGAAGTATTTATCATGAACGACAGAATCCCCGTCACATATGACGCCGAGCGCGGCACATTCACTCTGCGCACCGCTAACACCGCCTACCAGATGGCGGTGACGGAATACGGTCACCTTTTGCATCTGTATTACGGCGAGACCCTCCCCGACAACGACGTGTCCTATCTCATTCCAAGGGTCATCCGCAGTCATGAGTCCAATCCCCCCGAGGCAGGCACTGACAGGACCTACTCGCTTTGCGCCTACCCGCAGGAGTTCTCCTCCAACGACGCGGGCGACTACAGAATACCCTCCATCGAGCTTGTCAATGGCGACGGCAGCTACGCCTTTGTGGGCAAGTACGTCCGCCACAGAATATACGACGGCAAATATTCCCTTGACGGAATGCCCTCTCTCTTTGCCAATGACGGAAAGGACGGAGAGAACGTCCGCACACTGGAGATCGATCTCGAGGACAGCGTGACCCACGTGGGCGTTACCCTGCTCTACGGCGTTTTCTTTGACAAGGATGTCATCACCCGTTCGGTCATCGTAAGGAATGGGGGCGACAGCGGCATCCGCCTCCAAAGAATAATGTCGGCGAGCATCGACTTCACCGCGGGAGACCTTGACATGATAGAGTTCTTCGGTCACCACTACGTTGAGCGGCAGACCGACCGCAAGAGAGTCACCCACGGCATTTCCGAGATCGGCTCTTTCCGAGGCTCTTCGGGTCATTTCCATAACCCCTTCGCCATCCTCTGCGACCCCGACACCACCGAGGAAAGAGGCGGGGCTTACGGCTTCGCGCTGATGTACAGCGGAAATTTTGTGTTTGACGCCGAGCTTGACGGCTACGGTCAGACAAGAGCCGCCATGGGAATACACCCAAAGCAGTTTGAGTTCCTTCTTGAACCCGGCGATACCTTCACCGCCCCCGAGGTGGTCATGGCGTACTCGGGCGAGGGACTGGGAAAGCTCAGCCGCATATATCACGATATATTCAGAGGTAACGTCTGCCCCTCAAAATTCGTGGGACAGGACCGCCCCGTTCTCATCAACAGCTGGGAGCCCTTCCGCTTCACCTTTGACACCCAAAAGCTTTTGGAGACGGCAAGGATTTCAAAGGAGCTGGGCGCGGATATGTTCGTGCTTGACGACGGCTGGTTTGGCGACCGCGACAGCGAAAGGGCGGGACTTGGTGACTGGACGGTAAACGAGAAAAAGCTCCCCGGCGGGATCAACACCCTTGCCGACAGCATACATGAGCTGGGCATGAAATTCGGCCTTTGGTTTGAGCCCGAGATGGTGAACGAGGACTCCGACCTCTACCGCTCCCACCCCGATTGGTGCTTGCGCGTACCCGGGCGCGCCCCCTCAAGAAGCCGACATCAGCTCTGCCTCGACCTGTCAAGGGACGACGTGTGCGACCATCTGATAAGGACGGTAAACGCCATACTTGACAGCGGTAAGATAGACTATGTGAAATGGGACTACAACCGCTATGTCTGCGATGTTTACAGCACAGCCTATCCCCCCTCAAGACAGGGCGAGATATACCACAGATACATCCTCGGACTGTACAAAATACTTGACGGCATCATAAGCACCCACCCGGACATCCTCTTTGAGGGCTGCAGCGGCGGGGGCGGAAGATACGACGGCGCTATGCTTGCCTACTTCCCCCAGATATGGTGCAGTGACAACACCGACGCTCCCGCAAGGCTGACCATACAGTACGGCACATCCTTCGCCTATCCAGTCTGCACCATGGGCGCTCACGTGTCCGTTTGCCCCAACAAGAGGACAAAGCGCACAGTTCCGCTGAAGACAAGGGCGCTGGTGGCTATGCACGGCACCTTCGGCTATGAGCTCGATCCCGCCGTTATGACCAAGGAGGAAAGAGAGGAGTGCGCTGAATATACACAATTTTTCCGCGAGCACGCCTCGCTTATAAGAACAGGCGACTATTACCGCCTCGCGTCCCCCTACGACGACCGCCTTTACACCGCCTGGCAGTTCACAAGCAAGGACGGGGACGAGAGCCTTGTGTGCGCGGTGACGACAGATGTCTCCACCAATGATAAGGTAAGCTATGTCAAGCCCCGCGGTCTGGACAAAAACGCCTTCTACACCGTAAGACACATAGCCTTCGGAAACGACAAAAACGACAAGGAATACACGGAAGAGCGCCTTCTCAGCGGAGCGGCGCTGATGAACATAGGCATAATGCTCCCCCTCTCCGCCCCTCAATATTCCTCATTCCTGCTGTTTCTTTCGCGAAAGAAAAAAGCATGAATAAGCCCGGAGCTTTAAATGGGCTTTTTGCGGGAAAGATATAATAAATAAATTTAATAACCAAAAAAGGGAATGAATCAGATCCTGACTCATTCCCTTTAAAATGCTTTATGATATTTATCCGACTCAGATCTCGGGGATAACTATCTCAACTTCCTTGCCTGCCTCGGCGGACTTTGCGATACCGTCGATGATAGCCTGGTTGTAGAGGATCTGACTTGAAGGAACAGGAGCGGGTGTGCCGTTCTTGCAAGCGTCAAGGAATGTACGGATCTTAAGATCGAACAGACCCTGGCTCATCTTGATAACGGGGATCTCTGTCTCTGTCTGGAGTCCTGCTACCTCATGGTAAAGCTTCATAGGACCGCCGACTGTACCGTTCCAGCACTCCGTGGAAGGAATGCGCAAGCTTCCCTTTGTACCCATGATGATGGTGTCACCGGGGGTGTCAAGGTTCATAGCCCATGCTATACGGAAGTCAAGGATAATACCGCCCTCAAGACGAATGAAGGCTGCCGCAAAGTCGTCAACTCCGAAGAGCTTGGAATACTCCTCGCCCTTGCCCTTCTTGTAGCCCGAGTAGTTGGGATCCTTACCGAAGAACGCGGACTTGTAGCCCGAAACGGTGAGAGGCTTGGGATAGCCGATAGCGTTGAGGACCATGTCCAGAGAATAGCATCCGATATCGCCCAGAGCACCTACACCTGCGGTGTCCTCCTGAATAAAGCTTGTTCCGTGAGGCGTGGGAATACCGCGGCGGCGTCCGCCACCTGTCTGGATGTAGTAGATCTGTCCAAGCTCACCGGACTCGCAGATCTTCTTGATCTGCTGCATGTTTGCGTCCATTCTGGGCTGGAAGCCGATGGAAAGAACCTTTCCGCTCTTCTTCTCCGCCTTCATGACCTCAACCGCCTCGTCAAGAGTTACGGTAAAGGGCTTTTCAAGCATTACGTTTATGCCCTTTTCGAGAGCATAGATCGCGGGTCCCGCATGCTGACGGTTGTATGTACAGATACATACCGCGTCAAGCGCGAGGCTGTCGTCGTCAAGCAGCTCCTTGTGAGAGGGATATTCCTTGATATCCATTCCGTCAAGACCGTTTCTCTTGCAAAATTCAGCGACTCTGCCGGGAACAAGGTCTGCGCAAGCAACTATCTGCGCGTCGGGCTGCCTGAGAAGCGCCTTTACGTGAGAGTCTGCGATCCATCCGCAACCGATGATACCGACACGCATCATCTTGCTTGTGTCCACAGCGGGAGCTGCGCTCTGGTCTGTAAATGTGTTAAGACCGTCCATAGACTTATCTGCCATGATAAGATCCTCCTTATATATATTAAAATAATTTCGATCAATAGCCGAGAGTTCTGAGATATTCTCTGCTCTTGGCGATGGATTCCATGGGAGTAAGTCCCATAGAGGGATTGTCCTGCTCAACAACTACCCACTCGGTACCCGCAGCCTCCGCAGCCTTGAGGATAGCGGGGAAATCCTGAATACCGCTTCCAACGGGGCGAAGCTCGAAATTACTGGGGCGCTTGGGAGCCTCGGTCTTGATTCCGATGAGCTCATACATATTCTCGGACTTTTCACCGTAGAAGTCCTTGAGGTGAACGACAGGGCATCTGCCGGAATATTTTCCGATATATTCAGCGGGAACCTCTCCGCCGACATTTACCCAACAGGTGTCAAGCTCTGTCTTAAGATACTCAGCGGGAACCTCCTCGTAAAGGATATCCAGAGCGTACTTGCCGTCCAGCTTCATAAACTCAAAGTCGTGATTGTGATAGAGAAGCTGAATACCCATCTCCTTTGCTACCTTACCCAGCATCTTAATATTCTCGATAACCTCAGCGAAGCAAGGTGTTCCGGGACGGTAATCGGGGGTGAGATAAGGAACCGCAACGTACTTACAGCCGATGGTTGCGTACTTTGACAGAATTCCCTTGGGAGCGCCCATCATATCAAGATAAGAAACGTGAGCGGAAATGGGAGTGAGTCCTATCTCCTCGCACATCTTCCTGATGTCCTCGGGATCGTTTCCGTAAAGTCCCGCGAACTCTACGCCGTCGTATCCCATTGCCTTGATCTTTTCAAGTGTGCCGCGAAGATCCGCCTTAGCGTCCTCACGAACAGAGTAAACCTGTACCGCTACCGGTAATGCCATAACAAATACCTCCGAAAAATTTTCAAATTCAGCGTTGTCCGCCTTATACAATACTATTATAAGACAAATATTTTCTCATTTCAAGTCAAATATCCGCTTTTTCAAGACAAATATTGCTACATTGTTTTTTGCCCGTATCAGACAAGACTTGAAACTATGGCTAAAATGTCCTCTGAAATCTGCTTTTCGCTCCTGTAACCGTCAATTATGCAAATATTGTCCTCCTCGCCAAGGTCGCGGATAACGGACAAAAATTGTTCTCTCACCCTTGTCAGCGTCTCAATATTCTCGTATATCTCAACCGAATCCCGTCCCTTTGATATCCTCTCCAGACTCTGCTCGGGGAGCAGGTCAACATATATGCAGAGATCGGGCTTGCGGATGTCGGGACAGCGCAGATTCATCTCCTTCACCCACCCGTAATCGGTGGACTGCCCCTGATAGGCAAGGGTGGAATAATAATACCTGTCGCAAATAACGTCCACACCGTCCTCAATAAGCGCGGCGATACCGTTTTGGGCATTGATGTTGTGAGCGATCCTGTCCTCAACAAAAAGCACAGCCATCTCGCACTCACTCTTCTTCACCCTTCCGCCCAGCGCCTCCCTGAGCGCCCTGCCGGTGGGAAGGTCGGTGGGCTCCGCCGTCAGACACACCCGCCTGCCCTTCTTCTCAAGCGCCTCCGCAAGCAGCCTCGCCTGCGTGGTCTTTCCCGAGCCGTCTATTCCCTCAAAAACAATAAATCTTCCCTTTTTACTCATACTTCCTCTCCTGAATTTATTTTTGATCTGTTTGATTCTTTCATTTGATCGTCAGTAGGGGCGACCCACACGAACTTGTTCGTAGTACGTAGCGAAGCGGAGTTTTTGTCGTCCGCAAAAACGCAATGATTAACTCCACGGGTGCGGATGATGGTCGGCTTATGACAGCCTTCCTCCGGGAGGAAGGGGGACCGCGTTAGCGGTGGAAGGAGCCGGCGTCAAACACAAAGAAATTTCTTGTTTTTAACCGCATTCTCCCTCAGTCGCCTAACGGCGCCAGCTCCCTCTGAGAGGGAGCCTTGTCGTAGAGCGACCTTCATTCGTACCAGTAAAGTTTGTTCTTGGCATTTTGCGGACGACCGGTGGTCGCCCCTACGGACATTTGGCGACCTTCATTCGTACCAGTAAAGTTGGTTCTTGGCGCTTTTACGGACAAAAGAGCGCCCCAACCGCCGTAGGGGACGTGCGCCTATGTTGCAAGCAACTGCGTCCCGTGACACATGACGGTTTACAATAAAATAACATTGGTGCGAACCGTTATTTTGTCAACACCC
>JAFTQL010000003.1 GCA_017462795.1 Clostridia bacterium
ACGGCTTGAGAGAACATCTGGAAAGGAACGGTATATACGTATGAAGCAATATATTTTACTTGACGCTATCGGCTGCATGGATGCCGATCTGGTAGCGGAGCATATAAGAATGAAGAATAACTTCGCCGCCGCGGAAGTTGTACGCAAGCCGAGGAATATCAAAAGGATGTCCGTTATAGCCGCGTGTGCCGCGCTTATTCTGGTGATAGGCTTGTGCTTCCCCCTTGTTTCAAATCTTGTGGGGAACGGGGACGACACTATTGACCCTGACGGCGAAGTGGTGGGCGGTACCGAGACAGAGGACACCACTCCGCCCGAAGAAAGCTGGCCCGTATATGTGCCGCCCGAATTTTCGGAGGACACAGGCGGGGGGTTAGCGTTTCCAATATGGCAGGTATATCAGAGTTATCCGTATAATTATTGGGAATGTTCCATGGCTCTTGTTGAGATAGATAATGTTATAGGTATATATAAAAATGAAAGATATGGGGATAGCTATTCGATTTTAGTAGAATGTAGATTAGTTAAGGATTATTATAAGCGTTTGAGTAAAGAAAAATTTACATTGGGAATACCTTTGGAGATGTCCGAAAATGAGATGATAGAACTGATAAACGAAAATGATCAGTTTATTATTTATTCCAGGATACGTGATGACAGTGTTAGTTTTTATACCGAAACAGATGAAAGAATACTCATTGATAGCCTTGGCTATGTAAGTCTTATGGAACACCAATTCATTCCGGTAAAAGATGGCAGAATAAATAGCGAGCCCATGTATGAGAAGCTGAGTGAATATTCGGGTGAAGAGATAACCCCCTATAACATTGGAGGATATTCATCATTTATTTTGCAGGATATGCCGATGGATGCGGTCGAAAAGAATATAGAAATACTTTACGAATGGTGTCTTGTAAATGATGAAATGAATATTTCATGTCGTCCGAGTGGTTATTGATTAAAAGCAATAGATATTCAGACAATTAAAAAATGGAGGATGTAGTATGAAAAAATCAGTTGTTAAATGTATTTGCTTAGGAATATTTATATCAATGATCTTTTCTGTATTTTCAATATATTCGTTTGCGGTGAAAAATGATGACTCTGATTTTACTACCGAGTCTGACGAAAACGATAGCCTTTTGGAATGTAATCACGACCCATCTATAAATTCTATGGATAAAATGTTAAAGTAATATAAAAAACAAAAACCGGTCGGCTTTGGAGCTGATCGGTTTTTGTGTGTCAGAGGAATATGACAGTTCCATAGTCATACAGTGGCCGCTGTGAGAGGGAGACGAGGGTATGGAAGTAATACTTTTTTTATTTTATGAGCGGTGAGTAAAAGTAAGTTTGATATTGATTTTTTTCTGAAAATATGGTAAAATAAATCTATCTGTTATCAATGACTGAGAGAGGTGAATGTGATGGAAAATATTTCTGCGCAAATTATTGAACGGGTAAAGCGGTTAAGGGAAGAGCTTACGTATCATTCCGAGAGGTATTATGTGTACGATTCTCCCGAGATATCCGATTATGAATATGACATGATGTATTCGGAGCTTGTGAAGCTGGAGGCGGAATATCCGTCACTTTATGACCCCACCTCGCCCACCGTGCGCGTGGGCGGAAGGGCGCTTGACAAGTTTGAAAAGCATGTCCATACTTACCGCATGGATTCTCTTGCGGACGTGTTTTCTTTTGATGAACTGGAGGATTTCTGCGGCAAGGTGGACGACAGGATAAGCGAGCCTACTTATTCCGTTGAGCCGAAAATTGACGGTCTTTCGGTGTCGCTGATCTATGAGAACGGCGTGTTTGCAAAGGGAGCGACCAGAGGCGACGGTGTTGTGGGCGAGGATGTGACGCAGAATCTGCGTACAGTTTATTCCATACCGCTTTCTCTGCCCGAGCCGCTGAGCCTTACCGTCAGAGGCGAGGTCTACATGCCGAGGGCGGTATTTGAGAGAATAAACGCCGAGCGTGAGGCGGCGGGACAGGCGCTTATGGCAAACCCGCGAAACGCCGCGGCGGGTTCTTTGCGTCAGCTTGACTCCAAGATAACAGCAAAGAGAAAGCTTGATATTTTTGTTTTCAACTTCCAAGGCGGTGACCTCTATATGGATGGCAGAACGCCCGAGAGTCACACAGAGACGCTTGATCGGCTTGCGGAGCTTGGCTTTAAGGTGCTTCCGATGCGCACGGTGGCGCACGGCGCGGCGGAGGCTGAGGCGCACATTGAGCTTATAGGCGGCAGGAGAGACGATCTTGCCTATGACATTGACGGAGTGGTCATAAAGCTTGACAGGCTCGCCGACAGAGCTGTGATGGGTGAGGGAACAAACACACCCAAGTGGGCGGTGGCTTACAAATTTCCGCCCGAGGAAAAGCAGACGGTGCTTGAGGATATCACAGTTGCCGTGGGAAGAACCGGTGTGCTGACTCCCACAGCGGTGCTGTCACCCGTGAGGCTTGCGGGAACGACGGTAAGCCGCGCTACACTTCACAATCTTGATTTTATAAATAAGAGAGACATAATGCTCGGCGACACCGTTGTGGTGAGAAAGGCGGGGGACATAATTCCCGAGGTGGTCTGTGCCGTACCCGAAAAGAGAACGGGGGCAGCGAGGCGTTTTGTGATGCCCGACAGATGTCCTTCCTGCGGAGAGCCTGTATTTTACGACGAGAGCGAGGGCGCGGCGGCGAGATGCACAAACGGTGCTTGTCCCGCGCAGCTTTCAAGGAGCATAGAGCATTTCGCGTCCAAGAATGCCATGAATATTGACGGACTCGGTCCGCAGATAGTGGAGCTGCTGTTGAAGAACGAGCTCATAAAGGATGTTTCCGATCTGTACACCCTCAAGGCGGAGGACATAGCGAGCCTTGACCGAATGGGCGACAAGTCGGCGGCGAATCTGATAGCGGCTATAGAAAATTCCAAGAGCGCGGGACTTGAAAGACTTGTGTACGCTCTTGGAATCAGAAACATCGGTGAGGTGGCGGCAACAGCCCTTGCGGCACGCTACAAGACTCTTGATGCTCTTATCGGCGCGACTAAGGAGGAGCTATGCGCCATTGAGGACTTTGGAGAGATAACTGCGGACTGCGTTGTGAATTTCTTCTCCCACGGGCAGAATGTGGAGCTTTGCCGTAAGCTGACGGAGCTTGGACTTGTGACCGAGGCTGTAGCGGCGCCCACGGGGGATAAGCTTGCGGGGCTGACCTTTGTTCTCACTGGAACATTGCCCACCATGTCGCGTGACGAGGCCGCCTCTCTTATCAAGGCGGCGGGAGGCAAGGTCAGCGGTAGTGTGTCATCAAAGACATCGTATGTGGTCGCGGGCGACGCGGCTGGCAGTAAGCTGACAAAAGCGCAAAGCCTCGGCGTTGCTATTATTGATGAAAACAAGCTCCTTGAGATGTTGAATAATTAAGCTAAAGATAAATTGGGATTTAGTGGGGACGCGCTTAGGGGAACTTTCTTGAAAGAAAGCTTCCCCTAAGAACCCCCTCAAAGAACTTAAACAAAATAAAATATACCGATTTCTCAGTTTTTCTTTCTTTTGGTTACTTTTCTTTCGCCAAAGAAAAGTAACCGATAAATCAAAATTTGAAATATGGGGTTATCCCAAGGTGTATTCAACTATACCTTGATAGATGCCCTCGGCGAAGAGGGCGGGGTTGTCACGCATCAGAAACGCGTCGCCGGGATTGGTTATAAACCCAAGCTCAATAAGCACGGCCGGCATGGCGGTCTTTCGCAAAACATACAGATTTGTCCGCACAAACATGCCTCTGTTGCGCAGTCCCGTTACCTCGGTCATGCGGCGGAGTATATCTTCTCCCAATGAAAAAGCGGCGGAAGGACGGGAAAAGGCAAAGCCCTCGCTTCCCGAGGCGGCGGCTGATTCCGCGGCGTTTGTGTGCAGACTTATAAAATAATCCGCTCCCCATGCGTTGGCATCCTGTACCCTCAGGCGCAGACTGGTGGAGTTGGATGTGCCAAGCGTTGTGGTCGGGGTGGGGCGGGACAGCCTTGCCTCAAATTCGGGGTTTGCGTTAAGCCTTGCGGCAAGCTCAACTCCGATGGGATATACAAGATCCTGCTCACGCAGTCCGTTTCCCTCAGCGCCCGCGTTGGGGTTCTGTGGATTGTGTCCCTGATCGATATAAATTCTTATTGCCATATTTCCGTCTCCCTGTGTCAAATTATTCAGTATATTATATTCCCGTATAAGACGGAAATGACAATACATCCGAAATAAAACTATCAACCTGTCAAGAGGTATGTATATGAGTTCAGAAGAAAAAAACAAAATAGTCGGCGGCACGCTGTATCTTGTGGCAACGCCTATCGGAAATCTCGCTGACATGAGCGCGAGAGCCATCAAGGTGCTGTCCAAGGTGGATTTTATTGCCGCCGAGGATACGAGAAACACCCTCAGAATGTTGAGCGCTCTCGGTATCTCCGCGTCTCTTGTCTCCTATCACGATCACAATCGTCATGAGGCAGGAGAACGTATCTGCGCGCGTCTTTCGGCGGGGGAGAGCTGCGCCCTTGTTACCGACGCGGGCACGCCCGCTATCTCCGACCCGGGTGAGGATCTGGTGGCGCTTTGCGCGGAGCGCGGTATTCCCGTTACATCCATTCCCGGAGCTTGCGCTTTTGTGACAGCACTTACGCTGTCAGGGCTTCCCACGCGAAGATTTTGCTTTGAGGGCTTTCTTCCCGTAAAGGGCAGGGAACGCCGTGAGAGGCTTGAGGCGCTCTCAAGGGAGACTCGCACCTTTATGCTACACGAAGCGCCCCACAAGCTGAGAACAACGCTTGACGACCTCGCGGAGGCACTGGGGACTGACCGCCGTATCGCTCTTTGCAGAGAGCTGACAAAGCTGAATGAGGAGGTCATGAGAGTGACGCTTGGCGAGGCGGTGGAATACTACTCCGCCCATGAGCCAAGAGGAGAATACGTGCTGGTGATCGACGGCAGAGGTGCGTCGGAGGATGATGACGAGCTGAGAAATATGTCACCAGAGGCGGCGGTTGCATATTATGAAGAGCAGGGAATGCCCAGAAAGGAAGCCATCAAGGCGGCGGCAAGGCTGTTGGGGCTTCCCAAAAATGAGGTATATAAGTATACCGTAAATGACGCAAAAAACTGAATATTATGCAAAAAATACCGTAAAAATACACTGTTTTATCATTCGTACATAATTTTTTGCCGTCCGAGGCTTGAATTTTCTACAATTTTTACGGATAAAATTTGTTGATTTTTTTCGGGTTATGTGATATTATATTATGTATATAAATAAAGTAATTTATTTTTGAAAGGATATACTGTTATGGAAAAGATGAAGGTTGGCGTTGTAGGCGCTACAGGTATGGTAGGTCAGCGTTTTCTGACACTGCTTGAGGATCACCCTTATTTTGAGGTCACCGCTCTGGCGGCATCCGCTCGCTCCGCCGGCAAGACTTATGAGGAGGCTGTGGGCGCAAGATGGAAGATGAAGACTCCCATGCCCGAGAAGTATAAGTCCATGATGGTTCACGATGCGGCAAACATCGAGGAGATGGGTAAGCTCGTAAGCTTTGTTTTCTGCGCTGTTGACATGAAGAAGGACGAGATCAAGGCTCTTGAGGAGGCTTATGCCAAGGCTGAGATCCCTGTTGTTTCCAACAACTCCGCAAACCGCTGGACACCCGATGTTCCTATGGTCATTCCGGAGATAAACGACGCTCATCTTGAGGTGATCGCGGCTCAGAGAAAGAGACTCGGAACAAAGAGGGGCTTTATCGCGGTTAAGCCCAACTGCTCTATCCAGTCCTATGTTCCCGCTCTCACGCCCCTTCTCAAGTACGGTATCAAGGAGGTCGTTGCAACCACATATCAGGCTATCTCAGGCGCGGGCAAGACCTTCAAGGAGTGGCCCGAGATGATAGACAATGTCATCCCCTTCATCGGCGGCGAGGAAGAGAAGAGCGAGCAGGAGCCCCTCCGCGTTTGGGGTAAGGTTGAGAACGGCGAGATAGTCAAGGCTGACGCTCCCGTTATTACCACACAGTGCATTCGTGTTCCCGTTACCGACGGACACACTGCCGCTGTTTTCGTAAAGTTTGAGAATAAGCCCACCAAGGAAGAGATCCTTGAGGCTTGGAAGAACTTCAAGGGTAAGCCCCAGGAGCTTGGTCTCCCCCACGCTCCCGAGCAGTTCGTTACATATTTTGAGGAGGATAACCGTCCTCAGGCGGCTCTCGACCGTGATATCTACGGAGGTATGGGCGTTACTGTGGGCAGACTCCGCGAGGATAAGATCTATGACTACAAGTTTGTAGGTCTCTCTCACAACACTCTCAGAGGCGCGGCAGGCGGCGCTGTGCTTATCGCTGAGCTTCTTTACAAAGAGGGTTATTTTAACTGATAAGCGTAACAAATCAATATTGACAGTCTCGGAGGAAGCTTTTTTAAAAGGCTTCCTCCGTTGTTTTGTTCGTTGCAAAATATTCTCGTTACATATCTATAAAAATCCGTCAATGTGACAGACTTGTGAAATATTTTTGTTCAAATACAAAAAAGTCATTGACAAAAGGGGAATTTTGGTATATAATAATATGTAATAAAAGGGAGTAGTTTGCATGGCGTTTTGCCGTGGCGGCTGGGTCGTCAAAACGCTCGTATGAGCCGGGTCAGCCTAAACGTGAGTTTAAAACAAGACTTTTATCATGCCATGTGTGTGATAAGGTCTATTTTTTTGCATAAAATCCGCGCGAATGTATCCCAGAACATAAAAACACAAAAGAAAGGTTGTAAAATGGAAGAATTAAAATTTCTTGTTGAAGGTATTTTGGAAGTCTTTAATTTCGCTGACGGCGGATGGAAATACCTTGTCATGTGGGCTATCGGCGGACTGCTGATATTCCTCGCCATCAAAAAGGAGATGGAGCCTACGCTTCTGCTCCCCATGGGATTCGGTACTATCCTCGTAAACCTGCCCTTCTCGGGCGCTATCGGTGAATATGTTGACGGCGTTCTGGAGACGGCTAACGGTCCTCTGTCCACGCTGTTCAACGCGGGTATCGCCAATGAGCTGTTCCCGCTTCTGCTGTTTATCGGTATCGGCGCGATGATCGATTTCAGCCCTGTGCTTTCCAATCCTAAGCTTATGATATTCGGCGCGGCTGCTCAGTTTGGTATTTTTATTACTTACGCGCTGTCGTCTATCTTCTTTGAGCCTGAGGTTGCTGCTTCTATCGGTATTATCGGTGCGGCTGACGGTCCTACCGCTATCGTCGTTGCTAACAAGCTTCTCGGCTCGGGCGGTACCATCGTCGGAGCGATAATGGTGGCGGCATATTCCTACATGGCGCTGGTGCCCATCATTCAGCCCCCCATCATTAAGCTTCTCACCACCAAGAAGGAGCGTATGATACGCATGCCTTATGAGGGCAAGAAGATCTCTAAGACCACAAAGATACTTTTCCCCATAGTAGTAACCATAGTTGCGGGTCTTGTCGCACCCTCCTCTGTGGCTCTCGTCGGCTTCCTTATGTTCGGTAACCTTATCCGTGAGTGCGGAGTTCTTGATTCTCTCTCCGATACCGCGCAGAAGGTGCTTGCTAACCTTATTACTATATTCCTGGGTATTACCATCGCTACAAAGATGCAGGCGGATCAGTTCCTGCAGATCCCCACACTGC
>JAFTQL010000016.1 GCA_017462795.1 Clostridia bacterium
TTCTCCCGCGGAGGCTCGGACATCACGGGCTCTATCGTAGCGCATGCCGTTGAGGCTGATCTTTACGAAAACTGGACGGATGTCTCGGGCTTTATGATGGCGGATCCCAGGATCATCGACAACCCCGCCGCTATCGAGACCATCACCTACCGTGAGCTGCGCGAGCTTTCTTACATGGGCGCGGGCGTTCTCCATGAGGATGCGATCTTCCCCGTAAGATACGCGGGCATTCCGATAAATATAAGAAATACCAACGCCCCCAAGGACGACGGTACTATGATCGTTGCCGAGGCATCCGATTACGATACCGAGAAGATCATCACCGGTATCGCGGGCAAGAAGGGCTTCTCCGTTATCACTATCGAGAAGGACATGATGAACGCTGAGGTCGGCTTTGGACGCAAGGTGCTTGAGGTGCTTGAGGATCACGAGATATCCTTTGAGCATCTGCCCTCGGGTATCGACACCATGAGCATAGTTGTTTCCAGCGCGACACTTGACGGCAGACGTGACAAGGTGCTCTCCTCCATAAACAGAATGGTAAGACCCGACAGTATCTCCATTGAGGACGGTCTGGCGCTTATTGCCGTTGTGGGCAGAGGCATGGTAAAGGCGAGAGGAACCGCGGCGAGGGTGTTTGACGCTATCTCGGGCGCGGGAGTCAATATCAGGATGATAGACCAGGGCTCAAGCGAGCTGTCCATCATCGTTGGTATCGAGGAGCATGAGTTCAATCACGCTCTGGAGGCTATCTACAAGGAATTTGTAAAGTAATTCAAGTTAAAGTTTTTATAAAGGAGCAGCTATGAGCGAAAAAGTTTTGATTGCAAGTGACAGTACATGTGACCTGAGCGCCGATCTTATCGCGCGCTACAATATAGCAATTTTGCCCCTGGGTGTGACTCTTGGAGAAAAGCAGTATACTGACGGAGTTGACATAACTCCCGATGATATCTACGAGCAGTACGAGAAAACGGGAATGCTTCCCAAGACCTCTGCGGTGAATATCGCGGAATTTACTTCGTTTTATAAAAAGTACGTGGACGAGGGGTATTCCATGGTAATGTTTACCATTGGCTCTCAGATGTCCTCTACATACAACAACGCAAGACTTGCGGCTGATGAGTTCGACAATGTTTATGCCGTTGACACCAAGAATCTTTCCACGGGTGGCGGACTTCTGGTGCTGAGCGCGTGTCGGATGGCTGAGGAGGGAAAGACAGCTGAGGAGATAGCCGCAGCCTGTACCGAGCTTGCTGACTATGTGGACGCCTCCTTTGTCGTTGACAATCTTGAGTTTCTGCACAAGGGCGGACGATGCTCCGCTGTTGAGGCATTTGGTGCTAATCTGTTGCAGCTCAAGCCCTGCATTGCCGTAAGAGACGGAAAGATGGGAGTTACCAAGAAGTACCGCGGAAGGTTTGCGGATGTATTGAAGAAGTACATCGCCGATCAGATCGGAGACGCGTCCGACATTGATCTTGAAAAGGTCTTTGTCACCCATGCGGGATGTGACGAGTCCATCGTCAACGCGTGTGCGGAGCAGGTAAAGCAGAGTGCCGCCTTTGAGAACGTGTACATTACCCGCGCGGGATGTACAGTCTCCTCCCATTGCGGAAGAAATACTCTCGGTGTTCTCTTTATCAGAAAGAGCGCTTTGAAAAATAATTAAATAATTGCATTTACGCGGACACGGTGTATTGTGATATGCCGTGTCCGTGTTTTTGTCTGAATATTGCGCACGCATATTTTTGCGAGGTTTTGCGAACGCAAATTAACGCAAAATTACGCAAATTATTCTCAAATGCACGCAAGGTATCGCTAATGAAATTACAAGAGCTGTAGGGGACAGCGCCTCGATGTCCCGTGATATATTAGGTTCACAGCCTACCTCACGGCGGCATAAAAAAGAATGCCCCAACCGCCGTAGGGGACAGCGCCTCGATGTCCCGCGATATATGACGGTTCACATCCAACCTCACGGCGACAGGCAA
>JAFTQL010000017.1 GCA_017462795.1 Clostridia bacterium
ACGCCAATATAAGCAATTTAAAACAGGCACGCTGTGGCGTGCCTGTTTGGTATATATATTTAATGTGATTGGATCAAAGGCAACAATCAATATATTTATAATTAACTCTTGTTTGTGTTATAGATTCACCACATTTTGTACATGTTTCAACTTCCCATGTTTCTTGAAGGCATTTGGGATATGTGTTTTGCGCATAGTGCGTTATAGTGGTAACAAGCTCAATCGTGCAGTCATGCCCAAATATTGTACAACTGAGCCCGTATGTGCTTACAGATGGAGAACCATAAACAATTTCTTCGGCAATTTGTTGTTTTGCATCATTTGATAAGTTACAGGTTTCTTCAAAAAAAACTTCTGTATTTTCAATAATTATAGGATTTGAATTTGCAGATACTGATATACAGAAGCATATTGAAATGCAAATGATAATAGAAATAATTAGTGTCAGTGTTTTTTTCATTTTTCTATTACCTTCATCCCTTCCAGTACATCAATTAATTCACTGGAATTGTCGTATATTATGGAATACTCAAATCCATTATGAATACATGTTGCTTGGTAAATAGTCCCTTTACTTTGAACATAATATTTTATTCCGTTAATATCATGTATTGTAGCATTTGTAAGAGATTCAATAGATGTAGTTGGATTATTGCTTACGTTTAAGGAAAATTCAGGGGAATTGCTGGAAAACATTATTTCATAAATGTCTTCATTTCCATTATGTACTTGATAAATTTCTTCTATGGTAACACCTTCAGGCAAAACGGACGGGTACATAATATCTATGTTTCCGTTTTTCAATGCCTCTTCTATAGATGAATATTTTTGGGAAACACCATTCTTTGTCAGCGTAACATTATTATCATCTATAGAGTCGCCCGAATTTACAAGCTTTGATATATTATCCGATATCAGCGCCCACGGTGTGGTATCCTGAACCTTCGCCACAATTGCGAGCGTTGCGATCAGCAGAATGATCACTGCCGCTACTATGGCGATCACACGAAAGGGACGCGAAAGCTTTTTGGGCTTTTTGATTTCTTCAGCGGGTACAGCTTGTGCAGTCTTTAAACTCGCCGGGTCAGGGTCATCGGATTCGTCTGAACCCTCTGACTCGCCTGTTCCTTTATCTTTTGATTCTTTTGCCGTTGCTGCCTTTGCGGCTCTTACTTTGATGTCCTCAAGTCTCTGTATGACCTCTTCCTTGGACATTACGGGTGCGCTACTGCTAAGCGATGCTTCCCATTCCATGCATACTCTCAGCAGCTCGGTGTCTCTGGACGCCTCTTCCTTTCCCAGTTCCTCGTCAATTATTTTGAACAGCCAGAGTCTCTTCTGTTCATCGGAAGCCAACATTATCTCCTTGAAATTTTTCTCACGATCAGCAATTGGTTTTCTTTCCATGGTGCCCTCACTTATAAAATTTTATTTTTTTGCCCTCAAAGCTCAATAAGCTCTTTGGGACTTTGGGTGAAATTGCGGATATTGCCGTCATGATCGATCGCTGTCATGTCCTCGATCCGACAGCCGTATCTGCCTTCTATATATATGCCCGGCTCAACGGTTACCACATTTCCTCTGCGCAAGACCGTGGCTTCATTCGCTCTTTGCGAGAGGGATGGGGATTCGTGGATATACATTCCAACCCCGTGACCGAGAGAGTGGCCGAAGCACTCTCCATAGCCCGCGTCCGCTATTATGTTTCTCGCTATAGCGTCCGCTTCGCGGCATATAATTCCTTCATGTATTTGCTCAAGCGCTGCTTTCTGCGCTGAGAGGACGGTATTGTAGACCCTTTTCATGTCTTCATCCGCCTTGCCTATGACCACAGTACGGGTCATGTCCGAGCAGTAGCCCTTGTATTTCGCGCCAAAGTCCATGGTGAGAAATCCGCGGGACAGCTTTTGGTTTTTTGGAACTCCGTGCGGGAGCGACGATGATGCGCCCGACACCGCTATGGTATCAAACGCGGTGGATTCCGCTCCGTGCTGTCTCATGAAGAACTCCAGCTCCAGTGCCACGTCCTGCTCGGTAACGTCGGGGGAGATAAAGCTCAGTATGTGGGCAAATGCCGCGTCTGTTATCTGCTGTGCCTTATCGATAAGCTCAAGCTCATAGGGAAGCTTGACCTCTCTCTGGTCACGCAGCAGCTCTGACGCGCCCGTGGACAGTGTGACCTCGGGCATTGCCTCGGACATTTTTTTGTATTGCGCAAGTGAGACGCTTGCGTCCTCGATGGCTGCTGTGCCTCCGCCGTGCTTTTTTATCAGCGCGCCTATGGCGGAAAGCATGTCGCACCTCGGCATCTTGATCTCAAAATCCGTCACTGCCGCCCGAGCCGCCTCGATGTATCGGAAGTCGGCAAGCAGGTATGCCTTGTCGGGAAAGATGAGCAGATATCCGTCGGTGTAGTCAAATCCGCAAAGATAGCGGATATTCAGCTCCGAGGAGATTATGGCGCAATCCGCGTCTGTGGCGGAGAGTGCCGACTGAAATCGGGAAAGCTGTGTCATACCTTACCTCCCGCCGCCATCCACATCCGCTTCATGGCAAGGGCGTCGTCTGACATTGTGCCGTCTGACTCGCAGATTATTCTCGGCGCGACTCCCTCACGGATGATAGCCTCGGCGAGCGGCTCAAATTCGGGACCGTAGACCGTGTCCGCGAAGGTGAGGTGCTTTTTCTCGCCCTTGGATGTGTACTCTATTTTTGAAAAATGGCAGTGGAGATTTCTGACGTACTCGTCGCCAAGCTCCGAGCCGATGGTGTCAAACACCTTGCGGTAGCTGTCGCAGTCGGTGAAGAGCGAGCCGATATTTCTCGCGTTGAGGTGACCGAAGTCAACTATGGGGTGGTACTTGGGGAAGGTCTTACAAAGGGTTATGACCTCTTCAAGTGTACCGAGCTGATTTATCTTACCCATGGTCTCAAGTCCCATGCGGATATCGGTGTTGCCGTTGACCTCCAGATTTCTCTCGAGTGTGTCCGCCGCCAACCGCATTGCTTCCTCGCGGGATATGCTTGCGGCGCTTCCTGTGTGGATGACGATGGTGTCCGCTCCCAGGAGCTCTGCCGCGGCAAGCGAGCGGCTGATGTAATCTATGCTTTTGGTTCGTTTTTCCTCTTCAACACTTGAAAGGGAAATGAAGTAGGGGGCGTGGAGCGACATGAGTATGCCGTGCTTTTTCGCCTCTTCTCCTATTTTGCGGAGCGCCGCCTCTCCCGCGTTGACACCTCTGCCCGCCTCAAACTCATAAGCGTCAAGACCGATGGACTTTAACCATTCGGGGGCTTCGGCAGTGGATTTTTTGCCTGCCGCCTTGAACGCGTCGCTGTTGCCTCCGGGACCGAAGGTGGGGTGATCTATATTGATTGCCATGTTATTTCCACGTCCTTTCGGATAACGAATTTTTCCCGGCGGTTATTCCGTGTGCCTTTCGGTATTTTCTTATGTAGGGGCGTTCAAGCATACGCTTGGACTTGAAAAAGGCGCTTGTCTTATCCTTGATGGGTGGGACGATGATGGAGATCATGCCGAGGCGGTGGACGGCAAGCGTGTCCGTCAGCAGCTGATCGCCAAGCCCCGCCGTGTTCTCGGGAGTACTGCCCATTTTTTCCATTGCCTTGATAAGCGTACCGCTCTTTGGCTTACCGCTGTCGGGATACGCGTCAAGCCCCAGTGTCTTATTGAAAAGCTCTACGCGGGGCGGATGGTTGTTGGAAATGAGCGCCGCCTTGATACCGTTCTCTGCCAGGGCGGCGAACCAGGCGCGGATATGCTCATCGGGCTCTGCCTGCTCGTAGGGAGCGAGGGTATTGTCGATATCGATGAGAAGCGCTTTTATGCCGATGGACGCGAGGAACTCAGGGGTTACATCGCGATATGAATCAAACATATGATCGGGCACAAGCAACGCCGAAAGGGAGTTGTATTTCTTCTTCATAATGCCTTTAAATACATTCCTTAAATTCAGTTCAATACTATTTTACCACATTTTAGGCAATTAAGCAATAGTTTTGGCAAAAAAAATTTGAAAACATAAAATAAATTGTAAAATCAAAGAGAGCCTTGTCAAAAGACAAGGCTCTCTTTGATGGCGTGCCTTGAGGGATTCGAACCCCCGACCTACTGCTTAGAAGGCAGTTGCTCTATCCGACTGAGCTAAAGGCACAGACCTTATAAATGGCGCACCGTGATGCGCCATTTTTGGAGCGAGTGATGGGAATCGAACCCACGCGACCAGCTTGGAAGGCTGGGATTCTACCATTGAACTACACTCGCATATTCAGTTGTGTTTTAAGAGGCTCTCTCAAAACTGCCTTAATATGATACCACAAACTTTTGCATTTGTCAATACCTATTTTGAAATTTTTTTAAAAAACTTTTTATTTTTGTTTTTTTCGGAAAAAATTAAATTTGCTATTGACAATCGGAAATGTTTATGGTATAATATATGCCGTTGACGATGTCAATAGCATATATGGTGGGATTGGCGCAGTTGGTTAGCGCGTCAGGTTGTGGCCCTGAAGGCCGTGGGTTCGAATCCCATATCTCACCCCAGAAAATCCCGAATGCGGAAGCGTTCGGGATTTTGCTTTTTCACTCTTTATCCAATTCTCAATTACAGAAGTTATCATTAAAAAAACAAAGGGCGGTGACTTGATTTGCCAAGACATATAAACATACCCATATTTATCCCTCACGTGGGCTGTCCCAACGCTTGCGTGTTCTGCAATCAGCGCTCTATCTCGGGGCGGATGGATTTTGATCCCGCCTTGGTGGACGGGCAGATAGCCGAGGCGCTGTCTACCGTGGGGGCGGAGGACACCTGTGAGATAGCCTTCTTTGGCGGTTCCTTTACGGGGATCGACAGGGAGCTTATGCTGTATCTGTTGGGGGTAGCGCAAAGATATGTGGATGATGGTCGGGTCATGGGGATAAGAATGTCCACCCGTCCCGACTATATAGATGAAAGAGTGCTGTCCGACCTCTCCCGCTTCACCGTGCGTACTGTGGAGCTGGGTCTGCAGAGTATGGACGACCGTGTGCTTGCCGCCTCGGGCAGAGGGCATGACAGAGAGTGCGCTCTGAAAGCCTGCGGCATGATAAAGCAGGCAGGCTATGAGCTTATAGGACAGATGATGATAGGGCTTCCCATGTCCGACAGCCAAAGCGAGGTCATGACTGCCCGTGAGATAATCGGGGCGGGGGCTGACGGAGCGAGAGTATATCCCACGGTGGTGTTTTATGACACCGAGCTTGCGTGCATGACCGAGAGGGGAGAGTATACTCCGCTTTCCGACGGTGAGGCGGTGGAGCGGACAAAAAATGTTCTGTCGGTCTTTGCCGACGCGGATGTGCCATGTATACGCGTGGGGCTTCAGTCGTCGGAGAATCTTGCGGATGAGTCCAAGGTAATGGGCGGAGCGAATCACAGCGCCATCGGCGAGCTTGCCATGGGAGAGCTGTATTATGAGCGCATCTGCCGCGAGATAGAACGGCGTGGAATACGGGGCGGAGAGCTGACGGTCTATGTCTCTCGTGGCTCTGTTTCCAAGGCTGTGGGGCAAAAAAAGAAAAATAAATCAAGAATTTGTCAAAAATATGGTATAAGAAGAATAAAAGTTCTTGAAAAAAATCAAATTATGGGTTATAATATTATATTGGAACATAATACGTAATATCCGAAAGGAGAAGCACCGTGTATCTGAAATCACTTGAACTGCAGGGCTTTAAATCTTTTCCCGACAAGACCAAGCTCACCTTTGAGGGGGGAGCGACGGTCATCGTGGGACCCAACGGAAGCGGAAAATCGAATATATCCGACGCCATGCGCTGGGTTCTCGGCGAGGTGTCCTCAAAGAGCATCCGAGGCACAAAAATGGAGGATATCATCTTCGGAGGAGCTGACAGCCGCCGTCCCATGGGATACGCGGAGGTGTCGGTCACCTTTGACAATACCGACATGTTCGGCAGGCTTGACTGTCCTTATGACGAGGTGACAGTCACCCGCCGTTATTACCGCTCGGGAGAGAGTGAATATTTTATAAACCGACGCGCCTGCCGTCTCAAGGACATCTATGAGCTGTTTATGAACACCGGTGTGGGACGTGACGGCTACTCCATCATCGGTCAGGGAAAGATCGCTGATATCATCTCGCGGAAGAGCGACGAGAGAAGAAGCATTTTTGAGGATGCCTCGGGAATTGCCAAGTACCGTCACAAGAAGAGCGAGACGGAGAGAAAGCTTGCCGCCACTGAGGACAATATGACGCGTATCAACGACGTGTTCACTGAGGTAGCCGCGCAGGTAGGTCCTCTTGAGCGTGAGGCAGCGAAGGCAAAGAAGGCGCTTGAGCTGCTGGAGACAAAGAAGCAGGTGGACATTCAGCTGTGGCTGTACGACACCGAAAAGCTCCGCGAGGATGTGGCAAGGTGTGAGGAAAATTTCAGTCACGCGCAGTTCGATCTCAACACGGTGGAGGAGTCCATAAAGGATCTGGAGGCGCAGAACGACAGGCTGTTTGAGATAGCGCAGTCGGGCAAGAGTGAGTCGGAAAACCTTTTGACGGAGATACGCCGACAGACGGAGATAAACCACACGCTGGACAGTGAATACAGAGTGGGAGAGACGAATATACTGCATACAAGGGAGCTTATAGCGTCAGCTGTGGGCACTTGCGAGTCCACGGAAAAGTCGGTGGCGTCCGAGCAGGAGTCGGTCAGAGCGCGACATGAGAGGATCGGAACGCTGAAGGGCGAGCTTGAGAAAAAGAACCTGGATCACTCGCAGGCGTCTGCCGACAGAAAGGCGGCGGCTGACGAGGCGGACGCCCTTGGCTTTGACATTGACAGGGCTCTTGCGGATATCCATGTCATCAATGCCGACATAGCGGACGTAAACGCGAGGATATCATTTATTGACAATTCAAGAAACACCGATACGGACAAGAACACCGCCATGCAGAACGAGATCGCGGAGTATGAGGCGCAGAATGACAAGCTGAGCTCTCAGATCGCGATGGTGAAAAAGACGGTGGAGGAATATGACGGTGTAACAAACGAGTCAAGAGAGGCGGCGGACAGGCTGACGGCGGAGCTTTCGGAGCTTTACGCCCGCAGACAGGAGGACAACGATACTCTGTCCGCTCTCGGACTTCGCCGCGATTCCGCGCAGCAGAGAATAGATAACTTCAAGGCTATGGAGGAGCAGCTTGAGGGATACTCGGGAAGCGTCCGATTTGTTATGAAAAAGTATGCCGAGGGTGCTATAACGGACAAGTACGGTGCGCCCTGCGGCAAGATATACGGTCCTCTCTCAAAGCTTATCAGCGTTGAGGACAGATATATAACAGCTATCGAGACGGCACTGGGCGCAAATCTCCAGCATATAGTCGTTGAGGATGAGACAGTCGCCAAGGCGGCTATGTTCGCGCTGAAAAAGGCGGAGGCGGGAAGAGCCACGTTCTTCCCCTGCAGCTCCATGAAGGGACAGACGGTGACGCCCGAGATGAGAGACGCGTCGGGATACCCCGGTTATATCGCGGTTGCCGATGAGCTTGTGAAATGTGACGGCAAGTTCTCGCAGATACTTTCGGGTCTTCTCGGAAGAACGGTGATATTCGATACCATCGACAACGCCACAGCCATGGCGAAGGATCTGAGATTCAAGGTAAAGGCGGTGACGCTTGACGGTCAGCAGATAAACGTGGGCGGCTCGTTTACGGGCGGCTCGGTAAAGCACAAGGGCAATATCCTCGGAAGAGCGGGCGAGATAAAGCGGCTGGAGGAGGAGGTCGTCGGGATGGAGAAAAGCATGGCTTCTCTCAATTCCTCTCTCTTTGAGCTTTCCTCGCGTATCGAGGAGCTGGAGGACGACAGGGACTCCTGCGAGCAGAAGATAAGCCTTATCAAGGTAATGAGAGACTCCGAGGCGGCAAGGCTTGAGCAGCTCAGCGCAAAGCTGGAGGCAAACGCGACTCTGACGGAAAAGCTGAAGGAGGACTATGCCGCTCAGCTCCGCGCGCGAGAGCAGTTTGAAGAAGATAGGGAAAGACTGTCCGTCCGCAAGACCGAGCTTGAGGCACAGGTGTCCGAGATAAGCGCGGCGAGAGCTGAGATGGATATCAGGCGGAGCGCCGCGCTTGACAGGAAGGACGAGCTTGACAGGCTTATGACCGATATATACATCGGCATTACCGAGGTGCGAAAGGACATTGAGACTGAGGAGCGTATGATAGAAGAGGCGGGTGTCCGTATGGACGGATATGCGGCGCTTCTTTGCGAGCAGAAAAAGAATATTGAAGAGCTTGAAGAAAAGATAAAGGTCTATGAGACGCAGAGAGCGGAGAACAGAGAGCTTTATGAGGAAGGCGCGCGTATGCTTGCCGAGCTCAACGAAAAGCGCTCCAAGGTAGAGGCGGGCAACACCGAGTTTGAGAGAAAGCTCAACGAGGTGAACGCCAGAGTGCGCGAGAAGATGCAGCAAAAGGAGAATGTTATCAAGGAGTACACCCGCTTTGAGAACAGGCTGTCAAATCTGCGCGCGGAGCAGGACAAGCTTGCCACAAAGCTCTGGGACGAGCATGAGCTTACCAGAGCCGATGCCGTGCAGCTTGGTTATCCCGCCCTTGACTCCGCCACCAGAGCAGAGGCGGCGGCAAAGCAGACCGAGTGCCGCAACAAGCTGAGGGTCATAGGCAATGTTGACCTTGACGCGGTCAATAAATACAAGGACGTCAAGGCGAGATACGATTATATGGAGGGTCAGATAAAGGACCTTGGAGCGGCGAGAGACGATCTGCTTGACATTATCGGCAAGCTGGAGGGAGAGATGGAGACCTCCTTTGTGGAGGCCTTCACCAAGATAAACGAGAACTTCAACCGTGTATTCGGCGAGCTGTTCGGGGGAGGAACGGCACAGCTTTCGCTGACAGATCCCGAGCATGTTCTTGAAAGCGGCATTGAGATAAAGGCGGCGCCTCCCGGAAAGATAATCAAGAACATGGTTCAGCTTTCGGGCGGTGAGCAGTCCTTTATAGCTATCGCGCTGTTCTTTGCCATACTGCAGGTAAATCCCACGCCCTTCTGTATTCTTGACGAGATAGAGGCGGCGCTGGACGAGGTCAATGTGGCGAGATTCGCGGAATACATAAAGAGATATTCAAGCGGAACGCAGTTCATTATGATAACTCACAGAAGAGGTACGATGGAGGCGGCAAACCGCCTTTACGGAGTGACGATGCCGGAGAGAGGTATCTCAAAGGTACTGGAGCTTGATATTAACGATATTTCAAAGAAAAAAGGAGACGATTGGGATGGCATTTTTGGATAAGCTGAAGGCGGGTCTGGCAAAGACAAAGAACGCGCTTTTCGGACAGATAGACGAGGTGCTCAAGGCATTTGTAAAGGTGGATGACGATCTGCTGGATGAGCTGGAGGAGCTTCTTATTATGTCGGACGTGGGCGCGAGCGCCACGGAGGAGATAATAGAGAGACTGCGCGACGAGGTTAAGGCGGGCAGGCTTAAGGAGAGAGAGCAGGTGATAGACACGCTCAAGAGCATTCTTGAGGAGATGATAGGCGAGGGGGGCAAGCTGGATCTTTCGGGCAGTCCCACGGTGATCCTTGTTATCGGCGTAAACGGTGCGGGTAAGACTACGTCTATCGGAAAAATATCAAACCGACTTATACAGAGCGGCAAAAAGGTTGTGGTAGCTGCGGCGGACACCTTCCGCGCGGCGGCTATCGATCAGCTTGCGGTATGGTGCGAGCGCTCGGGAGCGGAGCTTGTAAAGCAGAACGAGGGCAGTGACCCCGCGGCTGTTGTGTTTGACGCCATCAGCTACTCCAAGCGCAGAGGCGCGGACGTGCTTATAGTTGACACGGCGGGCAGGCGTCACAACAAAAAGAATCTTATGTATGAGCTTGAGAAGATCAACCGTGTTATTGACAGAGAGCTTCCCGGGGCTGTGCGCGAAAATCTTCTGGTGCTGGATGCCACCACGGGACAGAACGCCATTATTCAGGCAAAGGAGTTCAGCCATGCGGCGAGCATTACGGGACTTGTACTCAACAAGCTTGACGGCACGGCAAAGGGCGGTATAGTTATCTCCATCAAGAAGGAGCTTGGTATCCCCGTAAAGTTTGTGGGTGTGGGCGAGAAGATAGACGACATGCAGGAGTTTGACAGCGCGGAGGTTGTAAGCGCGCTGTTTGAGGGCTGATATGAAGATAGTACTTGCATCAAGAAACAAGCACAAGATAGGAGAGCTTCAGGCTCTGCTTCGCAAGCATGTTCCCGATATTGAGATACTCTCCCTTGACGATGTTGGATTTACGGAGGACATTGTTGAGGACGGCAAGGATTTTTTTGAGAACGCGTATATCAAGGCGAGGGCGGCGGCAAGCACGGGCTATATCGGGCTTGGGGACGACTCGGGTCTGTCTGTACGCTCCCTTGGCGGCGCGCCTGGGATATATTCGGCGAGATACGCGGGCGAGCATGGGGATGACGAGGCGAACAACAGGCTGTTGCTGGAAAATCTCAAGGATAAGAGCGACAGGTATGCGGAGTTTGTCTGCGTGATTGCCTGTGTTTTCCCCGAGGATATTAACCGCGGTCATTTCTTTGAGGGAAAGACGGGTGGAGTAATTATAGACGAGTATAGGGGACGGGGAGGATTCGGATATGATCCGCTGTTCCTGTACGAGCCCATGGACAAGACCTTTGCCGAGATGAGCGCGGAGGAGAAGAACTCCATATCTCACAGAGGCAAGGCGATCGAATTGCTGGCGCAAAAGCTGAAAACACTTTGAATTTTTGGGTCAGGTTTTTTCAAAAAATTGTGGAGTCGAGAGACAGGGGCTCTCGTCGCCGTCCGCAGACGGCGAAACACCCCTGAAAAAGTGTAAAAGTAACTGAAAATGATATCCGCAATAGGGGATTCCGCTCTCTGCGGAGAGCGGCCGGGTGGTCCCGGACCCCCGTGAGCGTGGGGGAGTTTCGTCCGTTGCGACGGGCGACTTGAGGCGCTGCGAACTTTTGAAAAAGTTCGATCAAAACTTTTAATAACTTTTAATGGTTGTTGAGTAAATATTATCGGATGTTATGTGAAAGGATAAAAAATGTTGACATCAAAGCAAAGAGCATATCTTCGCGGTCTTGCTAACCGTGAGACTGCCATTATGCAAATCGGTAAGGGCGGAGTTGGCGAAAATCTGGTAAAAACTGTCTCTGATGCCCTTGAAGCAAGAGAGCTTATCAAGCTCACCGTGCTTGAAAACAGCATGGAATCTCCCAAGGAAGTCGCCAACGCGCTTGCCGACGCTACTCATTCAGATGTAGTCGGCGTTGTGGGCAGGAAAATAATACTTTACCGCGAGTCGGTAAATAATAAGAGAATAGAGCTGTAATACTATGAATGGCTTCGATCACACAAGAGTAGGTATCTATGGCGGTACTTTCGCTCCCGTCCATAACGGACACGTAAAGGCGGCAAAGGCATTTATGGAGCAGATGAAGCTGGATTACCTCTTTATAATTCCCGCTTATCTCCCGCCTCATAAGCAGATAGACGCGTCCGATGATCCTCTTTACAGGCTTCGTATGTGCGAGCTGGCGTTTGGTGATATGGACGGTATAGTTATCTCCGATCGCGAGATAGCCAGAGGCGGTAAAAGCTATACGTATTATACCTTGAAGGAGCTTGAACGCCCGAATACAAGGCTGTTTTTGCTCTGCGGCACGGATATGGTGCTTACCTTCGACACCTGGTTTCGCTTTGAGGATATCTTCAAAATGTGCTATCCCGTGTATGTACGCCGCGAAAACGACCCGCTTATCGGAAACAGAGTGGTCTCAAAGATCACCGAGTATTATGAGAAATACGGCGTTATGTTCCGCAAGATAATCACGGAGCCGCTGGAGCTCAGCTCTACGGACGTAAGACGCGCCGTCGCCGAGGGCAGGGATATATCGGGTATGGTTCCCGCCGGTGTGGAGCGCTTTATCCGCGAAAACCGTCTTTATCTCGGTAATGAGTAAATGAGGGGTAACAGAGGTATGGAAAACAGTATGAACATAACCGAAGAAATGCTTGACACGCTTCGTGAGAATGTGGCAAGTGGAATGTCCCAAAAGCGCTTTCGACATACGGCGGAGGTGGAGAAGATGGCGGCTTATCTCGGCGGGCTTTACGCTCCCGAAAAGGTCACCTTGCTCCGCGCGGCGGCTCTTTTGCATGACGTGACCAAGGAATATTCCACCGACATGCATCTGAAGATATGCGCCGAGAGGGATATAGAGCTTGAGAGGGACGCGCTGTATGCGCCGAAGACGCTTCATGCCCGCACCGCGGCGGCTCTGATACCCGAGAGGTATCCGCAGTTTGCCGACGGGGAGATAATTTCCTGCGTCCGCTGGCACACCACGGGCAGAGCGGGAATGACGCTTACGGAAAAGCTGATATATCTTGCCGACTACATAGATATGTCCAGAACCTTTGAGGACTGTGTGCGTCTCAGAGAATTTTTCATGAGCGCAAGACCCGAGGAGCTTGACATGCCCGAGAGGGAAAAGCACCTCAGGCGAACGCTTATCATGTCCTTTGACATGACGGTTCGCGGACTTCTTGAGGACGGCTTGCCCGTAAACCGTGACACGGTAGAGGCGAGAAACGCGCTTATCTGCGAGGAGCTTGCGGATAAATAAGGGTTAAATTATAGCCCGCTGTTACATATTCCGAAACAATATGGGGATATGAGAACAGTGAGGCTATAAAATTGAAAAAACATGTAAAAAGGTTAATTATCGCTATAGTTGCTTTGGCTCTCGGCGGGGCGTTCTTTTTCGGCGTAATACTCGCGAATATAAGGGAGGACGCCAAAAAAGAGAGAAGGAATGATATGTCCGCGGACGCGGCTGTGACCGAGGCGGAGGATGATTCACGGAACATTCTTGTTCTCGGAATGGACAGACAGGCGGGGCTTTGCGACGTGATGATGCTTGTGAATGTCAATTTCACAAGTAACAAGGCGACTGTGGCGCAGATCCCGAGGGACACCTACGCGGAGTACACCGACGGAAGCTACAAAAAGCTCAACGGCGCTTACAATACCCTTGGTGGGGCGGATAAGGTGGCTGAATTTCTCGGCAACGCTATGGGGATAGAGATAGATCATTACGTCTGCGTCGGGCTTGATACACTGGGAGCGGCGGTGGATGCTGTGGGCGGAGTTGACGTAAAGCTGCCCTGCGATATGTTTTACCGTGATCCCGCTCAGGGGCTTTATATCGATCTTGACGCGGGGCTTCAGCACCTTGACGGCGCGCTTGCCGAGCAGTTTGTCAGATTCCGCTCGGCGTATGTGGAGGGTGATCTTGGCAGGATAGACGCGCAAAAGCTGTTTCTCGCGGCGTTCTTTGAGAAGGTGGCGGAGGAGCTATCGCCCGCG
The DNA here is from genome assembly GCA_017462795.1 of Clostridia bacterium. Taxonomy (GTDB): domain Bacteria; phylum Bacillota; class Clostridia; order Oscillospirales; family CAG-272; genus HGM12713. The sequence continues at coordinate 13,460 of JAFTQL010000017.1, forward strand.
CTGGCGGTAAAGCTGGCATCGGCGGCGGACAGCGTGGAGACCGATCTTTCAATATCCGACATGCTGTCGATGGGCGTTCGCTCCATAGGCTTTGGCGCGGAGGGGATATCTCTTGTCACGCTTCCCGGCGAGGAAGCGGTGGCGACGGAGAGCGGCGCTTGGTATTACGTGCTTTCAAAGCGCGCGAACGCTGAGATAATGGCGGAATATTTCGGCGCTGACGGTGACTTTGACGGTGAGGGGGTGTTTCTCAATCCCGACTACAAAAGCTTCGGGGATATCTATCGCGGATACTCCGCGTATGAGCTTACGGACATCGGTGAGGTTGCCGAAAAGGGAATAAATATACAAATTAAGAAGTAATTGACATCAAATAATAAAATTTGACTTGACAAATTCACTTTTTTGCATTACAATGTAGGGTGATGAATTTTTTTAGCAAAGGAAATGATATGGAAAATTTGGAAATAACAGGCACGGCAGGTGAGCAGACAGAGCTTACCTCCCTTGAAAACGCAAGCGCAAAGGAGCTGGCAGACGCCATTGCCGACGTGCTTGATTCAAAGAAGGGTCGGGATATCAGGGTGATACGCGTTGAGGACAAGACTGTCATCTCCGAGTATTTTGTTATCTGTACGGGTAATTCCTCCACACAGATCAAGGCGCTCTCGGGCGAGGTGGAATACCGCATAGAGCAGAGAGGCGTAAGACCCTACGGAGTTGAGGGAAGAGACAACAACTCGTGGATGATACTTGACTACAGCAATGTTATCGTTCACATCTTCAGCAGAGAAGCCAGAGAATTTTACAATCTCGAAAAGCTTTATGCCGACTGAAAAAGAGCAAAAATAAACAAGAAGGATAGATAAAATGAAGTACAATCATACCGAAATCGAAAAGAAATGGCAGGCGTATTGGGAGAAGAATCAGACCTTTAAGACTGACGTGTGGGATTTTTCCAAGCCCAAATATTATGTTCTTGATATGTTTCCGTATCCGTCGGGCGTAGGTCTGCACGCAGGACACCCCGAGGGATATACGGCTACGGATATCGTCTCCAGAATGAAGAGGATGCAGGGCTACAATGTCCTTCACCCCATGGGATATGACTCCTTCGGTTTGCCCGCGGAGCAGTATGCGGTAAATACCGGAAACCACCCCAACGGCTTTACTCAGGAGAACATAAGAACCTTCTCCAAGCAGCTTAAGGAGCTTGGCTTTGACTATGACTGGAGCAAGATGGTAGCCACCAGCGATCCCGAATTTTACAAGTGGACGCAGTGGATATTCAAGCAGCTCTACCTTGACGGCTACGCTCAGTACATCGACATGCCCGTCAACTGGTGCGAGGAGCTGGGAACAGTTCTTTCAAACGACGAGGTCATCGACGGCAAGTCCGAGCGCGGCGGCTATCCCGTTGTAAGAAAGAATATGAAGCAGTGGGTCATCAATCAGCCCGCCTTTGCTGAGGAGCTTCTTGAGGGACTTGAGGAGGTGGACTGGCCCGAATCAACAAAGCTTATGCAGAAGAACTGGATAGGCAAGTCCACGGGTGTTGAGGTGAGATTCAGCATCGTAGGCGGAGGAGAGTTCTCCATATTCACCACCTGTATAGAGACTATATACGGTATCACCTTCATGGTGCTCGCTCCCGACGGAGAGATAGTCAAGCAGCTCATGCCGAGGATAGAGAACAAGGAAGAGGTTCAGGCTTATATCGATGAAACTCTCAAGAAGAACGACATGGACAGAACCGAGCTCAACAAGACCAAATCGGGCTGTGAGCTCAAGGGCGTTACATGTATCAACCCCGTAAACGGCAGGGAAGTGAGAATGTTTATCGGCGACTTCGTCCTCGCCAATTACGGTACGGGCGCGGTAATGGCTGTACCCTCTCACGACCAGCGTGACTTTGAATATGCCATAGCTCATAATATCGATATGCTTCAGGTCATCGACGGAGACGAAAGGCTCGGTCATGTTGACGTGTCCGAAAAGGCATTTGAGAAGGGTGAGTATCTTGGCAAGGGCTACAGACTTATTAATTCCGAGGAATTCACGGGTCTTACTGTTGAGGAGGCAAAGGAAGCCATCACCTGCAAGCTTGAGAAGATGGGTGTTGCCAAGAGAACGGTAAACTACCATTTCAGAGAGTGGATATTCGCGAGACAGCGTTATTGGGGCGAGCCTGTTCCCGTTGTTCACGGCGAGGACGGAAGCATTCACGTTCTTGACGACGAGGAGCTTCCTCTCATTCTCCCCGAGCTTGAGAACTATAAGGGCGTAAACGGAAAAGCGCCTCTGGAGATCGCTACCGAATGGAAGGCGTATGACAAGGGCGGAGTAAAGGGTACAAGAGAGACCTCCACCATGCCCGGCTCGGCAGGCTCTTCATGGTA
>JAFTQL010000018.1 GCA_017462795.1 Clostridia bacterium
CGTCATATATCGCGGACGACCGATGGTCGCCCCTACGGCGGTTGGGGCATTCTTTTTTCTGCCGCCGTGAGGTTGGTTATGAACCGTCATATATCGCGGGACATCGAGGCGCTGTCCCCTACGGACGGTTGGGGCGCTCTTTTGTCTGCCGCCGTGAGGTAGGCTGTGAACCGTCATATATTACGGACGACCGGTGGTCGCCCCTACGAGGTTGGGGTGTTCTTTTTCTGCCGCCGTAAGGTTGGCTTAACACCACCATTCGCAGTCATCCAAAGCGGAGAGGCGGGAGACAAGCCCCCGCCTACGATAAACATATTTTCTTTTGCCGTTATCTATACAGCCAAGCGGCGCACTTGGAGTCGTCGCGCCATGTTTTACCCGCGGAGGAGTAATTGATAAGGCGGACTGTTTCCCCATTTTCAAGCTCTACGGCGAAGCATGCTTTGCTGTCGATTATCTCGGGGCAAAGCGTCTTTTCGGACTTGGCGTAGCCCTTTTCGTCGCACTTTACGGGAATGGGCTTTGTGGGGTCCGCCACGCGCATGTCGGCGGCGAGGACCACAGGTCCGCGCAGATATCCCGCAAACATATCTTGATTGTCCGCGCCCTCGGGCGGCAGAACTCTTCTTACCTCCATGGGCATATCGAGAACGATAACATCACCGCTCTTCCACTCACGGCTGATCTCGGCATATCCGCAAGGCACGTTCTCCGTCTTGCCGTCCACTGTCAGCGTCGCGTTTTCACTCCACGCGGGGACACGCAAAGCAACGGTAAATCTCTCCGCCTCCGCCATGTCCACAGTGACGGCGACCTTTCCGTCATAAGGATACTCGGTAGCCATGGAAAGCGTCATGTCCTTGCCACCGGGTGTTTTGGCGCTTATAACACCCTTCTCATAGAAATTGATCGCAATACCGTCCTCACGGCGAAGAACAGCCATACGCGGGATAGTGCCCGCGCCAGCCGCGCCTATGCACGCGCAACAGCCGTAAAAGCTGCCGTCGGGGAACAGACCGTAGCCGCCCACCTTTCTGCCGCGCCTGTCGGCAACAAGAGGACTGTAGCTGTCAAAGGGCAGTACCTGAGGAACGTCTGCCTCCTTGGGATAGTCGCAGTAAGGAACACGGTGGGTGTTGAGCGAGCCGAGATAGCAGTTGTAGAAGGACTGCTCTATCTTATCGGCAAATGTAACATCACCCGAAAGCTCCAGGAGTGCCGCCGCAAACTTCATCCACGTTACCGTAACGCAGGTCTCCTGCACAATGCCCTCATAGTCGGTCTGCGTCTGCTTGAGCACTGTGTGGTCAAACAGCTCGTGCGTACATCCGCTACAGCCGATTATGCTCTGCTCCTCCTCGGCAACGCGGCGTCCGAAATTAAGCACCGCCGTCTTGTACTTCTCTATTCCCGTCACGCAGTAATACTGCAAAAGTCCCTCAAAGCAGGACATCATCTCATAAGCCTTTACAACAGGGTACTGATAGGGAGATACCTTGTCCTCCAAGGCAAGCTCGATCAGATCAGCGGACTCTATAAAGCCCGTGGAGATTATATATTCGGAAAAATCAAGATACTTCTTCTCCCCCGTCAGGCGGTACAGACGCACCATGGGCTCAAGTATGGAGCAGGAGTTCATGCCCTCCCAGTTGTTGGAGCATTTGCGGATATCCAGCTTGCCCTCTCCCACATGGTCGAGTATGTAATCCGCATGACGGCACATGGCGGCAACTATCTCCTTCTCAAGTGCTTCATCACGGCATATCTCCAGAAAATACATCATGCCGAGCATTACGTATTTGCGTCCCCAGAGGTCCCATGAGGTAAATTCCTTTTCCACGCTGAAGCCCGAGATGCGTCCGCTCGCCTCCTGCGCGCTCAGCATGTCCCTTACCGAGGACTCCACTATGCGGTACATGTCCTCGTCCTTTGTATACGCCAGCACCATGCTCGCTCCGCGCATCATCTTGCCCCAGAACTCGCTTCTCCAGCGCAGCCATCTTCCCTTTTCGCCATCCTGCTGAGCCTTGAACACGTTTACAAATTTCTGCCACAGACCCACCTCGCAGATCTGATTGCGCTCTATAAAGCGGACAGCATCCGCCAGAGAACGCTCGAATTTCATGCTGATATCCGCATCCCTGCGAAGAACACGGGCATTGTCCAATTCCTTGATAACATTGTTTACCATAGTGCAAAATCCTTTCTTGATTTTTATAGATGATAAATTAATTATATCAGATATTACGCCGTTTGTCCATTGCACCAAGGATTATTATATTGCATTTTCGATCTTTATTTTTTGATTTTGGGGTTGACATACAGAGAAAAAGGTCTTATAATAGAAGCGGAATATAAAAGCAACCCCGTATACGATACTCACCTTATTAACATAAAAAGGAGACACCACATGGATCTTTCACGTATTCCCGTTATCTTTGAACACGCGAGGAAGGACGAAAACGGATATTTTCTTCCCTCTCTGTGCCATCTCGGACGGGACGACATACGCTTTCTTCACTATCACGACGTGCTTGAAATAGGTCTTTGCATAAGCGGCTCGGGCTATTGCTACGCCAACGGACAAAAGACCCCCTTCCGTGAGGGGGATGTTCAACTGTTTCTGCCCAATCAGCCCCATTACGATACCGCGGGAGACGACAACGCGCTGTGGACATTTGTCAATATAGAGCCACCCCGTATAACCTCGCCCCATCTGTCACCCGACCCCGCTTTTATTATAGGACTTATGGGCAAGATACGCGTCAGCGGTATTTTCAGAGAGGATGAGCACCCCGGTATTCACCGCGCCATTCGCGATATTATCGGGCTCATGCAGTCCACCCGCCCCACGGACAGCCCTGCCGCCGAGCTTATGACGGCAAAGCTCACCGCCCTGCTCATCGAGCTGTCCATGATCGAGGAGAGCAATACCACGGTCATCGAAAGCCCACGTGCCGATGTCATCGTCCCCGCCCTGCATCTTGTCTCCTCCGCCATCAGCCGACACAAGAGCATCACCGTAGGTCAGATGGCAGAGGTGTGCTTTATGAGTGAGTCTTACTTCCGGAAAATATTCTCCTCAGTCATGGGCGAGTCGCCGAAGAGCTATATCGTCCGCCAGCAGATACAAAAGGCGGCAGGTCTCCTTGTCACCACCAAAGCTCCCATCGCCGAAATAGCCTCCCGCTGCGGCTTTGAGGACGTGTCCACCTTCTACCGCCGTTTTGTAAAAATATGCGGAGTGTCTCCCACAAAATACAGAAGAGCGGATTAATCCCGCTTTTCTGGCGATTTCAACTCAAGATACGACCACTCGCGGCGAACGGGCGAGAAGCGGATGTGTACTACGCTGTCCCCCGACATGACCTCAAAAAGCAGATTTCTGCGAAACGCCATGCGCCTGCATGAGCGTATCTCCTCAAGCCCATCCACGTCGATTCCCGCGAACACCTCAAAGCTGACAGTCACAGCCGCGCCGTACTCGGTCTGCTCAATGGTCACCGACACCGCCCTCATCGGAGAGACACAACGAGCGCAAAACATCAGTATCACGATAAAGCATACAAAAAGCGAAAAATCAAAATCTCCCACAGATATCAGCGCGTCACCGCACACCACTCCCGCGGGGCAGGCGGCATAACAGGAGATGTCATATATCCTGTCCGCCACGATGTCGGTAATGTCCCCCGAACACTCAAAAAGCACCTCCGTCCCACTAAAAACAGCATCTGTGCGCTCCAACAGGATACGGCAACGAGTAAGACACCCGCCGTCGGGCATCCTACGTCTTTTCAACACCCGTCCGGCCTCGGGAGAAACACAATGGGCACGCCTCAAACGGGAAAGCGCTATACAAAATTCATCGCCTCCCATGGTCGGAAAGCACAGAACACAGCAGGACGCGGCGGGCATGAGATGGGGAAAGACCACCGCTATACCGTACCGCGTGTTGATAACAGCAGGCTGCGACGTGTAGCTTTTGCAGTGGGACAGTAAAAAATCCGCCTCAGCGGGGGATATGAGGTCAAAGAGCGTGTCCCCGATACGCCGCTTGCCATCGGCAACACGGGACGCCACAAGGCTTCCTCCGTCGGAGATATCAAAAATATAACAGCTGTCGAGTATCTCAGCCGTCATAATGCTCCGCTTGTCATATTTGTCCACCCTGCGCGTAAGATTTCTGCTGTAAACCATTATGCCTCCAAAAACTGTAAATAAAATGCTTAAGACGGCAACCGATGATCAAGCCGAACCGCCTTGAAATAATTTTATCATAAAAAGCGTCCAAATACAAGTATTTTGCCCGGATATAAGCCCAAAAAAGCAAAAGAACATAAAAGTACGAAGAAAAATAAAGAAAAACAGCGTAAAAATGGGCATATAGACGAAAAATGAGGCAAAAAGTCAAAAACTTTTTTCGAATGAAATTAAAAAAAGGGTTGACAAGCGAGAAATTGTGTGGTATAATACATAAAGTAACCGACAGGAAACTGTAAACGCCGGTGTGGCGGAACAGGCAGACGCCCGGGACTTAAAATCCCGTGATACGCGAGTATCGTACCGGTTCGACCCCGGTCACCGGCACCACAACGGTAAAAATTTCATATCGCGGAGTAGAGCAGCTTGGTAGCTCGTCGGGCTCATAACCCGGAGGTCGTGAGGTTCAAATCCCACCTCCGCAACCAACGTAAAGGACACCCAATCGGTGTCCTTTTTGCGTTGGTTACGGAAATGAGGTCTGTTCTCCACGACCTCCGTAGGAGGGAGTGGGCTTGGAGCGCGACCGCGCCCGGTGGGCGATAAAGGGAGCGCGACAAGGGAGAAAATAAGGAGTAGACGGCTCGCGCCACTGCGTGCGAGCCGCCTACGACAATATTTTTGCGTGGGACTTTCAAATCCCACTCCGCAACCCAAAACCTTCTCGGACGACGTTTGGGAAGGTTTTACTTTTTCACTTTTCACGCTTCGATTTTCTCTTTTCTCTTATCCCACGCGACTTTTCCCGAGAAGAAATAAAAGAGAAAAAAGAATATAGCCTTTCTCGCTACGTCAGAAAAGCATTGTTTTTTATTATAAATCGTGATATAATAAGCACGGTAATGCCGATTTCGCCGTGAATTGCGAACGGCTTGTAAGGTTTTAAAGCTTTATTGTCGTTGGCAGAAGAAATCAAACGTATGTTGACTGCCTCGCTAAACACCGCAAAGGAGAATACAAAATGATTATTTTACGAAGCTTTAACGATGATGATATTTCTACATTAAAAAAGAATATATTTACTGACAAAAGCAGCGAAGAAATATATTCCGTTTTGAAAGAGTGGAACACATTTACCTTCAATGGAAAATATTTTGAAATGCTTGCAATTGTTGAAGACGATAATGTTGTTGGAAGTGTTTCTCTTTATCAACACAACGATTATATCATTAGCGCGGGACCTGAAATATTTTCGGAATATCGACGAAACGGCTATGCGTACAAAGCAATGAAGCAAGCTTGTGAATACGCAAAAAAGCAGGGCTACAAAATTGCAACCGCTCAAATCAGAAAGAATAATACTGCCAGTATTCGACTCCATGAAAAGCTTGGATTTGTTTTGGATTGCGAGTTGATCAACAAACAAGGAAACGAGATTTACATATACATTAAGCTTTTATAACCTACATCTATTACAGCGGTACAAACGTGGATTCAGAGAATTAAATCCGGCAACATAAAAAGCCTCGGATAGCTCCGAAGCAAACAATTTTAATTTTTCTATTGACAAATCGTTAAATACGGTATATAATAATAACAGAGGGGCACCGATGACGGTTGCTCCAAGGTGAATAGCTAAAAAAGATAACTGTTCAGATTGGTCGTCAGGCGGTTATCTTTTTTGTTTTCATTTGCGGTTGATCAACAGAGCCGCAAACGCGATAAGTAGCATACAGAACGCAAAAAGCGATTCGTAAGTAACCACGGGTAACAAGGTGCATAAGCACCACTCCTTCCTCAGAAAATTTGGAAGGAG
>JAFTQL010000019.1 GCA_017462795.1 Clostridia bacterium
GCAAGCTTTCTCTTTACGCATTGGCTTTCCTCGGCATATCTGCAATATCTTTTGTAGGAGTCATTGCGATAAAAACGCCGGATTCCGCACGTGTCCTTAAGATCCTTTTGGATACGTTGGCATATTATGTTGGAGCTTTCATAGAGGTTGCTCTTCTGTATCTCCTTTACTCATTCCTTGAAAAATGCAGCTACAATAGCGAAAACTCAATATCAAAATCTACTATTATTTCTTTAGTAATTACAATCTTAGTATATGCTGTTTACACCGCCGGCGTAATTTTTGTTGACTCCACAGCGATATCGCAGGCAACCGCCGTACAGCTTGTTTCGATAATGTCTACGCTTGATACTTATATTAAATTTGCGCTTCTGATTTTCCTCACATATTTTGGATATGAATATCAAAGAGTACGTAAAAATAATCTTCTCTCGGCTGCTTGTGTAACAATTCTTTTAAGCGAAACTCTGTCAATATTTATCGGTCAGATCTCCGGTAGCCTGATATTCGTATTTATGCCTGAGATAATGAGCCAGGATGCGTATATCATCAATCAACTTTTCTCTACGCTAAATGTTTCCATCGAGGATGCTTCAAGCCTTGCGAACATCGTAGGATTTGTGCTTATCATATTTGCTCTCGTGAAGGATAAGCTGATCCATAAAGCTCATCGCTTCGCCGTTGCCGCCTTTGCTATTCTTGGCGTCATTGAGATCTTTTTGCGCACACAGACGGATGTTCTGCAAGTCAATATCTATCATTCACTGGCGGAAGTAGCCGTGCTGTGCTACCTATGCGCACTCGTGACATACATAGGGAAAAAGCTTACCTATAGCTCGTCTTCTCCAATCACACAAACGGATAACAATATTTAAAATATTCAAGGAACAAACAGGTATACATATGAAAAAAAACATCAAAAAAACTCTGATCGCGTTTATATTACTTTTCTCTGTTCTGCTGAGCGCTTGCAAGCGGGATACGACTTCCCCCGACGATACATCCACCCCCGACATTGACATAAATGATACCGCTTATGAGACAATAGAGAGATACGATGCGGTAGATTACTCCTCGCACCACTTTGCCTTTCGGGGAGATAACCATGCTCTGAGACTCAGTGTCCCCAGCGAGTGGAGCTTTACAGAACAGAGCGGCGGCTATGATATAAGCAGGGACGGCGAGCGCCTCGGAGCTCTGGTCGCGGGTGAGGCGGCAGATGCCGACAGCTGGCAAATTCTCAAAAGCGATACGGCATCCGACAAGGATGTTACCATGCAGATGAGCATTGAAGCCTCGGGGGCGGAAGGTGAGGTCCGATACAGATATTATTATCAATACAAAACCGACGGCAAGCAAAGGAGCGCCACTCTTACAGTTCCCTGCTCGGAGGTCAACGACTTTACCGAAAAACGCCTTCTCATGACGGCCATGGTATCTCCGCTGTCAACCGACTCCAATATCGGTGTACTTTCTCACGTCAGCTCTCCCACCTCTATCGCAATTCTCGGAAACAGCTTTATAAACAGCTCAAGCATTGGGAGTATACTCGGGGAAATGCTGCAAAGAAACGGAAAAAACTGCTCCGTAGATGCCAAGTCCCGCGGCTATGCACGAGTGAGCACATATACCTCGGACACCGCGCTTATGAACAATATCCGAAGCGGTAAATATGACCTCGTGTTCATATGTGGGCTTTACGCCACAGATGAGGTCTCCAATCTGGATATTCTCAAATCCGCCTGCAAGACGGGCGGCGCGGAGCTTGTTATATTCCCTGCCCACAATGAAAGCTCCGGTGCCATATCATCGGCAAAAGGCAAATACTCCGACATTGTCTGCCTTGATTGGAAGAGTGAGATCGATGAGCTGATGTCGGAAAGAAATATGAGCGTATGGGATTTCTGCGTTGACGATCAGCACAGACACAGCAAACCGCTTGCGGGCTATGTAGGCGCTCACATGATATACAGAGCCATCTACGGCACCGTCCCCTCTGCCTCACTGTACTCAAGCATAAGTCAGGACTATGTCAATTCCATGCTCGGAGATTATGTGAAAACCGGAAATATATCATTACTTGACACTGATATTATAAAATATTTCGCAAATGCCGAATAAAAAACAGTTTTAAATATACTCAATATAAAGCAATTATAAACGATCATAACCGACACGGAGGACAAAAATGATATCATTTGAAAGTGACTACACACAAGGCGCTCATGAGAAGATACTTGAGCAGCTTTTAAAAACCAATATGGAAAAGCTGTCGGGCTACGGCGACGACAAATATTGTGAGAGTGCAAAGAAAAAGATACGCGAGGCGTGCGGGTGTCCCGAGGCGGACGTGCATTTTCTCGTTGGCGGCACGCAGACAAATCTGACGGTCATAGCTTCCATGCTGAGAAGCTATGAGGGCGTGGTCGCCGCCGATACGGGACACATAAGCACCCACGAGGCGGGGGCTATAGAGCTGTCGGGACACAAGGTGCTGACACTGCCTCAGCATGATGGAAAGCTATCCCCCGACGTTCTGCGCGCATATCTCGCGGGCTTTTATGCCGATGCCAACCACGATCACGCGGTCTTCCCCGGTATGGTGTACATCTCCCATCCCACGGAATACGGCACGCTGTACACAAAAGCCGAGCTTGAGGCACTCTCGGCGACCTGTAAGGAATACAATATCCCACTCTATATGGACGGCGCGCGCCTCGGCTACGGTCTTATGAGCAGTGACACCGACGCGACCCTTGTGGACATCGCGCGGCTTTGCGATGTGTTCTACATAGGCGGCACCAAGGTGGGCGCTCTGTGCGGCGAGGCTGTGGTGTTCACCAGAAACAACACTCCGCCCCACTTCATGACTGTCATAAAGCAACACGGCGCACTGCTCGCCAAGGGCAGACTTCTCGGCATCCAGTTTGATACGCTGTTTACCGACGGGCTTTACTTTGACATAAGCCGCCACGCCATCCGGATGGCGGACAAAATGCGGGATATCTTCACCTCCAGGGGCTATGAATTTTTTATAAATACTACGACAAACCAGATCTTCATCATCCTTGAGGACAGCAAAATGAAGGAGCTTGAGAGTTCGGTCGCCTTCGGATTCTGGGAGAAGAAAGACCCCACTCATACCGTCGTCCGCTTCGCCACCTCATGGGCAACCACCAAGGAAGATATAGATATTTTGGAAAAGCTGTTGTAAGTTCAGCGATAATTACACATAATAAACAAAAAGCATAAAAGGACTTGCTTTTTTCACGGATATATGTTATAATAACATGATTGACAAAAATAAATTCTAAAAAGAAACGGAGATAATTATGGACAATCAGAAAAACTTTAAGCCCTATATCCCCGCGGAAAAGATCACTCCCGAATTAACGGTGACATCCATCATCATGGGTATTCTTCTTGCGGTAATATTCGGCGCAGCAAACGCTTATCTCGGTCTCAGAGTCGGTATGACGGTATCCGCCTCCATTCCCGCCGCTGTTATCGCAATGGGCGTTATTCGTGTTATTATGCGCAAGAACTCCATCCTTGAGAGCAATGTCGTTCAGACCATCGGCTCTGCGGGCGAGTCCCTCGCGGCAGGAGCTATCTTTACACTTCCCGCGCTCTTCCTTTGGGCGGCTGAGGGAACTATGGACAAGCCCGGGCTCATTGAGATCACTCTCATCGCCCTTCTCGGCGGTCTGCTTGGCGTTTTCTTTATGGTGCCCCTTCGCAATGCTCTTATAGTCAGAGAACACGGCACTCTCCCCTACCCCGAGGGCACTGCCTGCGCAGAGGTGCTTTTGGCGGGTGAGAAAGGCGGCTCAAACGCATCCACAGTATTCGCTGGCATGGGCTTTGCGGCTCTCTTCAAGTTTATCATCGACGGTATCAAGGCTGTTCCCGGCGAGATATCACTCAGAGTAAAGGGATACGCAGGCGAGATAGGAACTCAGATCTACCCCGCGGTAATGAGCGTGGGCTACATCTGCGGTCCGAGAATATCCTCCTACATGTTCTCGGGCGGTGTCCTTAGTTGGATGGTGCTCATCCCCCTTATCGTCCTCTTTGGCTCGGGAACTATACTTTACCCCGGTACGGAAACCATAGGCACTATGTTTGCCGAGGGCGGCGCCTCCGCTATCTGGAGCTCCTACATCCGCTACATCGGCGCGGGCGCTCTGGCTGCAGGCGGTATCATCAGCCTTATCAAGTCACTGCCCCTCATTATACGCACCTTCCGCGACTCCATAAAGGGTATGAAGGGCGGATCTTCTCTTGACACATCCCGTACAGCTCAGGACATCAGCATGAAGATAGTTCTCATCGCCATTGCCGTACTCACCATTCTTGTATGGCTCGTTCCTGCTATTCCCGTAAGCCTTATTGGCGCTGTTATCGTTGTTATTTTCGGCTTCTTCTTCGCTACCGTTTCCTCAAGAATGGTAGGACTTGTAGGAAGCAGTAATAACCCCGTTTCGGGCATGGCGATCGCTACTCTTCTTATAGCAACCCTCATCCTCAAGCTTACAGGTGACAGCGGCGCTGACGGTATGAGAAGCGCTATCGCTATCGGTTCTATCATCTGTATCGTTGCGGCTATCTCAGGCGATACCTCTCAGGACCTCAAAACAGGCTATCTCCTCGGGGCTACTCCCAAGAAACAGCAGATAGGCGAGATAATCGGTGTTGTAGCCGCGGCTCTTGCCATAGGCGGCACCCTGTATCTCCTTGACAGTGCCTGGGGCTTCGGTTCTGAAGAGCTTGCCGCTCCTCAGGCAACTCTTATGAAGATGATCATCGAGGGCGTTATGGAAGGCAACCTTCCCTGGGGGCTTGTGTTCACAGGTGTGTTCATCGCCATCGTAGCCGAGATAATCGGCATTCCCGTTCTTCCCTTCGCTATCGGTATCTACCTGCCCGTACAGCTCAACGCTTGTATCATGGTCGGCGGTATCATCCGTCTTGTATTTGACAAGATGAAGAAAAAGAACGAGGAAGACAAGAAGCGTATCGTCAACGACGGTATCCTCTTCTGCTCAGGTATGATAGCGGGCGAGGGACTTGTGGGTATCGTGCTTGCGCTCCTCGCCGTATTCGGACTTGACAAGCTTATCGATCTCTCCGAATTCATCAACCTTCCCGAGCCCTTTGCGAGCATTTCGGGACTTGTGGTATTCGGACTTGTGATACTCTCACTGCTCAAGTTCTCGGTTTGGAAAAAGACAAAGAAAAATAAATAATAAGTCATGAAAAAGAAAAAACAGAAAAGCTCCGGAAATTACCTTGACCTCCGTCCTGTCCGTGCCGCGCATCTTCGCTGGTCACAGGACGATAAAGGACTTGTCACGCTTGATATTGACAACAAGGGAGCGTTCAACAGGATCGCTCAGGTGCTGTTCAGAAAGCCCAAGGTGTCTCACATACACCTTGATGAGCTCGGCAGCTTTGTATGGCCTGTCATGGACGGTGAAAAGACTATCTTTGATATCGGCAAAGAGGTAGACGAGCATTTCGGAGAAAAAGCCCATCCCCTCTACGAACGTCTCGCCAAGTATTTTCAAATACTCGACAGCTATCATTTCGTCGAATGGAATGAGCAAAAATAAGTCGACCCAACCGCATCCCGCACCCGCGGGATGCGGTTTTGTGTTTATCTGTTTTTATTCTTTTGACATACACAAGCCCGTTTACACTCTTTTCATTTCACGAAAGATAAGCAGGTCTGTGTAGTAGATACCGCCGTGTGAACGGCAAAAGGAGCGGATCTTGGACTCACCGCCGAAGCCTATAAAGGGAGTGCCGGAAAGCTGTGCGAGAACAAGCGCGTGGTATCTCATACCGCATACCATGCAAGAGTGTTTCATAAGAGAGACCGCATCGGCAGCGCTTACGGGATAAGCAAGAACACCGCCAACATTGCGGCATATGCGTCGGCTGACTTCCATGTCCTCAGTGGGATACATGGCAATAAACACAGGCTTGATACCCTCGCACACAAGGGCGCTTATCCACTTTTCAAGGCTTGCCATATATCCCCGTTTTTCTATACCGCGCAAGGCTATTACCGCTGTACGCGCATCGGAACTCACACCGAGACGGCTGAGAATATAGTCCCCCCTACCGCCTGTCGGAGGATGACCCATGGCAAGGTCTGCCTCAAGCTCCATATACGGCATGCGCATACCGTATTCAACCATCAGCTCCCTTGCCAATATCGCTGATTCCCGCTCCCGCATCCCCAAATAGTCGCACCTTGATAATGCCGACGCTGTCATTCTGCGGGCGCGCTCTCCGAATATCTCCCCGATGCCGTTCCCCCACAGCTCAACACGTTTCCCCTTCCGTTTGGCATATCTCAATATAAACAAATAGTACCACAATGACCTTCGTGAGGTGCTGTTCTGAAGAAGAGTACCTCCGCCAAACACAACCACTTCCGCTTTATTTATCGCTGACATGACCGAAAAGGGATCGGATCTGCGGACGCACACGATACCGAATTTTCTACTGTCCCGCCATCCCCCGGACGTAAGAGCTACAACGGGCATCCGTGGAAATTTCTCCCCCGCCCGCTTTACAGCCGAGGTCAGCAAAAGGTCGTCACCCATATTCCCAAAGCCGTAATATCCGCAAAGCAATACGCCCCCCGTGCCAAGTCGAACTCCGCTCATCATCTCCTTGTAAAAGCGCTCCGTCCGCTCAGCCACCCTGTCGGCGGAATGACGCAGGACCACGTATTCCCTCAGCCACCGCCCAAGTGCCTCCCGCTCCTCGGCGCTTCTGTCAAGCATTTTTTCAAGCGCTCCGAAAAGCCTGTCCTCACTGAGCGCTCCGCAGCCCCGACAACAGAAATTTGTTGCCTCTCCGCGCTCAAGCGTATCCCCCTCCGCAATACCGAGAAAGCCCTCGTTGCCCGCAAGCACCACGGGAACGGCACAGGACATCGCCTCCAGCGCAGCTCTTGAAACGCCTACGAATACGTCCGCATCGGCAAGAAAGGCACGAACATCATCAATACGTCCCGCCATCCTCACCGTCTCCTTGCCCATCCTGTCATTTACACTGTCCGCAAGCCTTTTTATTTTGTCATATTCCCCGCCACCACCGCCGATAACTATCTCCGCGTGGCAGTATTTCCGACAAAGCCTCTCCGCCACACCGCAAAGCGCCTGTGCCGCCATAGAGCAATCCGAATCAAGACGGCTGAGAAACACGATCCGTATGCTTTTGCCTCCCTTGCTCTCCGACGGGGTAAACACCTCCGTATCTATGCCGTTGGGGATAACCGCCACATTCTCCGCAAGCACATCGCGGCTATGAGTAAGCAGATACATCCGCAGGTCGTCACTGACGGCAATAACGCCCCTGCCCCACCTTGACAGTCGGTGCAACAGTCGATCCTCGCGAAAATGAGCGTGAATAGTGGTGACAAAGCAGATATTTCTCCCCTTTTTTCCCGCGCACACCCACGATGCCACCAAGGCGGCTATGCGTGAATGGGCGTGCACGATCCTGAAATTTCTCTCCTTAACTGCACGTCGCAGACCAAAATAGCACTTTGCCAAGGAAAACGGATCTTTCCTGTTCAGCGGTAGGGTCATGTGGGACACGCCCTCTCTTCCCAGCTCCGACGCAAGTCTCCCGCCCGCAGAAGCGACCGTCACACCATAGCCTCTGCGCACCAGCGCCTCGGCAAGACCGCGGACGTGTGTCTCCGCCCCGCCCTCATCCATTTCCGACGTAAGCAAAAGTATGTTCATTCCCCACACCTCATCCTCTTTTTTCCTTATTGTTTCCTGTTGAGCCATCTGCAATCCCGATATATATAAATATTGTCAAAAAATTGTGCAAAAGGACTTGAAATGAGACAAATATTGTGGTAAAATAAAGCCATACATGACCGAGGAGGATATGATGAAGCCCTTTTACGAGAATAAAAGAGACGATTTTTATTGTAGGGATTCCGACTACAAAAGTAAATCCCTTGCGTACACATCTCATCTTCACTACCACATCGAGCTTGCGTTTCTTATGGGCGGAAGGACCCGCGTTACCGTTGACAGTAACGTATACGATGTTGAGGCAGGAGATGTTATTATCGTTTTTCCAAACCAGATCCACCGCTTTGAGACGCTTGAGAAGGAAAAATTCATACTGATGATAGTCAATCCCGACATCATATCGGAATTTACAAAGCAGTTCACCTCAAGCATCCCCGAGTCAAACATCATCAAGGGCGGCGCGCTTGACGAGGATCTCTCTCTGCTCGCCAAAAAGATATCGGATTCATATTACGGCAACGAGCAGTACAAGGACACCATACTACGCGGATATCTTCTCTCATTTTTCGGAAAGATACTGCAAAAGCTCACCGTCAAGGATGTTCAGGCAAAGGAATACAATGTTCTCGGTTCTATCCTCAACTACTGCATCAATAACTCCTCAAAGCCCCTGTCCCTGGATATACTTGAGAAGGAGCTGCATATCAGCAAATATTACATATCTCACATAATGAGCAACAAGCTGCGAATGGGCTTTAACGATTACATCAATTCCCTGCGTGTCTCCAACGCCTGTAAATATCTGCAAAAAAGCGATAAGTCCATCACCGAGATAAGCGACATAGTGGGCTTCAACACTCTGCGTACCTTCAACCGGGCGTTTCTGAAGCAGATGGGCATCACCCCAAGTGAGTACAGAGCAAAAAAATGAATAATATTCCCCCTTCTTTTTTCACAAATAAGGGGGGGATTTTTGTTTTCCACGGCAAAAAATGTGTGTTTCACAGCCGTAAAATACAACTTAAAACACATATTTTCAAAAAGTCAATTTTATATTCAAACATAATTTACAAAGAAAGGTTTAATGGGTAATCAAAAAGTATTATAATTAATTATGTATAATGTAATCTTATGCGTATCGAAAGGAGTTTTTGTTTTTTTATGATTGGCACACTGCTGAAGAGTGTTCGTGAATACAAACGCGTTTCCATACTCGCGCCCATCTTTATTGCAGGAGAGGTAGTTATCGAATGCTTTATCCCGTTCATCACCGCAAAGCTGGTTAATAATATTGAGAACGGCTGCGACATGAATGTTATTGTGAAATACGGGCTGTTGCTCGTGCTTATGGCTGTTCTTTCCCTTACCTGCGGAGCGCTTTCGGGACATTTCGCCGCAAAAGCCTCCTGCGGATTTGCAAAAAATCTTCGACATGACCTCTATGCTTCCGTACAAAATTTCTCCTTTGCCAACGTCGATAAATTTTCAACCTCCGGTCTTGTAACAAGACTTACCACAGATGTATCCAATGTCCAGATGTCCTTTATGATGATAATAAGAACAGCTGTACGCTGTCCCATGATGCTTATCTTTGCCTTTGTCATGGCAATGGTGATAAGCCCCAAGATGTCAACGGCATTCGCCATAATCATCCCCTTCCTGGCTGTTGGTCTGTTTCTCATCATAAGAAAAGCGCACCCCATATTCAAATCGGTATTCAAAAAATACGATAACCTCAACAACTCCGTTCAGGAAAACGTTTCGGGAATGCGTGTCGTAAAGGCGTATGTAAGAGAAAAATTTGAGACAAAGAAGTTCGGCTCCGCCTCCGACGAGGTGTGTGGTGACTTTACGAGAGCCGAAAAGATACTCTCGCTCAATAACCCTCTCATGCAGTTCTGCTTTAACTTCAACATGATAATCATCTGCCTCTTCGGCTCTATGCTTATCGTTAACTCCGGAGCTACGGAGCTTACCGTCGGCGAGCTTTCCTCCCTTCTCACATACGGCGCGCAGATACTTATGAGCCTTATGATGGTCTCCATGATAATCGTTATGGTCTCCATGTCCGTTGCCTCCGCAAACCGTATCGCTGAGGTAATAAATGAAAAAAGCTCCATCGTTGATCCCGAAAATCCCGTGACCGAGGTAAGAGACGGAAGCATTATCTTCAATAACGTAAGCTTCCGCTATTCCGCTACATCAAAAAAGAATTCCCTCTCAGACATCAATCTGTTTGTGGCATCGGGTGAAACACTGGGTATCATCGGCGGCACGGGAAGCGGAAAGACCTCTCTCGTCCAGCTTATCTCCCGTCTTTACGACGTCAGCGAGGGCTCTGTCAAGGTGGGCGGAGTTGATGTGCGGGATTACGGTATTGAGGCACTGCGTAATCAGGTATCCGTAGTGCTTCAGAAAAACGTCCTCTTCTCGGGTACTATCAAGGAAAATCTCCGTTGGGGCGATCCCGACGCCACCGACGAGGAGATGGAAAGAATATGCCGTCTCGCTCAGGCAGACGAGTTTATTCAGCGTTTTCCCGACAAATATGACACCTACATCGAACAGGGCGGAACAAACGTGTCAGGCGGTCAGAAGCAAAGGCTTTGTATCGCCCGCGCCCTCTTGAAGAAGCCAAAAATACTTATTCTCGACGACTCCACAAGTGCCGTTGACACCAAGACGGACGCACTTATCAGAAAGGCGTTTGCCGAGGAGATACCCGACACTACCAAGATAATCATAGCTCAGAGAACCTCCTCGGTGGAGCATGCTGACAAGATAGTCGTCATGGACGGCGGACGGATAGAGTCCGTGGGAACTCATGCCGAGCTTCTTGAGAAGAGCCCCATTTACAGAGAAGTATACGAATCTCAGAACAAGGGGGGTGACAAGCAATGAAAAACACCGCAAAGACAAATAAAAAACAGGCTATGAAGCAAAACAAGGGTGCTATTCCCCGTCTTATAAAGCTTTTGTTCAGCGAATACCGTCTGCAAATGACGGCGGTAATAATCTGTATCGCGCTGACAGCTATCGCGTCCACCGTGGCAAGCTTTTTCATGAACCTTTTCATTAACCTCATCAATGAGGGTCTTGAGACCGGCTGGGATTCGGTAAAGGCACGTATCTTCACAGCTATCGGCATAATGATAGGCATCTATCTTGTGGGACTTGTCGCGTCCTTTATCCACACGCGTACAATGGCGATAGTCACACAGGGCTTTATGAACAAGATGCGCAAGCGTATGTTTGATAAGATGCAGTCACTGCCCCTGCGCTATTTTGACACACATCCTCACGGAGATATCATGTCCTACTATACCAATGACATAGACACGCTCCGCGAGCTTATCTCCAGAACCATTCCCCAGATAATCAGCTCTGCCCTCATTCTCGGATTCCTCATTTTCTACATGCTGTATCTCAGCGCGTGGATGGCTCTCGTTGTCGCCTTTGCCGCTTGCGCAATGGTGTTCGTCACCAAAAAGATAGGCGGTAACAGCGCTAAATACTTTGTGAAGATGCAGAAATCCATAGCAAAGACAGAGGGCTTTGTGGAAGAGATGATGGAGGGTCAGAAGGTCGTCAAGGTATTCTGCCACGAGGAGCAGAGCGAAAAGGACTTTGACGCGGTCAATGAGCAGCTTTGCCGCGACGCAACCAACGCAAACCGCTTTGCCAATATTCTTATGCCCATAATGGGTAACATCGGTAATATCCTTTACGTTCTCGTGGCGTTTGTCGGCGGTATGCTTATAATCAGCGGTAACGTGAACAATGTATCCATATCGGGTCAGGCAATGGGCATAGCGGTTGTCGTTCCCTTCCTCAACATGACACGTCAGTTTACCAACAACGTAAGCCAGCTCTCTCAGCAGATGAACTCCATCGTTATGGCGATGGCAGGAGCAAAGCGGGTATTTGAGCTTCTTGACGAAGAGCCCGAGAAGGATGAGGGATATGTAACTCTGGTAAACGCCAGGGAGATCGATGGCAAGATAGTTGAGTGCGAGGAAAGAACGGGCATGTGGGCTTGGAAGCATCCTCACGGCACAGGTACGGTCACATATACAAGGCTGATGGGCGACGTCCGCATCGAGCATATGGACTTTGGCTATGTTCCCGAAAAGACGGTACTCAATGACATCACTCTTTACGCCGAGCCCGGTCAGAAGGTCGCCTTTGTCGGTGCGACGGGCGCGGGTAAGACCACCATCACCAACCTTATAAACCGATTCTACGACATTGACGACGGAAAGATCCGCTATGACGGCATAAACATCAACAAGATCAAAAAAGCCGATCTGCGCCGCTCTCTCGGTATCGTTCTTCAGGACACCAACCTGTTTACGGGAACTGTTATGGAGAACATCCGTTATGGCAAGCTGGACGCCACCGATGAGGAATGTATCGCGGCGGCAAAGCTGGCGAACGCGGACGACTTTATCACAAGATTGCCCGACGGCTATAACACCATGCTCACGGCAAACGGTGCAAATCTCTCTCAGGGACAGCGCCAGCTGCTGTCCATCGCCCGCGCGGCGGTGGCCGATCCTCCCGTTATGATACTCGACGAGGCTACATCCTCCATCGACACGCGTACAGAAGCGCTGGTACAAAGAGGCATGGACGCGCTTATGAAGGGCAGGACGGTATTCGTTATCGCTCACAGGCTTTCCACCGTCCGCAACTCAGACGTTATCATGGTACTTGAACACGGCTCAATAATCGAGCGCGGCAGCCATGAAAAGCTTATTGAGGAAAAGGGAAAATACTATCAGCTTTACACCGGAGCATTTGAACTTGAATGACCCTATCAAATAAACAAAGATAAGGAAACAGCTATATGCAGGAAAAAAACTATTCACTCGGCATTGACATAGGCTCGACCACGGTAAAGACCGTTTTGCGTGAGGACGGCAATGTCATATACGAGAAATACCAACGACATATGGCGCAGGTGCGTCAGAAAACACTTGAAATGCTTGAGGAAATGCGCCCACTTCTTGAGGGCAAGCGGTTCGCCGCCGCTCTTTCGGGCTCCGCAGGTCTGGGACTTGCGGAGGCATGCGGCATTCCCTTTGTGCAGGAGGTGTTTGCCACGGGCGAGGTCGTGAAGACACTTGAGCCCGACACCGGCGCTGTCATTGAGCTTGGCGGAGAGGATGCTAAGATCATCTTCTTCGAGGGCGGTACGGACGAGCGAATGAACGGAACCTGCGCAGGCGGTACGGGAGCGTTTATAGACCAGATGGCAACGCTTCTGGACATCACTGCCGACGAATTGGATGAGATAAGCCTCCGTCACACGAGGATCTATCCCATAGCGTCGCGTTGCGGAGTTTTCGCAAAAACAGACATCCAGCCCCTGCTCAATCAGGGTGCTAAAAAGGAGGACGTCGCGGCAAGCATCTATCAGGCGGTGGTGAATCAGACCATTGCGGGGCTTGCGCAGGGACGGAAGATAAAGGGCAAGGTACTCTTCCTCGGCGGACCGCTTTACTACTGTAAGGGTCTGAGAGAGCGCTTCAAGGAAACACTGGGACTTGGCGATGATGAGGCTGTATTCCCCGAGTATGCCAGATTTGCCGTAGCTCTCGGAGCGTCACTGTATGCACAGAAAACAGGTGAGTACACCGACATAGACACACTCTCCGAGAAAATACTTTCAAGCATCTCTACCTCCGTAAGCGCCAACCGCATGCCCCCTCTGTTTGAGAGCCGCGAGGCATACGCGGATTTCAGAGCCCGCCACTCAAAGGCGGGAGTTGCCGAAAAGGATATTTCCGCCTACAGCGGAAACGCATATCTCGGAATCGACTGCGGAAGTACTACCACAAAGCTGGTGCTTCTGTCCGCCGACTGTGATATACTCTATTCCTTTTACAACTCCAATAAGGGAAATCCTGTTGAGATAGTCAAAGAACAGCTCGCGCATATCTATGAGCTGTGCGGTGACAGGATAAAGATCTGCGGAAGCGCGGTCACTGGATACGGCGAGGAGCTTATCAAAAACGCCTTCGGCGTTGATCTCGGTCTTGTTGAGACCATTGCGCACTATACCGCCGCAAAGCATTTTCTACCCGAAGTTGACTTTATACTTGACATTGGCGGACAGGACATCAAGTGCTTCCGCATACGCAACGGAGCTATCGACAGCATCATGCTCAATGAGGCGTGTTCCTCGGGCTGCGGCTCGTTTATCGAGACCTTTGCACGATCTATGGGGTACACCATCGACGATTTCGCGAGGAAGGGACTGTTCAGCCCTGCCCCCGTCAACCTTGGCAGTCGCTGTACGGTATTTATGAATTCATCTGTCAAGCAGTCTCAGAGAGACGGCGCAACAGTTGAGGATATCAGCGCGGGACTCTCGGTCAGTGTTGTCAAGAACGCCATATATAAGGTAATACGCGCGGGAAGTGCGGATGAGCTTGGCGAGCATATCGTCGTTCAGGGCGGCACATTCTACAATGACGCGGTGCTCCGAGCGTTCGAGATGGAGCTTGGCAAAAACGTAATAAGACCCGCCATCGCGGGACTCATGGGAGCATACGGCGCGGCGCTCTGCTCGATGAAGCTTGAGAAAAGCGGTATACTCAGCGCCGATGAGCTCAGGGACTTTGTACATACATCAAAATCAACCGTCTGTCGCGGATGTACCAATAACTGCCACCTTACGGTAAACACCTTTGCGGGCGGTAAAAGGTTTATTTCGGGCAACCAGTGTGAAAAGGGACTGGGGCTCAGGACAGAGGGCGAGAAAGCCCCCAATCTTCATGAGTTCAAGAGAAATTATCTGATGGGTATCGCGGCTGACAGAAAAGTCGATGGAGCGCGCGGAACTATAGGATTGCCGCTTGCTCTCGGTATGTACGAGCTACTGCCCCTGTGGCACGGCCTGTTCTCCTCCCTCGGATTTGACATAGAGGTGTCCTCTATGTCCACAAAGCGCACATATGAAAAGGGACAGTTCTCCATCCCCTCCGATACCGCCTGCTATCCCGCAAAGATAATGCACGGTCACATGGAGGAGCTGGTTGAAAAGGGCGTCAGCGCCATATTCTATCCCTGTCTTACATATAATATTGACGAAAAATACGCGGACAATCACTACAATTGCCCCGTTGTCGCCTATTACTCAGAGCTTCTCAACGGTAATATGGAGTCACTCGGAGACACAAGGTTTCTCTTCCCCTATCTCAACATCAACAACAGACATGAGTTCGCCAAGGGACTTTACAGCTACCTCTCCCCTATCTTTAACGGTATAACGCTCAAGGACGTAAAAAAAGCCATCAGACATGGATTTGAGGAATACGACAAGTACATGCAGGCTATCCGCGACGAGGGAGAGCGCGCTCTCGCCTGGGCAAGAGTCAACGGAAAGCAGATAATGATACTCGCGGGCAGACCCTACCACATTGATCCGGAGATAGGTCACGGTATCGACAAGCTGGCAAACTCACTCGGCTTTGCCGTTGTCAGCGAGGACAGCATATGCCACCTTACGGGACATCAGAGCGTCAGGGTGCTCAATCAGTGGACATATCACGCCCGTCTCTACCGCGCGGCGCGCTTCGCCTCGGAGAACAAGGACGTTCAGCTTGTTCAGCTTGTTTCCTTCGGTTGCGGAGTGGATGCCATCACTACCGACGAGGTGCGCTCCATCCTTGAGGAAAAGGGCAAATTCTATACACAGATAAAAATAGACGAGATCACAAATCTCGGAGCGGTAAAAATAAGACTCCGCAGTCTTATCGGCGCTCTGGAGCAATAAGGAGGTGCAAATGGAAAACGGATATATTACCTTTACAGAGGAAATGAAAAAGGACTATACCATCCTTATCCCCAACATGCTTCCCATGCACTTCACGCTGATCTCAAAGGTACTCCACAACTACGGCTTCAAAACGGAGATACTTTTCACACAAGGTCAGGAGATAAAGGACACGGGACTTAAATACTGTCACAATGACACCTGCTATCCCGCCATACTTGTTATCGGTCAGTTTATCCACGCCCTTCAGAGCGGTAAGTACGACCCCGATCGTGTAGCGCTGATAATGTTTCAGACAGGCGGCGGATGCCGTGCGTCAAACTACATAAATCTCATACGAAAAGCCCTTGCGAAGGCAGGCTACGGTCATGTTCCCGTTATATCCTTCAGCCTTGCCGGACTTGAAAAGCACCCCGGCTTCAAGCTGACGCTCCCCATGCTGTACCGCATGATGTATGCGGTATTCTATGCGGATCTGCTGATGCTCCTGCGCAATCAGTGTATCCCCTACGAGATCAAAAAGGGAGAGAGCGAAAGACTGGCGGAGGAGTGGACAAACAGACTTGCCGAGGAGATGACGGGCAACAACAAGGTCTCATACAAAAAGGTAAAGGAAAACTACAAGAAAATTGTTGAGGACTTCCGCAATATTCCCCGAGAGGAAATAAAAAAGCCTCGTGTGGGCATTGTGGGTGAGATATTCGTAAAGTATTCACCCTTAGGCAACAACAACCTTGAGGACTTTCTTGTCAGCGAGGGCGCGGAGGTCACAGTCCCCGGTCTTGTGGACTTCTGCCTGTACTGCGTTTACAACAACATTATGGATACAAAGCTGTATGGAATGCGCAAGCAGCTTGGCTTTATCTATAAATTCGCTTATAAGTTTCTGACAGGAAAGCAACAGGATCTTATCGACATCATAAAGGAAAACTCAGATTTGATCCGCCTACTCACTTCGACCACACCGTGTCCCTTGCCAAGGGATATATCGAGGTAGGAGTCAAGATGGGCGAGGGATGGCTGCTCACCGCCGAGATGCTGGAGCTTGCCGATAAGGGTATTCCCAATATCGTATGTACTCAGCCCTTCGGCTGTCTGCCCAACCACATCTGCGGAAAGGGCATGATGAAGCCCATCAAGGAAAAGAACCCCAATATAAATATAGTTGCCATAGACTATGACGCGGGCGCTACCGCCGTAAATCAGGAAAACAGAATAAAGCTGATGCTTGCCAACAGTAAGTTTGAGGAGACAGAGACAGTAAATGAATAATCGTCAGTTTGATCTTACACAAATACTCGCCTCTTACTTCACCGAGACTCCGGACTCCTGTACGCCCTACGGCAACGGACATATTAACGATACCTTTCTTGTGACATACGGTAAAAAAAGATATATTCTTCAGCGAATGAATTCCCACGTGTTCCCCTGCCCCGAAAAGGTAATGGAAAACATCATAGGTATCACCGAGCATATAAAAGCCCGTACGCAAAGCAAAGGCGAGGATGCATCAAGAGCTACGCTCACCGTACTTCCAACGCTTGACGGAGACAGCTTCTGCAAGGACAGCTCGGGAGAGCCGTGGAGAGTATTTGAATTTACCGAGGGCACGAATCTCGCGGGATACGGTGGAATGCGTACAGGATTTCTACAGCTGCGCGGAAGCATTCGGTAACTTCCAACAGCTTCTCTCCGATTACCCCGCTCACAAGCTCCACGAGACCATCGCAAACTTCCATAACACCTCTTGGCGTTATGAGAACCTTATGAAAGCTGTGGAAAAGGATGCCTGCGGAAGGCTGGCGGAGGTTCAGGCGGAGGTTGAGTTTGCACGCAGGAGAGAGCAGTTTTGTCACACCCTGGAGGACGCTCACAGGGCGGGAGAACTGCCGCTGAGAGTCACCCATAACGATACAAAGCTCAACAACATACTCTTTGACGAGAAGAGCGGAAGGGCTGTGTGCGTTATCGACCTCGATACCGTAATGCCCGGCTAC
>JAFTQL010000020.1 GCA_017462795.1 Clostridia bacterium
CGATGACGTTGACGTGAACGAGGTGTGGTATAATTTTCCCGACTTTGCGAAGACCACATTTTCCATGGAAAAGAATACTCAGAACGAAGGGCTTCGCGTAAATAATTTCATCACCCGAATGAATACCTATTATCCGGATGCCATCCATCATGTGATCCACACAGGCGAGACCATACATGAGGCGGGATGTGATATAGAGGTCATCTATACCTATGAGGACTATCTCCATCACTATAAGACCGAGGTGGATGAGCATACGTTCGCGTTTATAAATTTCGGCAGCTCTGTATGCAAGCTGAACTTTTACGGAGAGGCTCAGGATCGCTCACTGCTTATCATAGGCGATTGTGAGTGGACGGCGATCGATCAGCTTGTGGCTACCTACGGTGATTATCTCAAGACCGATATCATGCAGGTGACCCACCACGGCTACAGCGGCGGAAGCAACGCCTTCAGTAATATTTACGCCGAAAGTCCACTCCGCACCTTTTGTATGTGGGCGACAAACGGCACAAAGTTCAACGACGATAACCGAACGGGAAGAGAACCCACAAGAGACTTCAACCGAGTCCTCCGTGCGGGAGAGGAATGCCGCCACTTCAACGCGGGCGTTGCTGTGACCTTCGATATTGGGGAAATGAAGGCGTATGCTGACGGAAAACAGCTCACTGAGGATCACGATGGCAGAGCGCTGTAATTTTTGTTTGGCTAAAATACCCAAAAATTCGGTCGTTATTTCTACACCCGCCATTGAAAAAATACAATAAAACATCTTGAAAAAAATGCCGTAATATTGTATAATATAGTATAACCCTATGATATTTTCCGACGAACATACGTTATGTCCGAGAATATAAATTTATTTTGTTCCGCACAGGGGCGGAGAAGGAGGAAATGCCAATGGCTATTGTAGAAACCAAAAAAATCAGAAATGTCGCATTGCTTGGACACGGAGGAAGCGGAAAGACTTCACTCGCGGAGGCTATGCTTTATATAACGGGAGCGACTGACCGTCTCGGAAAGGTCGGCGACGGAAATACCGTGTCCGATTACGATGCCGAGGAAGTAAAGAGAGGCTTCTCTCTGTCCGCGTCCGTTCTTAATATGACATGGAAGGACTGCAAGATCAATGTTCTCGATACCCCCGGATATCTTGATTTCGTAGGCGAGACCTGCCAGGCTCTCCGAGTTGCGGACAGCGCTGTTATCGTGGTTGACGGTAAGGCGGGAATTGAGATCGGTACAGAGCTTGCGTGGGATTACGCCACAGCGGCAAATCTTCCCAAGGCATTCTTTATCAATAAATTCGATGATAATGACGCTCGTTTCGCGAGAGTTCTTGATGATCTGCATGTTACCTTCGGTAAGCATATCTGTCCCTTGACCATTCCCATGGTTAAGGACGGCGTTGTCACAGGATGTATCGACCTTATAGATGAATCCGCTCACGTATTCGACAATAACGGACGCCACAGCGTGGAGATCATTCCCGAGGAGTCCAAGGAAGCTGTTACAAAGTACCGCGATATGCTCATGGAAGCAGTGGCAAGTACGGACGAAGAGCTTATGATGAAATACTTCGAGGGCGAGGAGATCACTCACATGGAGGCGATCAACGCGGTTCACGAGGGTATTATCCACGGTGAGATAGTTCCCGTATTCTGCGGCGCGGCAACCAAGCTGTGGGGCGTATGGACAATGCTTGATAAGATCAATGAGTCCTTCCCGCGTCATACCGCAAAGAAGAACGAGATTCTCGCTGACGGTACGGAGATCGAGATCACCACAGAGGGTGAGCCCGAGCTGTTCGTGTTCAAGACGGTAGCAGACCCCTTCGTAGGAAAGATGTCCTTCTTCAAGGTAATGAACGGTACTGTAAAGCGCGATCTGCTTATGAAGAATAACACTACGGGTGACAGCGAAAAGCTCGCTCATATCTACGTTGTAAACGGCAAGAAGCAGACCGAGGTCGAGGAGCTTGCCTGCGGAGATATCGGAATGGTGGCAAAGCTGACGGGAACAAATACAAACGATACGCTGACATGGAATAAGGAGCTGAAGTTCGCTCCCATTACATATCCCACATCCTATTTCGTAAAGGCAATGATCCCCGCCACCGCCAAGGACGAGGGCAAGATCTCCCAGAGTATCGTCAAGATGATCGAGGAGGATCTGACCATCACATATGAGAACAATTCCGAGACTAAGCAGATGCTTGTCGCGGGACTTGGAGACATGCACCTTGCGGTTCTTGCCGCTAAGCTCAAGAATCGCTTTGGCGTAAGCGTAAACTTTGATACTCCCAAGATCGCGTACAGAGAGAAGATCACAAAGAGAGTTGACGTTGAAGGCAAGCATAAGAAGCAGAACGGCGGTTCAGGTCAGTACGGTCATGTACAGATCAGATTCGCGCCCGCTGAGAGCGACGGACTTACATTTACCGTTTCCGTTGTGGGCGGAACAGTTCCCAAGAACTTCTATCCCGCAGTCGAAAAGGGCTTGCAGGATTCCATGGCAAAGGGCGTTGCGGGCTTCCCGCTGGTAGGACTTGCGGCAGACCTTTATGACGGCTCTTACCATGATGTGGACTCCGATGAGATCTCCTTCAAGACAGCGGCTAATATCGCGTATAAGAAGTGCCTTGAGCAGGCGGCTCCGGTTCTCCTTGAGCCTGTCGGAAACCTTGATATCACCGTTCCCGACTCCATCGTGGGCGACGTTATGGGCGACCTGAACAAGCGCCGCGGCGCGGTAATGGGTATGGATCCCGCAGAGAAGAAGGGCTATACCACCGTACATGCTCTCGCGCCCAAGGCAGAGCTTATGGAATACCCCATCATTCTCCGCGCTATGACACAGGGAAGAGGTAGCTTTGAGTACGAGGTAACGGGCTACGATACAGTCCCCGCCAACATATCCGCAAAAATAGTTGAAAACTATAAAAAGGCAAACGCGTAATTTCATTTGATTTTAATAAAAGCAGGAGTTGAGTCATAACTGATTCAACTCCTGCTTTTTGTCATAAAGTGTCAATATCAAAGGATTGCCTGTATTCGTAAGGCGTGATGTTCAGTATTTTCTTGAATGAACGGTAGAAGAATGCGGGATCGGAATATCCCACAAGCTCGGATATCTCCACAATGGTTTTGTCGGTGGTCTTCAATAACTGACACGCCTTTTCAATTCTTATCTTCTGTAGATAATCCCTGAAATTCATGCCCGTGTTTTTCTTGAATATCTTGCTTATGTTGGAAAGGCTGTGATTCATCTCTGCGCATATCTCGGACATGTGCAGAGGCTTCATGTAGTTTTTTGCTACGTATTGCTTTATATAACGGGTCACATTGTTTGTAGGCAGCTCATCCTCAACAGCCTCGTTTCTCACGAGAAAGATAATAGCGCTCAGCAGAAGATATCTTATAACATCGCGGTAGCCGTTGTTTTTCTTTTCATACTCGATAAGCATCTGCTTTACAAGCGTCAGCATCCGCCCGTCGTTGTCATGATATATGCTTTGTGTGGGCGCGTTGGCAAATTTCTGATAACCGAACTGCACAAGGTAGTTGTTGAGTATATCCTGAAAGCCCTTGATATTTGCAAGCGTAGGGTCGATAAATTCGGGCATAAACATGCAGTTTATAATGCGGAAATCTCCCGTTCCGGGTATGGACTTGTATGAGTGCTTGCTGTTGAAATTAATAAGGAAATAGTCACCGGGACGGATTATCATGGTCTTACGGTCAAGCGTGTGCTCAACTCTTCCGCTGACCACGTAGACAAGCTCGAGAAAAGGATGGCAATGGAGCTTTGACATGGAATTATTGGAAACGTCCAGCATAAAAGAATCGCGGTTTACTACCTCTATACATTCGTTAAGATGCATTTTTACCTCCTCAAATTCAAAAAAGAACATAATGTTGACCAAAAACTCTATTGATTTATTATAGCACATGAAGTATAATGTTGTCAAGGGGAAATAAAACAGACAAATTTTGGTTGTTGAATTTTGCATAGAAATATGTTAGCATATATGTAAAATTAAAAATTAATCTCAAGCGGTTGTTTTGTTTATGTCAACCTAAACGCGACCGCCGATACTGTCGGAAAGGAGGGAAAATCGTTGCCGCGATCCGTTTGTTGCGGTGACAGATAACAGCAAAATTTACTGGAAAGGTGCTTGAACGGAAGCATTTTTCACGGTCAAAGATCAACCTAAAAAATAAGGAGGACATTATGAAAAAAAGAACTCTTTCAATTATTCTGGCGATAGTAATGATGATCGCCGCATTCAGCTCTTTCCCGATCTCAGCGGCTGAATATGACAGCGATGAGGCGGCTGCCGCCGCAGGCATGGTGTGCCGTATCGGAGACGCGGGAACGGGTACGTATTACAGTGATTTCCAAACAGCATTTGATGTGCTTAATAATGATAATGCTTCGGGCGGAACGATTACGCTTATAGATGATGTTTCTATCACTGGGAAAACTGCATTTAAACTCAAGAAAGATATAACAATAATCGGTAAAAAGAGCATAACTCTGTCATTTGAAAATGGAGGATTTACAGTCGATGCAGGCTCTGCTGATCTGTATATTAAGGATCTCACAATAAAGAGATACATTTCCGTTTATAATCCCGATGTGTTCATGTTTTGTCGATACACTTCAAATATGACATTCGAGAATGTTGATTTCGATATCGAGATGAATAGCGGTGTCACTGTTGATAATCTTACTTATTTGTTTAGAACAGCAGGTAACGCCACGACAGGTACATGTAACGCTGTGATGACTTTTAAGGATTGTACTATAGAGGGAACAGTTAATGTGAAGGGAACATCCGGAAAGAATTTTGTTCTGTTTGGCTCGCATAACAGTGAGCGTCAGTATCAGGATATTGTGTTTGATAATACAGTTGTGGATGTTAAGGGTGATCATGTAAATGCGTTTGGTGGATTTAATTACATCAGTAATGCTTCCAAGAATAGCCTTGATTACGCCACTGTTACGCTGAAGGGCAATACCTCCATCTCGGTTGCCGGAGACGCTATTGCACGTAGTGGCTTGTTCACACTCAATATTGAGGATACGGCATCTCTCAATACTACCGCTAATATGTTCGCAAGCGATGTTCAGTATGTCAATATCAACGTAACCTCTACGGCTACCAATGCCTTCGGAACATATGCGGCAAATAAGGTGTCCATGGTTGACGGCGCGTCCATCCGTATCAGCAAGAGTGACGAGGCTACCAACGGTATCCGCTTTACCGCTAATATCGATGAGACAGCTACCAGGTACGGTCTTATCTTCTCCAAATATACAAGCAGCTTTGACGCTTCAAAGTTTGTGGTCGGTGATACCTACACACTCATTGAGTCCGACGGCACAGGAACAAGCACCGCCGATGGCGTTGTTACCTACAACGTAGCTGTATACGGTGTTGACTCCACCGCAACTCAGCTTGCCGCAAGAGCATACGCCGAGTACGCCCTTGGCAACGATTGTACCCTCAAGATCCATTCCGCCTTCAACACAACGGATAATGTCCGTTCCATCAAGGAGGTAGCTACACTTGCCATGAATGATCTTGTACCAGAGTCTCAGAAGGACGCTAAATATTGCTATCTTGTAAAAACAGAGGGCGATGTCAACTATTACAGCCCTTACGGAACGACTCTTTACGCCAAGATCTGCGGATACGCTCAGTAACAGGAGGAAAAACAATGAAAAAGATTTATAACGATCCGGCTATTACTTTTGAAGCTATAAACCTCACCGATGTTATCACAGCATCGGGCTACGAGCTTACCGAGCTTAACGACCGCCTTATATCCTTCGATAAGATATCGGACGGAAGCGGACTTTGATTTTTAATATTTCAAGGGGAAAATCTATGAAAAATAAGTTTTTTAGAGCTGTTACGGCAGTAGCTCTCGCTGTTATAATGCTTTGTACCTCCGCTCCCGTCTATGCTCAGACCGACGCTGCTCAGGTAGCGGCAGGCAAGGTGTGCCGTATCGGAGACGTGTATTATTCTACCATAGAAGAGGCGGTATCCGCTGTCGAGAAGAACGGAACGGCAACCATCACCATGATCGCCAATGACAAGATCGAAACAGGAAAAGAGGATGGAAGCAATACTCATCTGAAGATCGAAAAGGCGTGCAATATCACCATCGAGGGCAATAACCATACGCTTACTTTTGAAAACGGCGGTATTATTCCCACCGTTACGGGAGTTACTCTTACCGTAAATAATCTTAATATCCACGATGAGTTCAAAACAGGAATACAGTCCATGGTGCAGGGGCGCAATGGCGCGACACTTACCTTCAATAACTGTAACTTCACATCTGCCTCCGACGCTGGCAAATGGGTAGTGGAAAAGGACGGAAAGCCCCAGGACTATAAGCTTTTCCAGATAAACAATTCCGGTGCTAAGGCAACCAATATGATATTTAACGGCGGAAGCATATCCTGTGCTCTCACACATACCAGCAGCTCAAACATCTGGCTGATGATGTTCCGTGACGCGACTCAGAAGGGATCGGTAGAGTTCAGAAGCGTTACCTTTGATCTGAAGGACAATATCAGCGGAATTTACGGCATGGGTCTTAATGCTGTAACGGCAATCACCGGCACGACCGCGCTTAGCGTCAAGGGGATCGGAATGGGCGCATGCAGCGGCGGACAGTTCCATATCGCTGATACCGCATCCTTTAAGTCCGAGACGGGTCTTATGAGAAGCGATGTGGCGGGTATGGACATTATCGTAACCAGCGCTGCGGAGTCTGCCTTCGGAGATTACACCGCTCCTGTGATGAAGGACGGCGCGACCCTCCGTGTTGACGGAAAGTCCTATGGCTTGAGATTTACATCCGAGATGGTGGCTTCAAATATTTCGGGCGCGTCCGTGTCCTACGGAACTGTTGTAACCAAAAAGTCCACGCTTGACGCTCTTGAGGGCTGTTATGATCATTGGTTCTTCGCCGCCAACATTATAGGTCACGAGGATTTTATAAATATCAAGGCGGAGAACGGTCTTACCACTGCGGACAACAAGGCTACGTTCAATGCGGCACTTGTTGATATCAAGGCGGAAAATGTGAATGCGGCGATGGTCGGAAGAGCATACGCGAAATACACCTATAGCACATCAATGATGAATGTATATGTGTATTCAAAGCTTGATACAGAGAAGAACAGCGCGGTATATCGCGATGTGGTGCTGGCGGCTCTCGCAGATGTAAAGACTACCGCTGATAGTGAATATACCACAGCGGTCGAAGCATATCCCGTTCTTGAAAACGGCGCATATAAGTGGACAAACGCAACGGTGTACACTCGCTATGGCTCAAAGCAGTACAGTGAGCTTAAGGCTGTTGCGGAATGAGTAAGGAGGCTCTTGAATCATGAATAAAAAAATACTTGCGTTATGTCTTGCGTGCTTGCTTATGATATCGGCTTTGCTCCTTGCTTCTTGCGGTGATGACAATGATCCTGCCGACTCTTCCTCAACGGAAGGTCAGACAGTAGAGGGAGAGCAGACCTCAGAGACTGATGCTCAGTCGCAGGAAGAGAGCGATGCCGAGACAGACGGTCAGACCGAGAATAATGATGGATACGGCTATTCCGATGGTATCGCTGATGATACGGCGGCGGATAAGCTTTGATCCGTAAAGGAGGATTATCATGAAAAAAACATTAAAAAACACGTTGATGAGAATAGTGCTTCTGTCAATGGTGCTTATAATGACTGTGGGTTGCTTTGTGTCCTGCGGTGACGACGATACTCCAGATGGTACAACACCCGGCGGAGACTCATCCGTTGAGTCTCTTGACGCGGTGGGAAGACTTCCCGACCTTGATCTGGATGGAAAGAATGTTTACTTCCTTATCCGTAAATACGCGGAATACTACAGCGATCTTTGTGTGGATGAGCTTACTGTCAATTCCTCCACACTTGACCGCGCTGTATATAACCGCCTGACAGCGGTTGAGTCGCTGTACAACGTAAATCTGAGCTTTATCACCGCTAATGACGATGAGGAGCTCTACGGCGTGGTATCCACCACTGCCAGCAACGGTGACGCGACCTACGATATCATAGTACAGCACGGAGCAAAGATATTTGAGGGCGCTATGTCCGGATTTTATAAGGATTGGAACGATCTTAAATACGTAGACCTCACAGCGGACTATTGGCTGCAGTCCGCGGTAGAGAACTTCAGCACACCCGGCGGAAAGCTGTTTGCCATGAACGGAGACATTTCCTATGGCTCTGTAGGTAACACCAATGTAATGTTCTTCAACAAGACCATTCTTGAGGATGCTCATCTTGATTCGCCCTATGATCTGGTAGATAACGAGACATGGACGCTTGAAAACTTCATCAAGCTCGCCAAGGATGCCGATGCTACTCTTACTAACGGAAATGACGCAGGCGACCTTACCGACGCCTACGGCTATATAACTCAGCGATACAGAGGTCCCGGCTCTGCCATTGCGGCGACGGGCGGCAGAGGACTCAAGCTTGGAAATGACGGTAAGTATACCATAAGTCTCAGAGATGAAAGAGCGGTCACCGCTTTTGCGACATACCGCGACTTCCTTCTCAACAGCGGAGCCGCATACTATTCAAGCGAGGATATCACAAAGGTACGCCCCGTGTTTAACGACGGCAGAGCTGTATTTACCGATGATAACCTGAAGTGCGCCGTTAATCTGAAGGACACGGGCATTGACTTTGGTATAGTTCCGTGGCCTAAATACGAGGAATCGGATGAATATTTTTCAGTTGTAGGCTCGGGAACAAATACCTTTGCGGTGCTCAAGACAGTTACCGAGGAGCAGAGCGATGTTATCTCCGCCGTTCTTGAGGCAATGGCTGTATACGGACAGAAAGATGTTATGTCCTATTATTTCGATACAGTAGTTTCATATCAGGCGGCACCGGATGTACGATGCTATGAAATGATACAGCTTATACATAGCCTTCGTGACGTTGATATCACAGGCTATCTGCGTGTAGGCGGTATCGCCGATATCGGAAGGCTGATAATCGAGGAGCCCGCCAGATATGGCACGTCCCTCACCACCGCGGTGAGCGTTATGGAGAACCTGGTGTATGCGGGACTCGAGGTATGGTACGCGCTTGACAATGAATAAATGACTTATATCGGGTTGCCGTACTGAAATGTGCGGCAGCCCTTGTGCAGTCATTATGACTAATTACATGTTTAAGGATGAATTTACTTTGGAGAATCAGAATTGGATAAGGGCAGAGGGCTTTGGAGAAAGCGAATGTCCCTTGTTTTTCAAAAAAATTTTTATAAAGAGCGGACTGATGAAAGCTACCGCGCTGGCAACGGCTATCGGCATATACGAGCTCTATGTAAACGGCAGAAAGGCATCGGACGCGTATTTTGCTCCGGGCTGGACCAGCTATCACAACCGTCTGCAATACCAGAGCTATGATATCACGGAGCTTTTGGTTGAGGGAGAGAATGAAATATCCATACTCTCAGCACCCGGGTGGGCGGTTGGATATCTCGGGAGAGGAAACACCAACCATATGTTTTTCGACCACATAAGCGTAAGCGCGAGCATTGCGGTGGAATACGCTGACGGAAGCTCTGAGAACCATGTTACCGATAATACATGGAGCGTTGGAAAAGGCTCTGTAGTCAGCTCCGAGTTCTATCACGGTGAGGAGCAGATACTGGGAAAGCAGCTTGAGCTGAAGGGCTTTGCCGTTGAAGATACCGCTCCCGACACCACACTCATTCCCGATGAGGGATGTCCCGTAAGAGAACAGGAAAGGGTGTCCGCGGTAAAGCTTATAATAACTCCCCAGGGAGAGCGCGTCATAGACTTTGGTCAGAATCTGGCGGGCTTTACGGAGATACGCATAAAGGGAAGGGCAGGAGACAGAGTGGTCATCTCTCATGCCGAGGTGCTTGACAGAAAGGGAAATTTCTACACCAAAAATCTTGAGCTGGCGAGAAATGTAAACTCCTATGTTCTCAGCGGTGGAGACGATATCCTCAAGCCTCATTTCTCATTTCAGGGATACCGTTACATAAGACTTGACGAATATCCATTTGACGAGGTAGATCTGTCCGCGTTCACGTCCATAGCTATCCATTCCGAAATGCAGAGAACAGGAGATTTTGTGTGCGGTAATCCAAAGCTTAATAGGCTTTACAGCAATACTCTTTGGGGACAGAAGAGTAACTTTATAGATATCCCCACAGATTGCCCGCAGCGAGACGAGAGAACGGGATGGACGGGAGACGTTCAGGTGTTTTGCCGCACCGCTGCTATCAATTATGACGTAAACCGTCTTATGAGAAAATGGCTAAGAGACGTTATGACAGAGCAGAGACCTGACGGTGCGGTTACAAGTGTCGTTCCGGGTGTGTATAACCGAGGTGATAGAATATCCACCGCATGGGGTGATGTGTGTACCGTTGCACCCTGGGAGCTGTATCTTGCCTACGGCGAGAAGGATCTGCTTCGGGAGTGCTACCCAATGATGGTAAAATGGGTGAACTATATGCGCCAGCAGGGTGAAGAGGAATATCTTTGGCTTGGCGGAGATCATTACGGCGACTGGCTTGCCTCCGATGCCATACTTTGCCCCGAGATAAGAGAGGGCGCTACACAGACAGACCTCATTGCGAGCGCGTTCTTTGCTCATTCTACCGCTATACTGATAAAGGTGGGACAGATACTCGGAGAAGATGTGAGCGAATATGAGCTTTTGCACGCCAACATAAAAAAGACCTTCCGTAAATTTTTTATGAAGGACGGTCTGCCTACGCTCTATCCCAAATACGATGCCTTTTCAACCACTCGTCCCGTCAAGGGTCTGACGCAGACAGCGATCACACTCGTCCTTCGTTTTGGTCTTTACGAGGGTGAGGAGGAAAGACAGGGACTTGTGGATAAGCTGGTGTCTATGATAGACGAGAACGGCGGAAGAATGAGTACGGGCTTTGTGGGGACGCCACATATACTTCACGCTCTTTCGGAAAACGGCAGAGTGGATAAGGCATATGACCTGCTCCTTTGCGAGGAAAACCCGTCATGGCTGTATTCGGTCAATCACGGAGCTACCACAATATGGGAGCATTGGGACAGCATAGGAGACGACGGACGCTTCTGGAATGACAATAAGAATTCCTTTAATCACTATGCCTACGGCTCGGTATTTGATTGGGTATTCGGCTGTGCGCTGGGAATAAATGTTCCCGCCGAGGGCGCGGGATACAGCAGGATAACCATTACACCCCATCCCGACAGGCGTCTCGGCTTTGCGGCAGGAAGTATACTTACAAATCAGGGACGCTTGCGTGTCAGATGGAGCTATTTTGACGACAGAATAAGATATGAGATAAGGATACCCGAGGGAGCTGAGGCAACGGTGTGTCTTGGCGACGGTATAAGCCGTGTTTGTAAAACAGGAAATTATTGCTTTGAAATGGAGGTACAGAAATGATCGCGGAAAAAATAAAAAAACTGCTCGGAGACAGAGTGGGCGAACGTGAGTGCTTCGGAGAGCGACGTGAATATTATGTGGAAGCCCCTGTGAAGGGCGACCTTGAAGCTCTGCTTGCGTTGATGACAGAGAACGGATACAAGCCAATGTCCGATACAACAAGGGCAAAAAACCGATATCTTCTGTACCGTACCGATGAGGGCGCGCTTTACATAAGCTATACCTATAAGCTGGGCTGTATCCGTATTTTCCTTGACAAGGGAAAAGAACCGTATCTCGGTAGCGGAGCGAGATCGGCAAAGGGCGAGGCTCATCTGACCTTGATGAATATGGCATATGACGATGAGGTTCAGGTGTCTCATGACAATGGACTGGGGATGATAGTCACACTTGCGGACGGTAGCTTTATTATTTACGACGGTGGATATTGTACCGAGGTTGAAGGACTTCTGAGATTCCTTACCGACAACGCACCCAAAAACACCAAACCCGTCATCCGCGCATGGGTGCTGACCCATACGCATATGGATCATTACGGCTGTTTTGACACCTTTGTCCGCAGATATTCGGACAGGGTAGATATACAGACAATAATAGCCTGCATTGTTTTGGATGAGTTTTATGGGGGAAAAAGGGTAAATGACAGATATTTCAACGATGTTCTTCCTTTGCTTGCGAAGGAGAAGAATTTACCCATAGTCACTCCTACGGCAGGACAGATATATGAGTATGCGGGTGTGAAAATGGAAGTCATACAGACTGCCGAGGATCTGTATCCATTACCTGTAGGTATGGAAAATCATGCCTCTACCGTTACAAGGCTGATATTTGATGAGCAGAGAAGAAACGTGCTTGTTACTGCCGATGTGGCAAGATCCGCGGTAAGCTTTCTGGTGAGCACGTGGGGAGACTATCTGAAGAGCGATATTATGCAAGTACCTCACCACGGACACAGCGGAGCAACCAAGGAGCTGTTCGATACGGTAGATCCCGAAGTGGTGATATATACCACCGACAGGAAGCATTACCTTGAACGTATTGAAAGCAATACAGCATGGAATCACTATCTGATCAACGAGCTGAATGTAAAAAAAGCCTTTGTTGCCGACGGAGAATATCAAATAATACTGTAAGATATTTATAAAAAGACGGAGCTGACTCAAATGCGATCATTTGAGTCAGCTCCGTTGTGTTGTTGATTATTTACTGGATTCAGATAGTTCCCGTGACAACATACTCAACCACACCGGGAGTAACTGTTACCTCACCCGTAACCGCGTCTCTCGTAAATGTGGCGGCTGGAACAGTGTCTCCCTCCATGCCTTCCGCGGGAACGGTCAGCGTGCCGTCCGCATAGGTAAACGCGGTTTCTTCAAGAAGAACTCCGTTACGATATACCGATATGTTTTCGGGGGCGGGAACAAAGGTGTCGTTCAGCCGCACATCCTCGGCGTCGGTATTGCCGTAGTTATAAATGCGGATGGTGTAAGTCACTACATCGCCGCACACGACGGGGTTAGGCGACATATTCTTTACCACCTCTATATCTGCCGCTTGCGCTACAGTTACGGTTGCCGAGTCTGTTCCGTTGGCGCATTCCACGTCGCCCGAGACGGTTGCCGTGTTTGTGATGGCCGAGCCAGCCGCAAGAGGCGCGAATTCATTGGGAAGCGCCTTGTAAACTATGTTGGCGGTAGCTCCGGGAACAAGCGAGGGAAGTGTAAACGTAAGTGTGCCGGGAACGGATG
Source organism: Clostridia bacterium (assembly GCA_017462795.1). Lineage (GTDB taxonomy): Bacteria > Bacillota > Clostridia > Oscillospirales > CAG-272 > HGM12713. The sequence goes on from JAFTQL010000020.1 coordinate 13,255, forward strand.
TGTCAACGGTCAGCTGGGCGCTTGTGTCCTGACCGTTGATGAGCAACAGAGCTGGTTCAACAAATGTAAGGGGAGTCAGCTCCGCCGTGCCTTCGGTAAATGTTCCGAGGTCGTCGGTAACGGTAATGCCGTTAACAGCAGTTGTACCGTCATTGGTAAGCGAGATGATGTAGGTGATGGGTGAATTGGCTGTATAGGTAGTACCGAGAGTGATCTTTGAAAAATTCAAAGATGAATCAAGCTCTATCTGAGCAAGATTTGATGTTCTTGTTGCAGCTACACCGCCCGAAGTATAGCTGACAGTGGCGAAATTTTCTATTGTTGCCATTGTTTTCTCCTTATATATTTATTTGAGGCAACGCCTCTTTATAAGGATATGCGGCGACAACTTAATTTGTCAAAGAATGTCGTGGGGAATGCTCAGCTCCGTGGGAGTGATATCATAAAGCTTTGCCGAACAGGTGGAGTAGACCGCTACTCTGTCGGGAGCTTTGCCGAAAAGGTATTGCACAGCTCGGGCATAGTAGGAGAGCTGTAGCCCGTGAGTTCTGTTCATGCGTTCCGCGGCAAGGGAGTCATCCGCAAGCTCGACGCGCGTCAGCCTGTCCGTCTTGTAGTCGTAAAGGCATATCCTGCCGTTTCCATCAATGAGGATAAGGTCGATAACTCCCTGAACAGCTGTCTTCATGTCCCTGACATTTGCTTTCAGATCCTTGTCCTGTGTGAATTCCGAGGTGGGAAGGAGCATATTGAATCTCTGCTCACGTATCACTCTTTTTGCTGACAGAATGCTTTCGGTAAGCTCGCTGTCAAGCAGCTTTTCAAGATCCTCCATGTACAAAAGCTTTGCCATATCCTCGGGTATAAACCGCTTTGCCACCAGCATGTCAAGCGTCGCGCCTATGCCGTGCTTTTTTGCATACCCGAAGTCGCAGAACTGCAAAAACAGGTGAGTGGCAGTACCCCTTTCGGCGGCACTGCTTCTTGACGGCACGGGGAGGAAAAAGTCGGGTATGACAGTTTTTTTGTCAGTCTCAAACAGCTCAACACAACCGTCGTCCTCATCAAGCGCGTCCGGTGAAAGCCTTGATACCGATAGCTTGGAGGGGACTTTTTTTAATTCCTTGTATGGGTACTCATAGGCGAATTTTTCTCTCAGTCTGTCGTAAAGCTCGCGGTTGATACTTGCCTTTTCCTCTTCTGCCTCTGTTGTATCGGCGGTGAGGTCGGGAACAGACTCGGGAGTAAATCCAAGCACCTCAAAATCACTGTCGTCCTCAGCCGCGCAGGTGGCGGGAAGCACCCAGTCCATGTAGCTTGACGCGGAGATTATGTTGTATCGGCTGTTAAACTGCGCGTCAAACTCCGCCGCGGGCATTACGTTTGTGATAAGCCTCTGGGGATAATTTCCCGTTATATAAAGCTTTTCCTTGGCGCGTGTCATGGCAACGTAAAGCACACGCATCTCTTCTTCCGTATATCTCAGCTTTGTGTAGAGATCGAGTATCTTTTTCAGCGGAGACGCGTAACGCGCAAATCCCGTTTCATCGGCGAGATCTATAGCAACGCCGATATCATACTCAAAGGAAAGGGAAGAATCCTTGTCCCCCGTCTTGAATCGTGATGCGGCATTGCAGACAAAGCACACGGGAAACTCCAAGCCCTTGGATTTGTGTATGGTGGTCAGCGTCACGCAGTCGGGGGAGATATCCTGTCCCGTCACCTCAAGCGACGCGCCGTTCTCTATGATCGTGTTGATAAACTCAATAAAGTTGTAAAGTCCCTTGAAAGATCCTGCCTCAAAGGTCCTCGCGTATTCATAAAGCCTTTGCAGATTTCCGCCCTCACCCGTAGTGCTCTTTTCGCAAACAAGTCCCGAGGCAACGAAGGCGTCGCTGGCAAACAGCTTTTTGAGGAACTTGTCAATGGGAAGGGAAACTGACATGCTGCGCAGACCGCAAAGCGTGTCATTGAACTTCTTGCATTTTCTGCCGATGTCGCTGTCGGTCACGGCGGCAAGACACAGCTTGTCGTATAATGAATCGGCATCACACCCAAAGCTGTTTATTCTGAGGATGTCGTCAAGGGTAAAGCCGTAAATGGGAGAGCGGAGCGCGCCCGCAAGGTGGATGTCCCTCTGGGGATTGTCCACGGCGTTGAGTATGCAAAGAACCATAAGCACGTCGGGATTTTCAAAATAGGCGGTGGAATCGGTGGCTGTGCTTTTTATATTCAGCCTCGTCAGCGCATCCGCTATGTGCGTCGCTGAGGACTTGTTGCGGAAAAGCACCGCTATGTCACCGGGCTTGTAAGGCTCGCCGTCCTGATTTTTACCGCTCTCAAGTAGCCGCTTTATCTCATATGCAATGTACTTTGCCTCTGCCTCGCTTGCCTTGATGGCGATCTCATCCTCGTCACAGGTGTTCTCGGTATCGGTCACGGGTGCTTTGGCAAAATAGGCGACCGTTACCTTTTCCGATGGCGGAGCGCCCTCGGGGAGCTTCTTTCTGAATACAAGATCATCATCATGGGTGTACCCAATGCTGTCTCCGCAGGCGGCAAATATATCTGAGCAGACAAGATTTGTAAAATTAATAACCGGTTTTGCGCAACGGAAGTTCTCGGACATGAATATGGTCTCACAGTCCGCGTCCTCCGACTCCTGAGTTCCGTGGTTTGGAAATTTAGCCCTGTACTCCGCGAAAAGCTTTGGTTCAGCTCCGCGGAAGCTGTAAATGCTCTGCTTTATGTCGCCAACCATAAATCGGTTGCGAGGCGTGGCGATACAGCGGAAAATAAGATCCTGAACGGGATCGACGTCCTGATACTCGTCAATATATATATCGCTGAACTGTTCGGCATAGATCTTCGCAATGTCGGTGGGATTACCGTCATCTCCGCAGAAAAGACGGAGAGCGTATCGCTTTACGTCCGCCAGCTCAAGGATATTCCTGCGCCGCTTTTCCTCCATGTATCTTTCCTCAAATTCCGTAAGCACGTTGTACAGCAGACGGAGATTTTTTGCGGTATACTCAAAGAATTTTGAAAAGCTGTCGGGGGAATATTCATAAAACTCCGTCCTCAGACTCTTAAAGGAGTCCTTAAAGGAATTTCTCAGATTCTTGCAGAACAGCGTTCTTTCGGTGGCGTTCTTCGCCTTTATTGTTCCAAGCTTGGCAAACGCGTGAGAGGCGAATATGGAGCAGATCTGTGCATAAGAGCCGTCGCCGTTCTTTCCCGTCAGCGCGTTCAGAGCTCGGATCATAAACAGCCTGTCGGCGTCAAAGCGGTCATAATACGATCTCATCATATACTCGTCGTCCGTCATATATCCAAGCGCCTTTTCATAGTGCTCAAGATAGTCGGACAGCATACCCACGCTGAAGTCCTTGAGTACCCGTCCGTAAACGGTGTCAAACAGATCGCGTCCGCTGTCCTTAAGCATGTCGTCTGCGCATATGCGAAGATACTCAACGCCCTCCGGTGTGTACAGACAGTCGCTGTAAAGTCCGAGAAGCACGCCCTCCATAATGTCCTCCGCGTCCCTTATCTTCTCAAAGCACTCACAAAGGGCAGGGAAGTCCGCGTCCGTGTCATAGAATTTATTTACTACATCGCTCATTACAGACTTTGCCAGCAGAGCCGTCTCCGAGCTGTCGGCAATACGGAAGGAGGACGAAAGTCCCAAAGTAGCAAAATTCTGCCGTACTGCTGAGAGATAAAAAGCGTCAATGGTGGATATCCTTGCCCCCCCAAGCTTTACAAGCTGACTTGTAAGATGTCTGTCGGTCGGGTCATTGGCAAGGGCGCGGCTCAGTTCTTTGAATATCTTGGCGCGCAGATCGTTTGCGGACGCTCTCGTAAAGGTGACGATAAGCATGTCCGATATATCTGCTTTTTGTTCGATAAGCGAGCGTATTATCCGCTCGGTAAGCGTCGTTGTCTTTCCCGAGCCCGCCGCCGCACTGAGAAGGAGAGTTTTGTTTTTTGTGTTTATGGCGGACAGCTGTGCGGGTGTCCACTTCTGTTCCGCATTCTGGTGCTTGTTTTGTGCTTGTTGCATTTTCTCTCCCTCCTTATGTATAATTGTTTTTCCTGCAGATCGGCTTTACCGTGCAGTATTTGCAGGGGTCGTTGTCCCCATAGCGCAGAGGTGTGCTGTCGGCAATACCGCTATATATGCTGTTTCCGATATCCCTTATGGTGGACTCTATCTGTCCGTAAAGCTCATCAAAGGCTTCGCCCGATATCAGAGCCTTGCCTGTATATTCGCCGTTTTTGTTCTTGCTTACGCCGAGAAGCAGTGACTTTGAGTCGGAATGGCTGAATGCGTGTATTATCTCTTCGTCATCAAGAAGAATACCGCTACGAGACAGCTCCTCCTCTGTACGCAAAAGTACCTCCTCGTCACTCACACCGTAATCTTTTATTTCCACCTTGGGAAGAGCGGAGGACAGATAAACTATTCCCGCTGGAACAGGCGGCTCTCCGTTCTCAAGTCCCGCGCTTATACGAAACCTCATCCCGGGATCACGGCATACCGAAAACAGATACAAAAGCATTTGCGTGTTAAGCCCGTGGGATACGTCCTCAAGACTGAAATCCTTGCTTCCCGTCTTGTAGTCCACTATTCTCACATATACCTTACCGTCCTTTTTCCAAAGGTCTACTCGGTCTATGATGCCCTTCAGCACAACGCGTGTACCTCCATCAAGAGGTATCTCCAGCGGACGCGGACCGTCGTCCCGACCGTCTGTGTGGAGCTCAAAGAACGCGGGACGAAAATCGCAGTCCGCAAATTCCTTGACGGTGTTCTCAATCAGAAGCACGGATAGCTTTTTGAGCTTATTGTAGATATGAGCCATCCGCTTTGTGTTCAGCGCCTCATCGGGCGCGATCCTTCCGATGTACTCGGTCACTATCCGCTCGGTCTCTCTCAGTATCTCCTCGTGGGTGGGGATGGGACTATTGGTGTCGGCTGGAACGGCAAAGCTTATCATATGCTCCAGCACAAAATGAACAAAGCTTCCGAAATTGTTGGCTCTGAAGCTGCCGTATTGCTTTTCACGCAGGGACAGCATGTATCCCGTATAGTAGCTGAAGGGGCATTTTACGTATTTTTCAAGGCTTGACGGAGAGATATAAATGGTGTCTCCCACAAGACCACGTACAAGCTCCTTGTCAACTCTGCATTTTGTGTCTGTGGCAGAAGCCCTTGAAAGCTCTCTTACAAGGGGCAGATGCTCCGCTACCGCCTCTGTTGCCGCCAACCTGTCGGATGCGTTTGTAATATTTCTCAGATGAGCCGCCGCGCTTGCGGGAGAGCCGCATAAAAACGAGAGATCGTTGCCTGAAAATCTGTGGGCTTTAAGGTCGGGAAATATCGTCTCAACTCTGCGGAAGGGCAGAGAGGGAGTACGGTTCTCACCCTTTATGCCGGACGCGGATGTAAACAGATACAGCCGATCGGTAGGCGCACCGAATGCTTTCTTTACAAACATAAGCTCATCCGACGACCGTGTGTCGTTGTCTCCCCCAAGCTCTACGCCAAGCTCTGTGAGTGTCTCTCTGTCGCTCGAGGTGAATATTCCCGTGTCATCTACATTTGCGGGAAACTCACCCTCGCAAAGTCCCATTACGAATACGTATTTTGGATCTGAGGCGCGCAACAGCGAGGCTGAGCCAATAGTCACCTCATCAACGGATGTAGGAATAGTACCTATCTCGGTCTGGTCGAATACCATCTTTAAAATATCCGCAAATTCGTCAACGCTTACCGCGGTGTCCGACAGCGCCTCAGCAATATCAGCAAGGGAGCGGAGAATAACGCCGTAAACCGAGTCAAGCTCCTCGGCTGTCTTGAGATTGCCGTCTGTCCGCTCACGCAGGGCAAGCTCTCTCAGCTTTTTCTCAAGTCCTGTCTTTTCCATGTAGGCGTATAGCGCTCTGCACATGTCAGGCGCTCCGGATGCCGCTTCAAGAAGCACAAACAGCTCGTGAAGAGGCTCGCAGAGAGCGCGGCGGATTCGGTTTGCGGTCCTCAGTATCACCTCGCCCCGCGCCGATGTCCTGTCAACGTATCCGTCGGGGTTCATGGTCCAGTCCCCGTCGGTAAAGCGGCTGCCTGATATGTTCCATGTGTTTATGTATTCTTCAAAAAGGTCGGCATCTCTCAGCGGAAAATCGCAAAGCCCCGTTTTTATGTGGGAGATAATATCGTTCTTTCTCCAGTTAAAGCGATATATGCGTAAGGCTGTAAGAATAAGCTTTATGGCGGGAAGAGCGCATACGTCCGTTTTTTCGGAGAAGAAAAAGGGAATGTCCGCGCTGTCAAGGGCAGGCTCGATAATGCCTCTGTATTTTTCAGCATCGCGCATGATGACCACCATCTCACGACATCTCGCGCCGTCTCTGAGCAGCTCGAGCATGTGAGAGGCTACAGCCTCCGCCTCCGCATAGGATGTGTCACATATCTCGGCTACGATATGCCCGTCACATGGGGGCGCGGCTTCTGTTCTGTTTGCCGCATTCATGTTCCACAGATTTTCATAAAGATATGTGATTGCGGGATGGGCGTTTGTCCTTGCACCCTCGATGACCGTGTCCTCATGACCGCCCCACCTGTCAGCATGCTTTTTCAGTGTTCGCAGAGACAGCTCTATGCTTGCGGTGCTTATATCGCTGTAGTCCGCTCGCGGCAGTGGAACCGTCACCGCGGTATTGTCCGCCGTGGCGAATATCCGCTCAATGATCCGATGCTCCGCGGCGGTAAAGGACGTGAAGGAATCTATATAGACATTCTTTCCCTTAAAGAAATCATGCTCCTTAAGAATATCGCAAAGCTTGGACAGGTCATCTGCCGAATCACTGTATTTCTCGCTGACAAGCGCGTCATATACCGCATAAACGGTCATTATGTCCTCAAGCCTCTCGGAAAGAGCGCTCTTTTCCTCACCGCATAGCCGTGCCGCCTGCTCAAGGTCATCAATCCTTATGTTACAGCTTTTCAGCTCTCCTACGGCACTGAGCATGGTTTTTACAAAAGCGGGATCGTTTACTGCGTTATCGCCGTATCTTTTGAGGAGCGGAGCGGTCTGTCTGAGGGCGCGCCACATCATAAGATGCTTCATGGGCTTGGTGATATATGAATAGCAAAGCCCGCCGTATTCACGGCAGACTCTGTTGTAAAGACGGGAGAAGTTGAGTACCTCAAGTGTGAGCTGCGCCGATGGCGGCAATGTCTCCAGCGTCAGTATCTCCGTCTGCACCGCCTGTTGCTCGGGAACGATGAGTATGGACGGAATACCGTTTTTCGCGTCCTCACTCAGCATATGCAGAATGCGCTCTGTCTTACCGCCGCCGTTGTCTCCGAATAAGAATCTTATCATGAAAAGCCGTCCTTTCCTGAGTTTATTTGCAAAGGATAATTTTATCGTGATGCGGAATAATTATAATGATGTTATATATATTTTACCACACTTTGTGTCCCAAAACAAGGACATAGTTGAGTATTTTGTCGTTTTCAGATAATTATTTCATTTTAATTCAATAAGTATTACAAATTTCTTCAAAAAACTGTCACATTATACATTTATAATGTTTATAGTAGAAAAAACAGATATTATTCTGTATGGAGGTTACTCATGAATAATAACGATTTTGAGAATAAAAGCCTAAACAATTCCGACACCGAGGGAGGCATGACCGCAAATGATCTTCAAAATGACCAGAATATCAAAGAAGGCAGTCAGGAAAGTAAAGAAGTCTGCCAAAGCCAAGAGCCGACTGATGTCAAAAAAGAAGAAGCAGTTAGTATCGAAGGCGAAAACTTTGGAGAAGAAAACAAAAATTCTTATGACCAAGCAAAGGTCGGTGAAAAAGAAAATGTCACAGGTGCAGGACAGTCTTACGCAGGTAACACAAGTAACGTAAACGTCCCACCAAGATATTCCTCGGACTACACTCCCTCATACTACGGACAAGGCTACGCGGGAGGACAGAGCGGCGGATATAATTACGGCTCTTACGGTAATTACGGAGGCTATACCGCAGGTGCGAATACAAACAATGCTCAGAAGAGCAAAAAGAGATACGGATCGGGTGTCGTTGTCGCTCTTTGCGTTGTGTGCGCCTTTCTCGCTGTTTGCACACTTGCTATGATGGGAATGTTCCTTATCGACGGAGACAATGCGGGAATCGCGACGGATGGTAATGAGAATCTGATTATACAGCAGGGCAATAAGGATATAACCATAGTTGAAAAGGATTCCAATAACCAGGATCTTTCCGTTGTTGAGATCGCCGCGCTTGTGGGCGAGAGCGTTGTTGAGATAACCACCACCCATGTGGAGAGCAACGGCTACTTTGGTGGTCAGTATATAACCAGCGGCGCGGGAAGCGGAGTTTTCTTCAGCCAGACGGAAAAGTACGGCTATATAGTTACCAATTACCATGTTATCGAAGGCGCTGACGAGATCACCGTCAGAGTAAAGGACGGAGATAAGCATATTGACTATGTTGCCGAGTATATCGGCGGAGATGACGCAGAGGATATCGCCGTTATCAGAATAACCCCCACAGATGACGAGAAGTTTACGCTCGCTGTTTTCAGAGACTACGAAAGCAGTCCTCTTCAGGTAGGCGAGGAGGTCGTAGCCATCGGCAATCCTCTCGGATCTCTTGGCGGAACGGTAACAAACGGTATACTCAGCGCTCTTGACAGAGAGATAACCATCGAGGACAATACCATGACCCTTCTCCAGACCAACGCGGCTATAAACCCCGGTAACTCGGGCGGCGGTCTTTTTGACTCCGCCGGAAATCTTATCGGTATAGTAAACGCAAAGCAGTCCCAGACGGGAATAGAGGGCCTGGGCTTTGCCATTCCCTCAAACAGAGCTCTTGAGGTCATCAACGATATCCTCAACCTCGGATATGTTTCGGGCAGACCAACACTCGGTATCCAGGTGCAGTACGGCACATACGGCACGACCTATTGGAATAAGCAGACAGGTGTGTTCGTTGTTGAGGCGGGAAGCACCGATTTTGTACAGTACGACCGAGTTATTGGTATAAACGGCTCGGAAATAACAACGCTCGCTCAGTATAATGCCGTTGTAAAATCTCTCACTATCGGCGAGACTGCCAAGGTTACCGTTGTCAGAAACGGCAGTGAGAAGGAAATAACGGTAACTGTAATGGAAGACACGTCAAAAACATGATCTGAGCTTTAACAGATATTGATAAGCATTAAGGAGAAAGAGTCAGATGTATCATTTGCTCGTAGTGGACGATGAAGTGAGAATACGCTCCATCATCAAGAAGTACGCCGAATTTGAGGGACATACGGTCACCGAGGCGGCGGACGGGATGGAAGCGGTACATTTGTCAAGATCACAGGATTTTGACCTTATAATAATGGATATAATGATGCCCGAGCTTGACGGCTTTTCCGCTTGCCGCGAGATCCGCAAGACATCAGGCGTGCCGATAATCATGCTGTCGGCAAGGGGCGAGGAATACGACAAGATCAACGGCTTTGAGCTGGGTATAGACGATTACGTGGTGAAGCCCTTCTCCCCCAAGGAGCTTATGCTGAGGATAGACGCGGTCATGAAGCGTGTGAACAACAGGGGCGCTGTACCGCAGAAGAAGGAGAATGTGGTAATAAGTCTGGACGGCGGTGGACTGAGAGCGGACGTCACAGCGAGAATAGTTTATATCGACGATGAGCGTATAGACATGTCCCCCAAGGAATACGATCTGTTCTTTTATATGCTTGAGAACAGAAATATAGCGCTCTCCCGCGAAAAGCTTATAAGCGACGTGTGGGGCTATGACTTTTTCGGAGATGTAAGAACCCTCGATACGCATATAAAGCTGCTCAGAAAGAGCCTTGGCAGATATGCCAGAATGATAGTTACCCTCAGAGGCGTTGGATATCGTTTTGAGGGATAACTCTCACATATAAAAGCCGAGAGGAAGCATTATGAACAACACTGAGAGGAACGATTTTTTTGATAAGAATTACCGAATGAACGTAAAGTGGAAGATGGGCATCAAATGGAAGATGATCACCATGCTCGTTATTTTCATTGTCTGCGTTCTGGTGAGTATCTGGTTCGTTCAGGTTCAGATGCTGAACTTCTTTTATCAGAACGCCAAGTTCTATGAGCTTGAGCAATCGGCGGATATTATTGTGAACAGCCTCGGAGATGAACGTGAGTCGGCAAAAATTGTTTTTGAGCAGGCGGAGGAGCATTACTTTGATATTTGGGTGCTGGAGATAAAAGGAGACAAGGCTGAATGGCTGATAGAGGTCAACGGCTCGGATTCCAATGCTCTGCAGTTCAAGACCAATAAGATAAAAACGCTTTATGGGAAAGCCGTGGATAACGGGGGCAAATATATAGCCACAGTACCGGTAGATCAGTTTATGGGCGATTTTTCCATTGAGGTGCTGGAGGATAATCTGGGCAATAAGGACGCATACC
>JAFTQL010000021.1 GCA_017462795.1 Clostridia bacterium
AGGACGAAAACGTCAAATCGGTTCTGGGATACGGTACGATCCTCGGCAAGCCCTACACCTCGGGAGAGTTGGCAGAGGTCCTTAGCTCGATGAGCGGGGATATTTCGCTTGGTTCGAGCGTGATCGATATGCTGTACTACGATTATTACAGATCCGATAATACCGAGCCGTACACGATGACGCTTTACCAGTTCGTGGAGTTCCTTCAGAATAAGGTTGCAAATGATCCCACGTTTTCTTCTTATCTTGACGAGGATGCAATGGCGCAGATAGAGAAGCTTGCGCCCTATACAGACAAAGCGGAATTACAAACGCAGAGAAGCGCAAGTGAGCTTTCGACGATGCTCGGAATCGACGAATCGCTTGTCAATACGATCTTTGTTCTGCATAACGCGCAGGATGTCAGCGGTAAAACCATGACGCTTGCGCAGTTCAGCGGTTTCCTGAACGGAACATTGATCAATGATCCGATGTTCGGTTCTTCCTTTGATGAGGAAACAAGAGCTAAACTGCAAACGATGAACACGCTGATCGGGCTTGCGACCTCCGGACAAGAATTGGATGCCGCAACCTTGGCAAGCATTACGGGAATGCAGGAAGCACAAATCAATATGATATTCGCTTCTCAATCCAAAAACACTATGACCTTGCCGGGCTTCTTGACCGCCGCGGTGCAGCTTTCTCCCGACAACGCACAACTGATTCAGTTAAACCAAGTCGTTCAGATGGCAGCTTCGGGCTATCCGCTTGACAGCGCAACACTGGCTCAGGCGTTCGGCATGGAAAATGATATGACTGAGGTAGTCTTCCGTCTTTACTTCGGAAGCAATATCGCAGATAAAACCATGTCTATGGAAGAGACGGTTGATTTTATTCTTGACGATACCGTTTTGAAAAACTATATGGGCGGAGAAGCACTCGGACAGCTGCAGATGGTACAGACGATGATCAAGGCATCGGTGAACCAAACCGCGTTTGCTGCGACCGACCTTTCCGATATGCTTGGTATGGACAGCTCCATGCTCGATCTGCTGTATCTCTATGCGGCAAGCACCGAGGGCGCTGATCCCGAATGGACGATGACGCTGGAAGCTTTGTTGGGTTATATGATGGAGGACGTGCTGACCGATCCCCGCTTTGAGACTGTTATCAATGAGGATATGAAGCAGAAGCTCACCGAAGCGCAGACCACCTTGGAGGACGGAAAGAAGCAGCTTGTGACCGAAAACTATTCAAGACTGATCATCACCACCTCCTATCCCGAGGACGGTGAGGACACGACAGCGTTCTTTGCAGGTCTTGAGCAGCTCGCAGACGACAGGCTGGACGGTGATTACTATTTGGTCGGAAATTCGGCAATGAATTACGAGATGCAAAAGACCTTCGATAACGAGCAGCTGTTTATTACGTTGCTCACAGCATTGTCGATCTTCCTCATCGTAGCGATCACCTTCAAATCCCTTTCTGTTCCGCTTATCCTCGTTCTCTTGGTACAGTGCGGTGTTTATATCACCATTACGATAACAGGCGCCTTGAACGGCAGTATTTATTATCTTGCACTGCTTATCGTGGAGTGTATCTTAATGGGCTCTACCGTTGACTACGGCATCCTTCTCACCAATTATTATTGCGAAGCTCGCAAGACTATGGATGTCAAGGATTCACTGAAGCATGCTTATGCAGGCTCCATCCACACGATCATGTCCTCGGGACTGATCTTAATTCTGGTTACAGGAGTAGTCGGCGGTTTGTTTGAAAATCCAACGGTTACCTCCATTGTAAAGACCATTTCCATGGGCGCGCTCTGCGCGACGCTGCTGATCCTGTTCGTTCTGCCCGGCATTCTGGCAGCTTGCGATAAGATCGTATCGAAAAAGCGCGATCGCCTTCAGTAACTGATACTTACTGAAAGCGTTACATAAAAAACTTTATAGGGGCTGTCTCATTAAGAAAGCTCCAAAGAAGAAAAAAGCGGATGTTCATTACCGAAAGGTATTGAGCATCCGCTTGCTTTGTTGTATAATTCAATTGCCGCAAAAAACCAACAAGAAAGCGAGATGATTATACATCAATTCCTGTGTCAATATACGCTTTTTCCTTATGCATATAAAAGGAGAATAGCTATGAATAATAGAAACAAAAAATATCAGTCCCCCCACATTTGAGATAATGACATTCGGTTCGTAAGATGTTATCACCACCGTCAACGGTTGGTCGGGCGAGGACGATCTCCTGACAAACTTCATTGAATGAAAAAATTAGCTGAGTCAATGATATGTACCTCCGGAAGTGTCTGACTTTTGGGATACATATCACGTTGACTCAGCTTGATTTTTTACAGATATTGTTTTATACCAGACTTGTTTTTTTCAATACAATTTTGCTTACAGCGCCGAGTCCGAGGGCGAACAGCGCGCCGCCCGCAAGGCAGAGAACGACATTCAGCGGGGTAGAGCCGAGAGGCGTGATCATTGAGACCATCATAAAGAGCAGCATTCCGCCGCCGAGAGAGCCGCAGATGGAAAGCCATGCCTTTTGCTTGGCGGACACGCTGATGAGCGTGAAGATGGATACAAATACGGGCATCAGAAATATCTTGGCGAGCATGCACATAACGAGATTTCCCGCGTTGAGCGTGCCAAGATCGAAGGACAGCCCCGATATCGCTCCGCCGAGCACCGAGCCGACAAAGTAAGCGATCAGCATAAGCGCTCCGCAGACAAAGCCCGCGAGGGTCTTGGAGATCACGTAATCGCCCTTCCTTGAACGGACGGTAAACAGGTTTTTGGCATATCCGCTTCTGAAATCATCGGAGATGAACAGGCAAACAAACACAGCTACACCCATAAATGCCATATTGATATTGCACATAGCGAATATTTCCGCTCCGCCCAGAGGTTCTCCGGGGAGAGTGCCTATGTTCTGCCAGGTATTCTCGGGACCTTCCATGATAGTTATCTCACCGGTCTGCTGATTGACACTTTCAGAGCCGTCCATCATGCTCATCATGACCGTCATAAGAATGGGCATGACGAGAGCGCAGGCGATAAGAATATAAAAGAGCTTTGACTTGAGCATTCTTCTGAAATCGACCTTCAGCATGCTCTTCACGCGCTTGCCAAAACTGACGGATTCAAACTTTACGGCGTTTTCCATTATTTTTTACCCCCATTCATCAGATCTATATAGTATTCCTCAAGACCTATCTTGTCAGTACTGATCTCGGTGACGCATATGCCGTTTTCGTAGAGATACGAGACGATCTCCTCGGGAGTTGTCATATCGTATACACGAAGGTATCCTGCCTCATCCTCTTCCACGCGGGAATACCTGCAACCGAGAAGCATTTTGGTTTTGTTCATTTCGCCGCTCTGAAGCGCCACGTAGGTACGGCAGCTTGAGTCAAGCTCATCGGCGGTCATCTCAACTATCATTTTTCCGTGACGGATGATGCCGTAGTGAGTGGCAACCTTCTGGAGCTCACCGAGAAGATGGGAGGACACGATAATACTGCGCTTACCGTCCTTTATAATGTCGCAGAATATCTCGCGCATGATCCTCATGCCGTCGGCATCAAGACCGTTCAGCGGCTCGTCGAGGACAAGAAGCGTGGGGTTGCCAAGCAGCGCCATAGCAATGCCGACTCTCTGCTTCATGCCGAGGGAGCAGTTTTTGTATTTATTGCCTGCCGCACCCTCCATACGAACGGTTTTGAGAATCCTGACGACCTCACGCTCCGCGTCGGGAATGCTGAGATTTGTCGCTTGAAGCATCATATTGTCCCATACGGTAAGTCCCGGGAAACATCCGGGGGCTTCGATAAGCACACCGAGCTTGGCTCTTACCGCGCTGTCGGTATGATCCTTGCCGTAGAGCTTTATAGAGCCGCCGCTTGCGGGAATAAGACCGCAGATCATCTTTTCGGTGGTGGACTTACCCGAGCCGTTTTCACCGATAAAGCCATAGATCGCGCCCATGGGTACGGTCATATCAAGCCCGCACACAGCCTGCTTTGGACCGAAGTTTTTTGAAAGACCTCTTATTTCAACTGCATTCATTATTCCGACCTCCTGTCAATATACGTCGCTTCCGGAAAGAAGCTTTGTTCCGAGGAAATTATAGATGACTGTCCACGCAACCGACACAACAATACAAATGATCAGCGTCAGCGGAGTGCTTGCCAGACTTGCGTTGACCGAGGAGCCGTAAAGGAATATATTCAGAAAGGACGCGGGAAGGGCGAGACTCTCAACGATGGCTGCCGCGCCAATGATAAGGATACCCGTGCCGAAGAAGAAGGACGAGGCGATGGAGATACCGAAGTATCTTCTGAATATCACGTTGAGGAAGGTGTAAAGGCTTGCCCAACCAAGGCTCATCACCATTTTGCCGAGAATGGCAAGTATCAGTGAGCCGACATTGACGGAGGTATCATAGCCCACCAGCAATCCGCCGACCGTGCCGCCGATGAGGTAGGCTATGCACATGCAAGCCATGGCGAAAGCGCATACGATGCTCTTTGACATCATATAATCCTGCTTCTTTGCGTGTGTGGTAAAGAGCTGCTTTACGTATCCCGACTTATAATCGTTTCCGATAAAGATGTACACAATGATACCGCCGAAGATAAATACCATATTCATATTAGCGTAATCGGCAATGCTTCTCACCACGTAAAGCGACTCGGAGGCGGCAATTATCTGCCATACGTTGGAGTACAGAGGTGTTGTTGCACTTCCGTCCGGACCGGGCATCATGGTCATTGCCGACACCATTGCGGGAATTATCGCCGCTATGCAGAGAAAAATGTAAAACAGGGGAGTGTGGAAGAGGCGGTAGAAGTCAACGCCAAGCATGCCCTTGAGCCTTTTGCCAAAGCCCGGGGATTCAAATTTCAATTCATGTGAGGCTGTCATATTATTTTTCCTCCTTTGCTGACATCAGCTCAATGTAGTATTCTTCAAGACCGACCTTGTTCTTTTTGAGCTCGTTCGGTGTGTGACCGTTCTTCATAAGGCAGTCCACGATGACAGCGGTATCATCCACATCGTAAACACGGAGATATCCGTCCTCCTCCTTGACCGAGCCAAAATTTGATTTCAAAACAGCTTTCGCGCCCTGCATATCCTTTGTTTTCAGGGAAACAAAGACCTGAGCGCGGCTGTCCATTTCCTCTGCTGAAAGCTCCATGATCATCCTGCCCTGACGGATGATGCCGTAGTGGGTGGCTATCTTCTCAAGCTCGCCGAGGATGTGGGAGGAAATGAGAACGGTGCAGCCGTATTTTTGCGTGATATCTACAAGGATCTCTCTCAGAATGCGCATACCGTCGGTATCAAGTCCGTTGATAGGCTCATCGAGAATAAGCAGCGCGGGGTCGCCGAGGAGCGCCATGGCAATACCGATCCTTTGCTTCATACCGAGAGAGCAGCTTTTGAATTTTATGCCCGCGGAGTCCTCCATGCGGACTATCTCCAGCACACGCCTTATCTCCGCGTCACGGTTTTCGAGATTCAGGTTGATAGCCTGCATCATCAGATTCTGATATACGCTCGAGCCAGGAAAGCAGCCTGCATTTTCAATGAGCGCACCCACTCGGACTCTTACGCCCGGATCGGTGTAGTCCTTGCCGAACAGCCTGATCTCGCCCTCGTCGGGAACAAGGTGTCCGCAGATGAGCTTCTCGGTGGTGGACTTACCCGAGCCGTTTTCCCCGATGAAGCCGTAGATAGCTCCCACGGGAACGGTCATATTGAGATGATCGACAGCATACATACCGCGAAAGCTCTTTGAAAGATTTCTGATTTCAATAGCGTTCATTTGTTACTCCTTTATCTTTATTTCCTTTTTATAATAGAGTCGTTAGGTGTTAAGAACGGGATAGCCTCGCTTGCTTTGTAGGCTATGCCAAGCTTATCGAGTCCCGCAAGAAAGGCTTTTACGTATTTATCGGATTCAAAGCTTTGCTTGAAATTGAAGCAGAACTTGTTTCCGCAGGATAGTATATTGACACCCAGTCCCGCCGCTCCGGAATTGTAAAAGCCAACGGTGTCGATATACTGCGCGTTTTCGTTGACGACCATTTGTCCGAGATAGCTGATAAAGTAAGTATTGATAAGCATTCCGTTGAAAAAGTCCATCATGCCTTGCTTTGATTTGTAATCAGGAAGAGAATCCAATTTTTCAAACAATCCCAACGAGGAATTAGCTGCCCGCCTCAGATTGTCTCTGTCGCGTTGCGCGTTCAGGAGCGCTCTTTGCTTTTCCGCACGCTCCGTGAGCGACATGGAAAGAAACTCCTTTTCAAAGGGAAGGGGCATACTGCGCACGCAGTTCTTGAAGGTGTTGGGAAGATCAAGTGCGGCGCGGATATCCACCGCAACATTTGCGTTGATGGGCTTATCAAAGTCGGGATATAGCGTCGCTATTCCCTCACTGACCAGCAATGAGGTGAGAATTACAGGCGTCGCGTGGTGCGCCTTACATGCCTTCATAAAGGCTGAGGCAGATACCTGAATATCGTAACGGTAGTCGGTCTCGTGCTTTTCAATGATATTTTCGGGGATAGCATAAGCATCACGGGATACGGATACGGGTTGCTTGCTTTCGTCAAAGGAGTAGCTGCCGAGATTTGGCTCGGTGGTCTCATCCTTCAAAAGCGGGGAATTCGCGAGACGGATTCCGTCCGAGCTTGCTTTGCTGTTGTATCTGAGTTTGCAGTAGTACCAGATCAGGGTCTCCACAAAGGGCTTGATCCCCTTTCCGTCACACAATGCGTGATGCCATGAAACATATACCGATTTGCCGGAATAGGTTACATCGACCAAATGATAACCGCAACTGATATGACCGAGTCTTGCGAGCGTCGCCGTCT
Organism: Clostridia bacterium; assembly: GCA_017462795.1. Lineage (GTDB taxonomy): Bacteria > Bacillota > Clostridia > Oscillospirales > CAG-272 > HGM12713. The sequence continues at coordinate 6,875 of JAFTQL010000021.1, forward strand.
TCCTTGCTGTCAGAGCCATTTCGTTCTGGATGATATAGAAATCCCCGTCAAGCTCGACAAGCTTTGTATTCATATACGGGTAACGCTTGACCGCCACGGTCAGTGCTTGATTCAGCATGGAGCCGCTGATTTTTTTGTGGAAGGTGATCTCAAATACCTCACTCTCCATCCCATTTTTCTGATACAAATAGGATTGTCCCGAGCGTATCTTTTCAAGCTTCGCGCCGGGCGTTGATCCCGAAGAGCGTATCTGTATATTTTTATGATTTCGCTCGATGGTACCGTGTATTTTTGTAAATATATTGCTCATTTTGCTTCCTCCGAAAAAACAGGTGTAAGCGAGACGGCATGCATCCGCCTCGCTTGCGTGTAATATTACTTTTTCTTTGCCGCCTCGTAGCGCGCGTTTGCTTCCGCGGTCTTTGCCTTTGCCTCGGCGATCCTTGCGTCACGTGCCGCCTGCTCCTTTGCGGCTCTTTCGGACGGGCTCATGTGAGCGTCATCCCAGCTCCTTTTTGCGTCTGCCTTTGCTTTGGCGTAGGTGTTGTGACCTCTGTTTTCCTCAAAGTTTGCTCTGGACTCGGCTTTTACCTGCTCAAATTCCGCTTTGTCTACCTCGTGCTGTGCCTTTGCGCTTTCCTTCATGTCCTTAAATGCGTTCTTCAAAAAATTTGCCATTGTTTTTTATCTCCTTTTAAAAATTTTTCTTTATTTATTACCGTTGATTCATGATATCATCGGATAATTGCAATATTCTCGGAACAAGCGTTGCCTTTGTTTTCCTTGATATGTGTCTGAATACGGGATAGGCGGGGAGCATAATGCCTATTCCCAGAATACAGAACAGAACAGTCAGCCAATCCCGACCCGCAAACACGTCAAGTCCGAAGCACATTCCGATCCCAAAGATGAGACAGCCGACGATCCCAACGGTAAGCGAAGGTATCAGTCCCGCTGTCTGGATACGGCGATCCAGCTCCTTCAGCTCCTCAAGCTTGTCGACCTCTTTGGGGATATATTTTTTTCTGATCTTTTCTATCTCACTGTTCCGCGAGGCGGAATAATGATAGTTGAATACGTTATTATTTTCCATATTACCTGTTTCCTTTGCTTTTGCTTTGGTGAATATATTTTACACCCCGATGTTTTTTGTTTTGTTGGTGAAATGTTTAAGTTTTGTTAATTCGCAAGGATCCGGATATTTTTTGCTGTTTGGAAAAACAAAAAAGACGCCGTCTCAAATGCGTACATCTGAGACGGCGTCAGTTTTTAATTTTTCAATTTGTACACTCTGCTTTTTCCGTTGCCCTCGGGGGTGATGATACCGTCGTCGATCATTGATGACAGCAGCTTTCTCGCGTGGGGGACGCTTATTCCGAGAAGCCCGGCAATTTCCTTGCTGCTTGCGGTGATGCTTCTGGTGAGGTGGCTTACGATTATCTCCTTGTGATGCGCGGATATACGTTTTATGCCTATGGGTATTTCCGTGCTTGTGTCTTTGCCGAAGGTAAGAGTCAGTGTTATGCGTTCGGGATCAAAGCTTTCGGTTATAACGGGCGCAGACCAGCCTTTTGAGTTCCATGTGCCGTATATATTGGGTATTCCGCTTCCCGCGCCAGTTCCTATGTCCACAATGTGGAATAGCTTTATCATAGCTCCGTTTCGCGGGTCGGACACACCTCCGCTTTTTGCGGTGTTGATATCTATGCGGAAACCGCCGGGATTGGAAAAGGCGATATTCTGTTTTGATCTTATTACGGTTATGCCTTGCTTTCCGCGGTAATCGGCGTTTGTCATACAATTGGCGAGCGCCTCGCAAAGAGCCGTAGCCACGCGGTCATCGGCTTCACTGTACCCGCGCAGTATATCGGCTGTCCTGAAATAAAAGTCATAGACGTTTTTGCCGCAAAAATAAACGGGAGCATCCAAGGTGTCCTCGCGGTATTCAAGCTTAAAATGGGGATATTCCTTTATTATCTCGCTGGTTTTACCAAACATCAGCAGTCCCGCGGATGTGGGGTGCGGCTCTTGGTCCTTTCCAAGACCTGCGGCGCCAAGCTTCAGCAAAAGACCGATATCGTCAAGCTTTTCATATGAGTGATCGCGGTCATGATCCTTCAGACGGTGTCGGTAGCTCTGTATGCTGTCGTTGTCAAGCGAGGCGAGCGACATATGCTCAAGCACAGGCATATCCTGTGTTTTTACCGACGCGTCGCGAAGCATTGCCGCCACCTCATCGGGGGTACACCTGTAGTCGCCCTCACCGTTACGCCGATACGTGCCGTGGGTCGGGTCGCCGTCAATGTATACGGGCTTGTCGCATCGCGGAGCGCGCGGCACGCGTATGGCGACGATACGGTTACCGTCTATATTTTCTACGGTTATATCCTTCTCTGAAAGTATGTTGACGCTCACCTTTTTGGAGTCGCCGAGCAACTCCAAAAAATCCTCTATGAGTATCTCGGGGCAGGGGAGATCGACGGTGTGAAAGGTCTTGTCTCTGTATTCCTCAACTCCCAGCAGGATTATACCGCCGAGCGTGTTGGCAAAAGCGGAATAAGTCTCCCATATGCTGTGGGGAAGACCGCCGAGCGCCTTTTTCGCCTCTATTCTGTTGTTTTCTCGGTACGTTTCTATATGGGCAAAATCAAGCACTGTTCTATCCTCCTTTTTCTGATGATCTTATTTTACCATACGTAAAGAAAAATTTCAATATTTTTAAAGGATCTTTATAATATTTTTATCTATCAAATTGGAATATATATTGATATTGTGTGGAAAAATATTTATGAAATGTGGAAAAGTGTTTGACTTTTTTGGAAAGATGTGATACAATATTAATATACGTTAACGATAGGAGATGTGCATATGACCGCAGCTAACAAAGAACAGATCAAGCAGTATATCCTGAAGCTGATAGATGGCGCGGATAAGGATTACGTATCAAAGACCGTCGACAATTTTCAAATATCGAAATCCACGGTGTATAACTATGTTCAGCAAATGTGCAAGGATAATATTATCGAAAAGGCAGACGAAAGAGTTCCTTCTTATGTGCTTGTTTCGCAAAAATATACATTCAGATATAAAAACGACGGTTCTCTGGAAGAGGATCGTATATTTAACCGAGATATCGAACATTTTTTTAAGGTGTATGAAAACAATGTTTTTTCTGTATGGCGATATGCTTTTCTTGAAATGATGAATAACGCCATTGAGCACTCCCGCGCAGCTGATATTCTGGTCAAGGTATGGATAAATCCGCTGAGATCCCAAATAATTATTGAGGATAACGGTATAGGAATTTTTAAAAATATTCAGGCGTATATGAAAAAGGAAAAGAACTGTGAGATGACGCTTGATGAGTGTGTGCCGCTTTTGTTCGCGGGAAAATTTACAACGGCAAAGGAGCTGCATTCGGGGGAAGGGATATTTTTCACCTCACATCTGATGGATAAATTTGCGATCATCTCCGATAATATTCTTTTCACAAGAGATAATTTTAAGGATGTACAGGTAAGTGACATTCCTTCGGGCTCGGGAACGGTCGTCTTGATGTCGCTGTATAATCAAAGTAAAAAAACCACACGGGAGGTATTTAACAGATTTTCGGATGTTGAGGAAGGCTTTATCCGCACTCATATTCCGATATCTCACATGTTTCCCAATGGAAATCCCATATCGCGGTCGGAGGCAAGAAGGCTTGGAGAGCTGATAGCGGGATTTAAGGAGATCGCACTTGACTTTGCGAATGTAGATGAGGTCGGTCAAGCGTTTTGCCATGAGCTGTTTATTGTGTGGCAGAACAGAAACCCTGATGTTACGTTAAATATCTGCAATGCGGATGAAGCGGTCGATTATATGATAAGGAGAGTTAAAAATACAAGGCAATAAAGCTTACAGAGGAAAGGATCATCATAATGGCAAAAATAAAATGGCGCGGAGGGGCTATGCTTGCTCCCGTACCGCCCGCGATGGTGACATGCTCCCATGAGGGCAAGGACAATATCATTACCATTGCGTGGACGGGGATAGTAAACACCATACCGCCCAAAACATATATTTCGGTAAGACCGTCCAGATATTCGCATACTCTTATAAAGGAGAGCGGCGTGTTCGCGATAAATCTTACCACCAAGGATCTGACCCGCAGTGCCGATTGGTGCGGAGTATACACGGGGGCTAAGGTGGACAAATTTGCCCGTTGTAAGCTGACAAAGGAGACGGCGACGGAGATAGACTGTCCGCTTATTGCCGAGAGCCCGCTGTCTCTTGAGTGCCGCGTGACAGACATTATTCCAATGGGCTCACATGACATGTTCCTTGCGGATATCGTGGCGGTGGATGTGGATGAGGCACTTATTGACGAAAAGGGCAAGCTGCGTCTTGAGAGAGCGGGGCTTGTGGCATATGCTCACGGAGATTACTTTGAGCTTGGCAAGCGCATCGGCAATTTCGGATACTCGGTGGCAAAGAAAAGCAAGCAGGGAAACAAGAATAAAAGACGATAATAAGATCCCGCAGAGGCTCATGATCTCTGCGGGATGTTTACATATTATTTTTCTTCCAATGCCTGATAAACGCAGTCGCGGAAGCGGTAGTGCATCGTGTGGTAGACAAACTGACAGCCTTTGACGTGCTGACCGTAATAGAGCGCGATCCTGTTTTTTGGATCTATCATTACAAACGCGCCTGCCGCGCCGTCCCATCCGAACTCTCCTATCGGGGAGAGTGAAAATGAGCGGACGGGGTCGCAGTGTACTCTGCCGCAAAGTCCCCAGCCGTAGCCAAACAGACGAGTGGTAACGAAATTATCAAGAGCGTCGTCACACAGCATGTTCTTCTGCATCATTGCGATGCTCTCGGGGCGAAGCAGTACGTAGCCGTCGGGTGTTGTGCCGCCGCATGCGATTACGGATATTATCTTTATGTACTCGGAAACGGTGGCAAACAGACCCGCGCCTCCGCTGTCATAATCGTCGGAAAGCCTGTAGGGGTTGTTCACCGCGGTCTCAACTGCCTTGCCGAGTCCCGAGCGGTAGCTGTACATGGCGGTAAATCTTGCCTTTTGCTCCTCATTGGGGCGGAAGCCCATATCCTTGATGCCGAGAGGCTTGAAAATGTTCTTCTCAAGATACTCGCTGTATCGCATTCCGCTCACCACCTCAACGATTGCCGCAAGAACATCGTGGCAAAGGCTGTATCTGTAGTGAGTTCCGGGCTCAAATATGAGGGGATCCTTTGCCATGGCACGGACGATTCCAAGTGTGCTTTTGTCCTCGGCATTGATAATATTCGGGGACTTGAAATCATAAGTCATACCGCCTGTCATGGTGAACAGATGGAGTATGGTCATTGTATTCTGAGCCGGAGTCAGAGAGCCGTCTGAGCGCTTTATCATCATATGGGCATATTCGGGAATGTATTTTGACACGGGATCGTCAAGGCTTATCACGCCCGACTCCACAAGGCGCATGGCGGCAATGCAGGTAATGACCTTAGTGGCGGAGAAGATCCAGAATATATCGTCCTTTGTCGCGGGTGTTGTATTTGCGGAGTCGGAATATCCCACGCACTTGTGGAATACCACCTCTCCATCCTTACTTACAGCTAATTCACAGGCGGGAATACCGCGGGCGGGCATATCCTCAAGCAGAGTATCAAGATTTGAAAAATTCATTTATGTCTCCTTTTATGGTGAATTTTATGGTGTATCTATCTTTGCTCATTATACACCCGAAAGCGGGATTTGTCAATAGATTTAGTCAAAGCCGACTGTATTGATTTTATCATAAGCCATGGACAGGGCTCGGTTTTTTATTCTGAATCCACTTCTGCGGGATACGCCCAGAAGCTCTGAACAGCGTTCCACCGATTCCCCTTTGACATAATGATAGTAAAGAAACAGCTTTTCGTTGCTGTTATCAAGATCTAAAATAAAGTGGCGTACGCTGAACATACGGGCTCGGGCAAGGGGAACTTCGTTCAGCATCTCGCGGTCGGGAGAGCCCAACGCGTCGATACCCGCGCCTCCCATATACGCTTTGTGGTATTTTTCCATGCGCAATAACTTTTTGTTGGTTGTATAGGTTTTTAAGTAGCTTTCTATCTCTTTTTTCTGGTCTTTGCTCAGTGGCAAATCGGGCATGCACAGCTCCTTTCTTTTTATATCTTACACCTTATATTTTACGGTATATGTTATTATATATTATATTTGTTTATCTTGATTTTTGAGGGTTATATTCTTATATTGAAAAAATTCCGCCGATACGGCTGTCCGCGCGCTGACGGTGAAGCACAGGACAAACATAACATTATTTCGTCTTTCCGAAATGATTTGTCAGCGGAATATATTATTTTACCGCAAATCTTACATGCTCCGTATATCTGTCCCTTTTGGGCGTTTTTACCCAAATATTCGGGACAACTTGGGGGGCAAAGGTATCTGCCGCATTCTTTGCACATCTGTTATCTCATCACCTCCTTGTGATAATATTATAACGGATTTCCGAATTAATGTCAATATGGAAATGCGAATTTATTGAATTTTGTGAGGGATGTAAAAAAAGACTTGTGGGAAAGAGGGATAACAGGTGAATGTACAACAATCGGGCAGGTCATTGTTTCGTTTTTAGGACAAAGGCGATCGGCTCTCGCTATTGACTTTTTTGTGTGTCTGTGCTATAATTTATGCTGTAATATGAAGGAAAATATGCGACTATCGGATAAAGGAGATTATATAATGTTTGATTTTCACATGCACAGCACTGTGTCCTTTGATGGGATCGACTGCGCGCGGGATATGGCTGAGGCGGCGGCTAAAAATGGTTTGAGGGAGATATGCTTTACAGATCATCTGGATTACAATACCGATCCGCTTACGCCGCAGAATCTCTTTACAATGGAGGCTTACGCCAAAGCGTATGACGGGCTGGAGATACCGGGTCTTACCATCAGGCGCGGAGTGGAGTTTGGACTTACCGAGTGGAACAGGGAGCAAATGGCGGAGTTTCTGTCAAGGCGACCTTTTGATTTTGTCATTGGGTCTGTACATTATATTGACGGCGACGATCCATATGATGCTGAATATTGGCAGGGCAAGACTGTGTCTGAGGCATTCAGCCGTTATCTTGAGACAACGCTACGTTGTGTCAGGGCGCATCGTGATTTTGATGTGTTGGGACATCTGACATACGTGTGCAAATCCGCGCACAATCCCACACACGAGCCTGTTCTATATTCGGACTACAGCGATATTGCCGATGAGATCATGCGGACACTGGCTGAGAATGGAAAGGGAATGGAGATAAACACCAGCGGAGTGGACAAAGCGGGAGTGTTCTTGCCCTCCGCGGATTTTCTGCGGCGTTTTAAGGAGCTTGGCGGCGAGATAGTTACCGTAGGCTCCGACGCTCACGACATCTGTCGTGTAGGACAGTATACCGAAGAAGCGCTCGGGATGCTCAAGGACATCTTCGGATATGTATGCACCTTTGAATCCCGAAAGCCCATTTTCCACAAATTATGACCTACTTTTCTTTCGCAAAAGAAAAGCAGGCAAAAGAAAGCACCTACTTTTCTTTCGTGAAAGAAAAGGTAGGCAAAAGAAAGCACCTACTTTTCTTTCGCAAAAGAAAAGGTAGGCAAAAGAAAGCACCTACTTTTCTTTCGTGAAAGAAAAGGTAGGCAAAAGAAAGCAAAGAGACTGAGTACAGTGGGAAAGTGATTATTGGACTGACCCTTAAAGATTATCGCAAAATGAAAAAAGCATAAACAAGTTTATGCGGCAAAAAGAAAGCAAAGGGAAGAAGTACAGCTATCTCCTCAGGATCCTGTCTTCTGAAAAACATTAAAACATAAAAAAGCGCTTACTGCACGAAAAACGTGTAATAAGCGCTTTTTTGATTAATATACGGCGTTACATGCCGACAGACCAAAACGGTATTGTTTTATTCCACCGTGACCGACTTTGCCAGATTTCTGGGTTTGTCTACATCAAGACCCTTGAGAGCCGAGACGTGGTAAGCGAGGAGCTGTACAACGGTAGCGGCGGGGAAGGGAGCGAGAAGCTCGGATATCTGAGGGATGACAAGCATCTCGTCGCAGGGAATATCATACTTTCCTGCAAGGTCGGACGAGCAGACAGATACCACATATGCTCCTCTGGACTTGACCTCGCGGATACCGCTGACTGTCTTTTCACACACCTTTGAGACCGTTGTCAGAGCGACGATGGGAGTTCCCTCGGTAACAAGGGAGATCGTTCCGTGCTTGAGCTCGCCGGCGGCATATGCCTCGCTGTGGATATAAGATATCTCCTTGAGCTTCAGCGATGCCTCTGTGGCGATGGAATAGTCAATATCGCGTCCTATATAGAAGAGATGCTCAGCGGCGACAAGCTTTGAGGCGATGTCGCATATCTTATCGCTCAGCTTGAGCGCTTCCTCAATGGACGTGGGTATATCCGTGAGCATTGACTCGCAGATGGCTTTCGCCTCACCGTCCGTCAGTTTTCCGTCAACCATTGCCATTCTCACTGCAAGGAGATAGAGCAGTGCGCACTGAACGCTGTAGGCCTTGGTGCTTGCGACGGCGATCTCAGGACCTGCCCAGGTATACAGAACGCTGTCAGCCTCACGTGCCACGGAAGAGCCGATAACATTGACGATGGCGAGGGTGTAAACACCGCAAGCCTTTGCGTGGCGGAGAGCCGCCAGAGTGTCGGCCGTTTCTCCCGACTGGGACAGAAGTATTACGAGATCGTTTTTGTTGAGGATGGGATCGCGGTAGCGGAACTCGCTGGCGATCTCAACATTTACGGGAATGCGGGCAAGCTTTTCAATGATAGCCTTACCCACAAGGCCCGCGTGCATAGCTGTTCCGCACGCCACGATGTGGATAGCCGAGAAGGATGCGAAAAGATCTCCGTCAAGCGCGTCGATGCCGAAATGGGGAAGTCCGTCCCTGATCCTCGGCTCAAGAGTCTTTTTGAGCGCCTCAGGCTCTTCGTTTATCTCTTTGATCATAAAGTGAGGATATCCGCCCTTCTGCGCTTGCTCCACGTTCCAGTCGATGGTTTCAAGCTTCTGTTCAACAGGGGCGAGAGCTTCGTCAAAGAAGCTGATCTCCTTTGCGCCTACCTTTGCTATAACGCCCTCATCAAGGCGGTAATACTTGTTGGTATGAGCAAGAATAGCGGGGATATCGGAGGCTATAAAGCCGCCCTCGTCATTCTGCGCTATGATAAGGGGACTATCCTTGCGCACCGCGTAGATGGTGTCCTCAAATCCCTTGAAGATTATACCGAAGGCATAGGAGCCGCGAATTACCTTTATGGCATGGGAGATGGCATCAAGCGGATCCTTGCTCCGACAGAAGAACATATCAAGCAGATTTGCCGCTCTTTCGGTATCTGTTTCGGATATAAAGCTGTAGCCGGCTCCCTTGAGCATTTCCTCGATCTCCGCGTAATTTTCAATGATGCCGTTGTGAACGAGAGCAAGATTTTTTGTGGCGTGGGGATGGGAGTTTGTGTCGGAGGGCTCGCCGTGAGTTGCCCAACGGGTGTGACCGATACCGCAGTTTCCGAGAAGCTCGGCGCTTTTTTCAAGCCTTGCTTCAAGGTCGGTGAGTCTGCCCTTGGATTTGACCGTAGCCAATCTGCCGCCTTCCGCTACGGTAACGCCTGCGGAGTCATATCCGCGATACTCGAGAGTCCTCAGACCCTCGATAAGAATGGGAACGCTTTTCTTGCTTCCCGTGTAACCAATAATTCCACACATAATAGATATATACAGTCATTATTGTATAAGAATATACAATTGTAAATGAGCTTTGTTTTACGGTGATTTTGTTTTGCGGTCGCCCGCATATTTGTTCGCCGTCTGCGACAGTTTTCTCTGCCGATGGAGCACCCGCCGAAAAATTCGATAACTCCATACCTCGTCTCCCCCCGCATGGAGGGACAGGCGCTTAGCTTACATACAGTGGCAAATAATATCAGGAGATTATTATTTGCCGGCAAGTCTCTCTGTGATCACATTGGCGACGTCGTCCGCGATAGTCTTTATCTGTGCCTCGTCGCTGCCCTCTACCATGACACGGATCAGAGGCTCTGTTCCCGAAGGACGAACTACTATTCTGCCCGATTTTCCGAGTATAGCCTTAGCCTCCTCCAGCTTTTCGGTGATGACTCTGTCGGTATAGAATGCGATCTTTCCCTCCGCTGAGATCCTGAGATTGACCATTGTCTGGGGATAGCGGGTCATAACGCTTGCAAGCTCGGAGAGCTTCTTTCCGCTGTCCTTCATGTGGACGAGAAGCTGAGCCGCCGTGAGCTGACCGTCTCCCGTTGTGGCGAAATCACGGAATATAACGTGTCCTGACTGCTCGCCGCCGAAGGAGTAGTCCTCAAGGAGCATTTCCTCAAGCACGTATCTGTCGCCTACCTTTGTGGCGATAAAGCGGAGACCGTTGTCCTCGCAGAACTTGCCGAATCCGAAGTTTGTCATGATAGTTCCCACGACCGTATTGCCGTTGAGCTTACCTCTTCTCTTGAGGTCGAGAGCGCAGATGGCCATGATCATATCGCCGTCTATCATGTTGCCCTTTTCGTCAACACAAAGACATCTGTCAGCGTCGCCGTCAAACGCGATACCGCAGTCAAGTCCGTTTTCAACAACATATTCTGCCAGAGCTTCCATGTGAGTTGAGCCGCAGTTGCGGTTGATGTTCTCACCGTCGGGGGAGGCGGACAGGATATGTATGTCTGCTCCAAGCTCGGAGAAAAGTGTGGGAGCTGTGGCGCTTGCCGAGCCGTTTGCGCAGTCGATGGCGATCTTCATTCCGCCAAGGCTGCAATGAGCACTGCTCTTGATGTGACGGATGTAATCCTTTGTCGCCTCAGTGGCGTAGGATACCTTACCTACCTCGCCGCCCAAGGGCTTTGCGTAGGATTTTTCCTTATCGAGAATAAGATCCTCGATCTTTTCCTCAAGCATATCGGGGAGCTTGAAGCCGTTTCCGCTGAATATCTTGATTCCGTTGAATTCGGCGGGATTGTGGGAGGCGGAGATCATAACGCCCGCGTCTGCCTTATACTTACCTACAAGGTAAGCGACCGCGGGAGTGGGCACAACTCCGAGCTGTATAACGTCAGCGCCGACTGAGCAAAGTCCCGCGATAAGAGCCGCGCCAAGCATGTCGGAGGACGCGCGTGTGTCACTGCCGATGACAAATGTGGGTCTGTGGCGGCAACCGTCGGAGAGTACCGTTGCGGCGGCTCTGCCGATCTCCATTGCAAGCTCACAGGTAAGCTCGGTATTTGCGATTCCGCGAACACCGTCTGTTCCGAATAGTCTTCCCATTTTTTGTTCCTTTCATTACTGTAGATTTTTAGGTAAAGTGTGGGTCACTTTTTGGAAACTATGTTTCCTTGCGCCTTGAAGATGCTGTCAGGCGGCACAGTTCCGCGCACAGAGGACAGGGGATAGATATTTGTGTTTCTTCCTACCACCGTGCCGGGGTTGAGCACGCTGTTACAGCCTACCTCAACGAAGTCGCCCAGCATAGCACCGAATTTCTTCAGTCCCGTGGGAATTACCTCGCCGTTCTCGCCCTTGACGCAAACAAGGCTCTTGTCGCTTTTTACATTGGAAGTTATCGCTCCCGCCCCCGTATGCGAACGGTAGCCGAGGATGGAGTCTCCGATGTAATTGAAGTGCGGAACCTGAACGCAGTCGAAAAGAATGGCGTTCTTCAGCTCGCAGGAGTTACCGACAACGCACCCGTCGCCGACTATGACAGAGCCGCGTATAAATGCGCCTGTGCGAAGCTCGGTGTCCTTGCCTATGATGCACGGACCGCAGACGGTAGCGCTTTTTGCCACCTTTGCGCTTTTTGCTATCCACACGCCTTCCTCGGGACTGTCATATTCCTCTTCCGACAGCGTTTTTCCCACGGCGAGCACGAATTGCTTTATAAGCGGAAGCGCTTCCCAAGGGTACTCGCAGGTGTCAAGCAGAGCTCTCGCCAAGGTATGCGCGGTGTCATATAGCTCCTTTGTTTTGAGTGTAAGCATTTATTTCCTCCTTTCTTTTGATTTATATTATATAAAGGACATTTGTCCGATATACCGAATTGTCAGTTGAGCTCCAGATATTCCTCAAGGCAAATTCCCGATTCGTATATCTCCGTAGCGGCATTTCTGCCTACAAAGCGGTAATGCCACGGCTCGTATTTGTAGCCCGTGGTGCTTACCTTATCCGAGGGATATCTGAGTATAAATCCGTATTTATGGGCGTTTGCTGACAGCCATCTGAAGGCGGCTGTTTCCTCAAAGGATTCGTCAAGGTCGGACATCTGCGTTGTCATAAAGTCAAGGCAGAGTCCTGTCTGATGCTCGCTTGTGCCGGGTCTCGCGGAGAATTCCAGTACTGCCGCCTCAGCCTCCTCGCGGGTCATTCCGCTTTCCATACGGTCAGCGATATATCCCTCAAAAAGCTTTTCCTGATAGGAATAGGAGCGGTATGCGCTGGTAACGAACACGTCGGTGATACCGTCGGCTCTCATGGCAAGTATCATTGCGGAGAGCGCCGTCGCGGCGTCACTGCGCAGATTCATCTCGCGGCTGGAGTTGGGATTTATCTCAAGTGATTTCAGGTCGGTGGGGGTATAATCCGCGCCCAGAGGATTTTGCTTGTTTGCAAGTATAAGATAGTCTTCGGCGTTATCGGGGTCGATTGACGACAGGAACGCGGAAACGTCTATGGAATACTCGTATTTATAGTCGTCATCCACCTGAGTGATCCCCATGAGGACGGTGAAGGCATCGGAATAGAAATGTATCTCCTTGGGGATAAACACGTCATCGTCCTCGGTAGCGTACATTCTGCGCTGTATCTTTACGGTATTTGTGGTTCTGTCAAGTGTGAATTTCAGTCCGTCTCCAACGGCCTTGGTGAGAAAATCGTAGGGAATCTCGCATATCCTGGCGGTCACCGTCGCCGTACCGCCGAGCTCGACCATATTTCCATTGATGACCGCCTCGTCGCTTCCGTTCTCAAAACGGAGATAGTTGTCGTCGTCATACGTGAATTTTACCGAGGTGGCAGAGCCTGTTACCGTAAGCCCCGTATATTCAGCTATCCTGCGCATGTCTACGTACAGAATACCGTCGCGCATAATGTCCTTGTACTTCGCTGTATAACTGTCGTCACCGAGTATGATGGTGAAGTCGTCCTTGTTCTCTCTGTTCGCCATCTTTTTTATGACGAATGCCGCGCACAGGCAGAGTGTGACGATAACGCAGGCAATAAGAATGACACAGACAACGGCGAATATTCTGTTTTTCTTGACATAACGCACAAGCTTTGCCTTGTCCGAGTTGTCGTAGTGGGCAAGACGGCGGCGCTGCTCTCTGTCGGAGTCAACGCTCTTTTTTATCATCCTCAGCTCCTCTTCGGTGAGCATATCCTGCGTGCTTTGCGGTTTGTTTTTTTTCATTTATTTTTCATCCTGTATTTTTTAATTAGGGTTTATTTTCGATTATGATGAAAAACGGGGAGGTGGGGGAGTTAAGTATATTTATGCGGGTGGCGCAAACCTTGTATCGGGACAGTCCCGAGAGATATTCGCATATCAGCTTGCCCTCCGCCTCGCCCTCGGCGTGTCCGGGGTAAACGGCGACAAGTATGATAGCGTCCCTGTCCATAAGCGATATTGCCGCTTCAATGGCGGGCAGGGTAGTCTCGCGCATGGTGGTAACGGATTTGTCACTGCCGGGGAGATACCCAAGATTGAACATTCCCGCCTTTATGGGAACATCCACGTATTTTTTTACGTTGTGATGGGAGTCAAGGATCAGGGTATAGTTGTCTGGACAGCCCGCCGCCTTGAGGTTTTCCGAGGTGGAGGCAAGCGCCATCTCCTGAACGTCAAAGGCGAAAACGTGTCCGCTCTCACCTACGGTCTTAGACAAAAATTCGGTATCGTGACCGTTGCCCATGGTAAAGTCAACGGCGATATCGCCCTCATGAAGATGGGTAAGTATAAAATGCTTTTGCAGGTCGAGTAAGTCTATCATAGTATATGCAGATTTCCTTTTGTTATTTAGTATTTCTTCTTCTCTTTGTTATCGGGTGGGTTGTGCAGATCGCTTCTGAGAAACTTCATTGCCCGCTCCACCGCGTCCTTGGAATCATACCACGGTTCTTCGTCATATCTGTAGTCGAACTTTTTGTAGAACCAGCTTACATCGTCTCCGAGCTTTTCTATATACGCGTTTACGATAGATGAGCAAGCCTTTTCAAATTCGGGGAATTTCTTTTTTCCGAGCCTGTCCCGTCCGCACTCTAAAAGCATTCTGTAGTGAGGCAGGCAGAAATAGGGCTGAGACGCAAGCTTTGACTTGAAATTCTCGTCTCTGTCCCAGAGAAATACCGCCGTCTCTATCATGTGTCCGAAATTAAACTCTATCCGTCGGCAAACGTAACAGCCGCCCTCAAGCTCGCCTATGCGCCTGATAGCCGCTCCTCCCGGCTGAGAGAAGAGACCGCCGCCCTTGATATCCTTTTTCAGCTCCGCTATGTGGCTCTCCAGCGTCAGTGCCATGCCGAGTCTGTTCTTTCTGCCGAACATCATGTTGTAATGGGTACGGCAAAAGCCTTCCTTATTTGTCTGGATGCGCACGTCCGGCTCCATCATGGACGCTCCAAGTATCAGCTCCAGCTCATTGTCCTCAAGTCTGTTATACAGGGTACAGAAGGGGCAACCGCAGTCGCGGTTCCCGGCGGATGCTTCAAAGGCTTCGTTTACGGGTATTGTATAGATCTGTTCCATGCTTTTCTATTCCTCACCTTACAAAAAATGTTGAAAAATAGTCTCATATGTGGTATAATATAAAAAATACACATACATATCTATTATATCATATATAGTTATATATTTCAAGTGTTTTTTTGCAACAACACGGACGGAGGATGATAAAAAATGAATTTATTTGAAGTCAGCGAGATGAGAGAAGGGAGCTTGCCGGTGATAAAGCTGTCTCATGTGCCTTTTTTTGATGTGGACAAGATATTTGACTGCGGTCAGTGTTTTCGCTTTGACAGGGTGGAGAATTCCTCCCATTCCACGGAATTCGCGGGAGTCGCCCATGGGAGGCATGTGTCCTTTGCCCAGGACGGCGATACTGTTTACATATACGGCTCGGATATGAACGATTTTGAGAGCATATGGCGCGGATTTCTTTCACTTGATATGGACTATGAGGCGGTAAACCGCGACATACTGGATCACAGCGCGGGTACGGTTATGGATGCCGCCATGGAGTATGGCAGGGGTATTCGGATATTGAGGCAGGACGCGTATGAGGCGGTGATCTCCTTTATCGTTTCCCAGAATAACAACATTCCCCGAATAAAAAAGATAATAGAGGCTCTGTCGGCAAAGTGCGGCTCTCCCATAGAAATTAATGCCGACGGTCAAAAGCACACCTCGGGAGTGTCCTCTCTGTGCGCCTTTCCTACCTGCGAGGCGTTGGTGTCTCTCGGAGAAGAGGGGCTGTTTGAGCTGAAAACGGGCTTCAGAGCCAAATATATTTATGATGCCGCCCAAAAGATATCTCGGGGTGACCTGATACTCTCCGATATCCGGTCCCTCAGCAGCACCGATGATTGTATATCAAGTCTGTGTGCCGTAAAGGGTATCGGTCTCAAGGTGGCAAGCTGTGCCGCCCTTTTCGGTATGGCGCGCTATGACGCCTTTCCTATTGATGTGTGGATGAAGCGTGTCGCCGAAAAATATTTTGCGGATGAGCTCGATTCCTTCTCCTCCGCTCGCTTCGGCAAATACGCCGGCATCGCTCAACAGTATTTGTTTTATTATGAGAGATATAATAGATAGCTTATAGCGTTTTTTGGGGAAGCGTTCTCGAAAGAAAGCTTCCCCCAAAAACGCTCCCACCTCAATCACTCAGCATAGCCTTAATGCTTTTTGCGTATTCGGTTGGGGACATGGATTCGTATTTTTTGAATGTACCTGAGAAGTGGTGGATGGAGCAGAAGCCGCAGGCGGAGGCTATGTCGGTGCAGGAGAGGTCTCCGTCGCGGAGCAGTTCCTTGGCGAGATCCAGTCTCATGCGGGTCAGATGCTCCATAGCGCCGTGGTTATACGCGCGGGTGAAAAGGCTTTTCAGTGTGGTTGAGCTGACGGAGACCGCGTCGGTTATATCGGAAAAAACTATCTTGTTGCTTATGTTTTGCTTCATGAACTCCAGCGCGCGCATGAGCGTTCGGTCGCTTTTGCTTTCCGATATGGGCTCGGGCTCGGGCGGATTCCGATCGGAACGGGTGATGTCGCAGGCGCGTATGAGGTGAATGAGCATGAGCTCGGCATAATTTTGTATTACCTGCTCCGACCCGAAGTGCTCGCGGGTCTTTTTTCTTATAAGCCTTTGGTCATGAAGCTTGCCCGGCTCGTTTTCAAAGCTTGCCTTTGCCTCTCTGAGAATAGAGAAGAGCGCTGAGGCGGTATAGCTGTCTGTTGAGAGAATCTTGTCGGAGATATTGTACAGCTCCTTTGTGTTGGACTCAAAGCTGAGGATGATCGAGTTTGCCGACTTTCCTCCGTGAGCGCGTACATTGTGGAATTGATAGGGAAGGTGCAGATACGCCTGACCGCGGTCAAGTATATGCTCGGCGTTACCCGCGTTTATGCACAGCTGTCCCTTGTCGCAATAGATAAGCTCCCAGAAGTGATGGGATTCACCGGGGTATCTGAAATCTCGTGTATACTCAAAATAATGAATGGAAATAATTGTATTTACAAACAGGTCCTGCTTCAGCTTGGTTGAGATATATTCCATAAAAAACCTCCCTTTGCTTTTCCTACATTATACTATCTTTTTCACAAAAAGTCAATTATGAAGGTAAAATTATACCAAATATATAAAAACTCTGTCGTTCTGTCTAAAGACAAGAGGCGTTTTTTGTGATAAAATATGTATGGAAATTAAAACATAAGGAGAATTTGTTATGAAGATACATGTAGTTGAAAATTATGATGAAATGTCCCGTGAGGCGGCGGACATACTTGCCGATATCGTAAAAAATAAGCCCGACTGCGTTCTCGGACTCGCTACGGGTGACACACCCATCGGTATGTACGAATGTCTTGTCAGAATGTACGAGGCGGGAGAGCTGGATTTCTCCGCTGTCCGCTCGGTCAACCTTGACGAATACTATCCCATTTCTCCCGATAACGATCAGAGCTACCGCTATTTCATGAACAAGCATTTGTTTGATAAGGTGAATATTGACAAGGCGAACACCAATGTTCCCAACGGCAGGGCGGAGGACGCCGACGTGTTCTGCCGTGAATATGAGAATACCATAAATAAGCTTGGCGGTATGGATGTTCAGGTCCTCGGTATCGGAAGAAACGGTCATATCGGCTTCAATGAGCCTGAAACAGAGCTGAAGCCCTACACTCACCTCACCGAGCTTACCGAAAGCACCATTGAAGCCAACGCGCGCTTCTTTGAGAGCGAGGCGGACGTACCCAAGCATGCGCTCACCATGGGTATCCGCAGTATATTCAAGGCGCGCAATATCGTGATACTTGCCAGCGGTGTAGAGAAAGCGGAGGCTGTAAAGACAATGCTCAGCGGAAATATCAGTACGCTGTGTCCCGCGTCACTGCTCTGCCTCCACCCCTCTGTCACCCTCATCTGTGACAAAGCGGCTTATTCGCTTGTCTGACATTATGTTGATATGATTTGATTTAATTTTGATATAAAATAATTGAAAAGCAACCGCTCGGTATCATCGGGCGGTTGTTTTTCTACAAGCTATAAAAAGTATTTACCAAAGAGCCAATGTGATCAGAATGTGCGCATATCCAATGGCAAGCATGAAAAGGAGCATGAGCAGGTCTATGAATACGGAGTTTATTCCTCCGTTGGCTCTTTTGGCAAAGATAACAAACGGAGAACCGTGTGTGTCCATATTGTCCTGAATTTGTGTAAATATGATCATAACGGTAGTCAGAATATAAACGGTCAGGCAGAAAACACAGATGATTATTGACATGTGCTTTATAAGTCCGGTGAACAGTGTCAGGGCGAGAACGCACGGATAGAGAACGGTAAATGTTTTGTTCAGGTGATATATTCCGCCCAGACCTATTTCGTTGTGCAACGCCTGAAGCCACCAAAAATTCCTTTTTCCCTTTTTTAACTTATGTATCCGTGTCTTGCTGATCCGCTTTGTTCGTCTCAGCCACATGTCTACACTGAAGCGAAACAGTACGTAGAAGATCAAAGGTATCATCAGAAACAGGAGAGAACAAAAATAAAAGGAAACCACATCACGATCGAATTTATTGAGGAGCTTTGGATCAAACAACAATTGAACGCTCAGATAAACCAGAAGTCCGCCGCCGAGAAAGCATCCCACCGTCAAAGCGTGCCCAAGGTATTGGCGGATAAATGCCGCTACTATGTTGAACAGTCCAATGCCTATAATAAAGCAACCCGCAACGCCAAGCATTATCCAACCGCTGTTTGGTGCGTCAAACACCTGAATCAGAATAATATACAGAAAAAGCGGAAGAACAAGAGCTGTTATCCCAATAGCGCACAATACCCAATAGCCGACGGGATGTTTTTCTTTAAACTCTGTATCGGACGATGGAGAGAAGAATTTCAAGATATTTTCAGGTGCTTTTTTTGTGAAACGGGGAAAAATGTCGTCTATATCAGAAAAATACCCGTCACCGTATTTTTTCTTGAATTTCTTTATCTTACCGCGTAAAGAGCCAAGCTCTCTCCTATCCGTGAATATCTGCGGAATATCATGTACGATATCGGCAAAGTCAAAAATCTTTGCGTTTGATTCCTCGTCTATGATATGTAGCATGGTATCGATACAATACAAAAGCAATTTCCGTTCCTGCTTCGTTGCCTTTTTCTCTATTTGCTTTTTGGCGTATCTCAGATCATCAAGCACAGCTCTCAGCTTTCCGCTGTCAATGTTTTCCGAGGAATACAGAGATCTTATTACAGTAAAATTATGCTGTAGCTTTTCGTGGAATGATTTATCCATATATTTTCCTTATCGAATAATAATACGAGAGTAGATATTTTTCGTTATCCGTTTACAAGTATAACACATATCCCCCATCTTTTCAAGTATTAATAAAGAAAACTCCGCGCTTACTGTCGGCGCGGAGCAATTTATTACCCTATAAACAGCTTTATCGCGTTCACCGTAAAATCCGCCGCGATGGGGACGGCGAGGGTGAGGGAGAGGGAATACAGTGGACGCTTGGGGATCTTAGCGATCAGATCAAAAAGCGGCTTCCAAGCAAGCGACATGAACGCGGTGATGAGAACGCCCCACAAAAGGCTGTAGGTGGGGCAGATGACACCGAACAGATTCAGGGGCTGATCCTCGTAGTTCCAAAGCTTGACTCCGAAGGGCTTCATGGCAAGCCCCGTCACAAGCTCGGCGGCGGTAGAAAGGAGTGTGACGAATATAAAGTAAAAGGCGTATTTGCGCCATTTTTTATTTTGTACGGTCTTGCGCCACAGCCCCGTCCTTCTTATCCTGCCGCCCAAGGGACCTGTGAGGCGGACAGGCGTTCCGACCAAAAGATAAATGGCGGTAATACTTATGCCGTAGATAGGGCAGAGCGGAAGAGTGAGAAAGCCGCGGTCGCCCGAAGAACCGAAGGCGACAAAACAGCCGACTGTCTCAAACACCCAACCGCCCAGTGACACCAGCACGCACAAAACAAAAAGGCGGCAGGCGCGCTCAAATTTATTTGCTTTTATCCGGGTTACATCAATATCGGTATCATAAGGATCAGGGTGCATAGCTCCTCCAATGAATGTGTTTGTTGAGTATATATTCATTATGCCACTTTTTTGCTCATATATTTGGACTGATAAGGATTTTTGGAGGAAAACGCTGAAATGACTGAAACAAAAAGAACGGAAAGGGCTCACGGCACGCGCGCAAAGGGACTTTCGACCGAGCAGGCGCAGACATCCCGCGAGCAATACGGAGCGAATATCATCAAGGCGCGAAAGACCAAAAGCTTTGCGCGCAGATTTTTTGAAAACCTCGGCGATCCCGTAATAAGAATATTGCTTGCGGCTCTTGGGGTAAATCTTATATTTGTTTTCCGCGGAGGCGACCTTGCCGAGACCATAGGTATAGGTATCTCCGTCTTTCTTGCCGCCTTTATCTCCGCGCTGTCAGAAAGCGGGGGAGAGAACGCCTTCCGCAGACTGTCGGGGGAGTGCGAGCGACAGGAATACAGAGTGTGGCGTGACGGCAGACTGTGCCGTATACCTATTGAGGAGATAGTGGTTGGTGATACCGTCCTTCTCGGCGCGGGAGAAAAAGCGCCCGCCGACGGGTATGTGGTGTCGGGAGCGCTGACTGTGGATCAGTCATCTATAACGGGGGAGAGCAAGGAAGTAAAAAAGACACCGGACGGAGACAAACAGCCACTGCCTTCCTCGGGACGGGCGGTATTCCGCGGATGTAACGTGTTTTCCGGTGAGGCGGAGCTTGAGATATTCGCGGTTGGCGACGACAGCTTTCTCGGTAAGATATCCATAGAGGTACAGACGGATACCCGCGAGAGCCCTTTGAAGATAAGGCTTGCCAAGCTCGCGAAGCAGATAAGCCGCATTGGCTACGGTGCGGCGTTTCTCATTGCCTTTGCCTATCTTTTTAATTGCTTTGTTATAGACAGCGGCTTTGCCCCGTCGGCGATCCTGCTGAAGATAACCGATGTGGAATACCTGCTCCAAAATCTGCTCCATGCCTTCATGCTGGGGCTCACCATTGTGGTGGTTGCCGTTCCTGAAGGACTTCCGATGATGATCGCGGTGGTGCTGTCATCGAATATACGCAGGATGGTGAGAGACAATGTCCTTGTGCGTAAGCCCGTGGGGATTGAGGCAGCGGGGAGCATGAATCTGCTTTTTACCGACAAAACGGGAACGCTGACGGCGGGGAAGATGTCTGTTGACAGGATACTTACTGCAAACGGAAAGCAGTATTCCGTTCCGTCTCTCATGCGAGCGGCTCCCGCCGTTGGTGAGCTTTATCTTGCATCCTGCCGTTGCAATACCTCGGCGGATATTTCGGGAGACACGGCGGTTGGCGGAAATGGGACGGAGAGGGCATTGCTTGAATCGGTCATAGGACTTTGCGGTTCTCCGCGCCCCGCCGTGGGCAGGCGGCTTCCCTTTGACAGCGCGCTGAAGTATTCCGCCGCCGAGGCGGTCATGGGCGGCAGAAGGACGGTGCTTGTCAAGGGCGCTCCCGAGCGGTTGATGCCCCATGTGCGCAAGTGCCTTCTGCCCGACGGAAGAACGGTTGGCTTTTCCGAAAATAAAAGGGCATTCAACAGCGCTGTTGCCGAAATGTGTTCATCGGGCAAGCGATTGCTGATGATAGCCGTTGCGGATGAGATGGCAACGGCGGTATACATACCTCCGCTTACGCTTGTGTGTGCCGTATCTCTCGGTGACCCGCTCCGTCCCGAGGCAAGACGGTCCGTGGATGAGCTCCGCGGAGCGGGTATAGGTGTGGTCATGATAACGGGAGACAGCAAGCAGACTGCGGAGGCGATCGCTCGGGGATGCGGTATTATAGGCGGGGAGCGCAAAAGGGTGGTTGACGGCGAGGAGCTTGCGAGGATGAGCGACGGTGAGCTTGAGCGTCTGCTTCCGTCGCTTGCGGTCGTTGCAAGGGCGCTTCCCACCGACAAGAGCCGCCTTGTACGCGTAGCGCAAAACGCGGGACTTGTTGTGGGGATGACGGGTGACGGTATAAATGACGCTCCCGCTCTCAAATGTGCCGACATCGGCTTTGCTATGGGCAGTGGAACGGACGTTGCCCGTGACGCGGGAGACATAATCATTCTTGACAACAATCTTGCGTCCATTGTCAAGGCAGTGCTTTACGGAAGAAATATTTTCAAGAGCATACGAAAATTTATAACTCTTCAGCTCACCATGAATTTCTGCGCTGTGGGTATATCCATGATAGGTCCTTTTATCGGCATTGACGCTCCCGTGACCGTGGTGCAGATGCTATGGATAAACATCATCATGGACACCCTGGGCGGTCTTGCCTTTGCGGGAGAAGCGCCGTCGCCTCTTTGCATGAAAGAACGCCCCAAGCGGCGTGACGAGCCGATACTCAACGGATATATGGTAAATCAGATAGTGCTCCTCGGCGGATTTACCGTGGCGTTGTGCCTGTTCTTTTTGCTTTCTCCCTCGATTGGCGGTCATTTCCGCTATGCCCCTGACAAGATATATCTGCTCACCGCCTTTTTCGCGCTGTTCATTTTTACCTCGGTGCTAAATTGCTTTAACTGCCGCAGCGACCGATTGAGCATGCTGACGGGGATCTCAAAAAATCCCGCTTTTATCGCGATAATGGCTCTTATATGTATCGTGCAGATAATATTTGTCTATCTTGGGGGAAGTATTCTGCGTACCATGCCGCTGACGCTTCAGGAGCTTGGATTTACTCTGCTCTTGTCTCTGTCCGTTATTCCCGCGGAGTTTTTACGCCGTTTTGTTTGGCGTATCATGGGAAAAAGCAATGGATTTTAAAGGCTAAATTGTATACAACGGTTTAAAATACGGTAAATAATTTTGTAATTGATGTAACAAATTGCGGTTGTCTGTTGACAAAACCGAATAAAAAATATATAATAAATGGTGTATAATCAATGAAGTTCAATTTTTCGGAGATAAAAATAAAATGAAGAGATCGAGATCGTTTATTATTGTCACCTTGGCTTTTGCCGCGCTTCTGTTGCTTTGCTCCTGCGGCGGGGGCGACGGGACGGACACATCCGCTCAGGTAGTGTACTATACCGTTGAGTTTGACCCCAACGGAGGCAGTGAGGTGCCGGCCATAAAGGTTGTAAAGAGCGGACTCGCCGCAGAGCCGTCCGCGCCCGTGCGCGACGGATATATCTTTGACGGATGGGCGCTGAACGGCGTGGATTGGAAATTCTCCACCGATAAGGTAGAGGGGAATATCACGCTTACAGCCAAGTGGATAGACGCGCAGGCTGTTTATAATTACGCACCTGTTGACGGCGGCATCAGTATTACGGAGATCAAAAGAGAGCTGGATATCATGCGCATACCCTCAAGGATGAGCGGTATGACGGTGGTCGCTATCGGAGAGGGAGCGTTTGAGGACACCTCCTCGGAGAGCGTGACTGAGATAATAGTCCCCGATACCGTGACTTCCATCGGTAAGAACGCGTTTGCCAATTGCGCGGGAGTCAGCATTACTGTTGAGGGATCGGTCACGTCTCTTGGTGACGGCGCTTTCAAGGGCTGTGACGTGCTTATGTCCATAACACTCGGAGAGGGACTGACATCCGTTCCATATGAGGCGTTCAGCGGCTGTACGGCGCTTGAGGCGATAAGGATACCCGAGAGCGTTACGGTAATATGCGAGAATGCCTTTGAGGAATGCGAGGCGCTTTCCTCCGTAATGCTTCACAGCACCGCTGCCGTGATAGAGGATGCTGCGTTCCGCTTCTGCGAGGCGTTGGAAACTGTTTATTATTACGGTACAGAGGAGAGCTTTGCGGCAACCTCGATAGCCTCGGGCAATGACAGTCTGAAGGAGGCTGAGCTTTATCTGTACTCCGAGACCGAGCCCGATGAGGCGGGAAGCTTTTGGTATCTTGACAGCAAGGGAAGAGTAAGGATCTGGAAATAAATTAAGGTCGGGAGACCGACGGGAGGTAGCTTTGAGCAAAAAGACATGTGATAAGATCGAGTGCGCAAAAAGAACGTCTATAGGCGGTCAGGCGCTTATCGAGGGAATAATGATGAGAGGGCCTCAGACCACCGCAATGGCGGTGAGAGACCCTGACGGTAACATAATTCTGGAAAAATGGGAGACAAAGATGCCCAAAAGGGCGAAATTCTTCAAGCTTCCCATTGTCCGCGGTATGTTCAACTTTATCGATTCCATGAGAATGGGATATAAGTGCCTCATGCGTTCCGCGGAGATCGCGGGGCTTGAGGAGGAAGAACCGAAAGCTAAGAAGGGCAAGGGGGCTGTTGAGGATACGCCTGCCGAAGAGCCTGTTGTGGCGGAAACGGTTGCCGAGTCGGATGTGACCGAAGAAAAAGCAGAGGTAACAGAGACAGCAAACGAAGCAAAAGAAGCAATAAAGCAGGAAACAGACAGCAAGGGCAAAACAGATAAAAAGGATAAAAAAGAGAAGGATGAGAAGAAGGACGATTCCGTGCTTATGGCTGTTATCATGGTAATAGCTACAGTGCTTGGAGTGGCGCTTGCTATCGGACTGTTCTTTATGCTGCCTTCATTTATTTATGAGTGGTCCGTAAAGCTGATACCCGCTCTCAGACCTGAAAATGATATACTCAATTCTCTTGTCAAATCGGTGTTTGAGGGTGTGCTTAAAATAGTGATACTGGTGGCATATATGGCGTTGGTTTCTCTTATGAAGGACATTCGCAGGACCTTCCAGTATCACGGCGCGGAGCATAAGACCATTTTCTGCTATGAGAACGGACTGGAGCTGACTGTTGAGAATGTTCGCCGTCAGCGCCGCTTCCACCCGAGATGCGGAACATCCTTCCTTATTCTCATGCTTATAGTGGGTATATTTATATCCTTCTTTATTGACCCGCTGTTTCTGCTTGCTTTG
>JAFTQL010000022.1 GCA_017462795.1 Clostridia bacterium
GCAAGCCCCGACATGATGGGCGTTATCGGTAAGCTCGGTAAGGTTCTCGGTCCTAAGGGACTTATGCCTTCTCCTAAGGCAGGAACTGTTACTCCCGATGTTGCTCGTGCAGTAACCGAGGCTAAGGCAGGTAAGATCGAGTACCGTCTCGACAAGACCAACATCATCCACTGCCCCATCGGTAAGGCATCCTTCGGTGTAGATAAGCTCACAGAGAACTTCAATACACTCGTAGGCGCTGTTATCAAGGCAAAGCCCGCTGCTGCTAAGGGTCAGTACATTAAGAGCTGCGTTATCGCAAGCACAATGGGCCCCGGCATCAAGATCAACCAGACAAAGCTTGGCTGATAAAATTTGAAATAAAAAATACCGATGTCATTGCATCGGTATTTTTTATTTCAGGATCAGATGCTATATTTGCGTTGAAAATGTGAATTATTTGATAAAAATGCTTCGGAATGGATAAAAACTATTGACAAAAAGGGTAAAATCGTGTAAAATATATGTATATGTCATAAATGTATTTAGTGACGTATCGTGTTGTCGGGATCTTTGATGCCCGTGTTAATATATTCGATTTTTTGTTGTTTAACGGTTTTTATGAAAATTTAATATTTATTAATGCAGGTAAAAAAGCTCGACTTGCGGTTTGTATATAATGTTTTATGATGTAATATGCAAAAAAGAAAAGACAAGGAGGTGCTTTATGGATTATGCAATTGGCGGTGTCATAGGCTTTATCGTCGGCGCGCTGATCTTCTATTTTGTCGGATATATCGTCCGCAAAAAGAGAGCGGAGGCTGAGATAGGCTCTGCAGAGGAAGAGGTCAAGCGACTTCGCGAGGAGGGCGAGAAGCAAGCCGAGACACTGAAGAAGGAAGCCTTGCTGTCTGCTAAAGAGGAGATACTCAAGCAGAGAAACGAGGCTGAAAAGGAGATGAAGGAAAGAAGAGCCGACATCTCGCGTATGGAAAGACGAATCACGCAAAAAGAGGAAAACCTTGATAAGAAATCCGAGGCTCTGGAACGTAAAAACGAGCAGCTGGACAGAAAGATCAAGGAGAATGACGCTCTTACCGAGCAGATAAATCAGTTGCGTGAAAAGGAAATGCAGGTGCTTGAAAGGCTTGCCGGTATTTCCGTTGAAGAGGCTAAGGAAGAGCTTCTCAGCCGAGTTGAGTCGGCGATCAAGCATGAGCTTGCTCAGAGGATGTCCGAGCTTGAGGCTCAGTTTAAGGAAGAGGCTGACTCCAAGGCTAAGAACATTATTTCTCTTGCTATTCAGAGATGTGCCGCGGATCATGTGGCAGAGACTACTGTTTCCGTTGTATCTCTCCCCAATGAGGACATGAAGGGAAGAATTATCGGACGTGAGGGAAGAAACATTCAGATGCTTGAAAAGCTGACGGGTGTTGAGCTTATCATTGACGATACTCCCGAAGCGATTACACTTTCGGGCTTTGATCCCGTCCGCAGAGAGACTGCGAGAGTGGCGCTTGAAAAGCTTATTTCCGACGGAAGGATCCATCCTTCCAGAATCGAAGAAACCGTTGAAAAGGCATTCCGAGAGGTCGAGACGGGTATTAAGCAGGCGGGCGAGAGAGCTACGTTTGATGTTGGTATCCACGGAATCAATTCCGATCTCGTAAGAATGCTCGGACGTCTCAAGTACAGAACCAGCTACGGTCAGAACGTGCTCAAGCACTCCATTGAGGTAGCGCTTATCGCTGGTATGATCGCAGACGAGCTGGGAGTTGACAGCACCGTTGCCAAGAGGGCAGGCTTGCTCCATGACATCGGTAAGGCGCAGACCCATGAGATGGAAGGCTCACATGTTGAGCTTGGTGTAAACCTTGTTAAGAAGTACAAGGAAAGCCGTGAAATTATTCACGCGATAGAGGCGCATCACGGAGATGTTGAGCCTCAGACAATTACAGCAGTTATCGTTCAGGCGGCGGACGCGATTTCCGCGGCACGTCCCGGAGCAAGACGCGAGGATCTTGAGAATTATATCAAGAGACTTGAAAAGATCGAGGAGATCGCCAAGAGCTTCTCGGGCGTTGACAAGGCGTATGCCGTTCAGGCGGGCAGAGAGATCAGAGTTATGGTCAAGCCCGATGAGGTCAATGACGACGGCATGAAGGTAATTGCAAGAGAGATGGCGGCAAAGATCCAGGAGGATGTTAAGTATCCAGGTCAGATAAAGATCAATATCATCAGAGAGAGCCGCGCGGTGGATTACGCCAAGTAATTCTGCCGAAGCTTATATATCTGTTTCCGAAAAGGATTTTTATATATTTTTACATAGAACCCCAAACGGTAACAAGCGTTCCGTCCACCCGGAACGTATCAGATAAATACAGATAAATATAAGAGACCCAATATGACAGAGCGTGTCGAGATGATCGAACGCTCTGTTTTTGTCTTTATTTAAAAATAACTATTGAAAATATCCGCAATATGTGATAAAATAAAAGGGTATAAAAAAGCAAAGGAATATTGCAGATGAATAAAGTTGAAAGCAAACAAAAGGGCGATATTTACATAGACTTCAGGATCGCCGTTGTTATCCTGACCACATTCTGCCTCTTTATGGTGTGCGCGCTGATAATGGTGGGATGTCTTATCGGAAACGCCATCGCGGATAATGCCGACAGAGGGGACAGCTATTCGGATGATGACAGTCCAAGCGGGAGCAAAAGACCAACGTCAGATACTACCGATCTTCCGGTGAGCGGCGAGATCAAGCCGGGGGAGAAAACAGGTATAGTTCTGCCTTCCGTTACACCTACGGGATCTTATCTCAGCGCAACGCCGTCAAATGTTGTCGACGTTAGCTCAGATAGCTCGATAAAGTCCGCTCACACTATTCTTGTTGAGCTGACAGGAAATACGTCCATAGCGGAGAAGGGATCGGACGTAAGGATATACCCTGCCTCTATGACAAAGGTCATGACGTTGCTTGTGGCTTGCGAGAACGCAAAAGACCCCAACGCAAGGTTGACGGTCACACAGGAAATGGTGGAATATCAGCAGGAAATGGGCGCGTCGGGAATAATGGGGTTTTCGGCGGGAGAATCGGTGACCGTTGAAGATGCGCTGTATCTTGTCAACTACAATTCAGATACCATCGCTTGCCTTATGCTTGCGGAGTATGTCGCGGGTGGGGAAGAGGAATTTGTTAGGATGATGAATGATAAAGCTAAGGCAATAGGACTTACAAATACCAACTTTGTCAACTGCACGGGGCTTCATAATACCGAGCATTATACCACCTGCCGTGAGATGGCGGCTATAATGGCGTGCGCGCTTAAAAATGAGGTGGCAGGGAAGGTGCTGACATCTTATACAGGCTATTCGGTGGATATTTACCAGAGTGAAACGTCGACATCATCAAGAAAAAGCACTACATATGCCGCATGGTACAGCGGGCGTCTCAGCGACAACGCATGGGCGGGTAACGGTTCAGATGTCAAGATAATAGGCGGTAAAACAGGATATGAGGATATTCCCACATATTGCTTTGTAACCGCGGGCAGAAATATCGAGACGGGTGCTGAATACGTGTGTGTGACAGTGGGCAGAAGCTCGACCGATCAGACCAAGGTCACCGAAAAGGCGAATACCAATGATACAAAGCTGATGTATCAGAAATACGCTACGCAGTGAGGGCAGATAATGAAAATAAAAAATGTTATCTTTGATTTTGGTCAGGTCATGGTTCACTTTGAGCCTGAGTACATGGTCGGACGGTATATAAGCGACAAAGAGGATGCCGCGTTGCTTGAGAAAGTGGTATTTGACCGCCTCTATTGGGATAGGCTTGACAGCGGCAGTATCACAGACCGAGAGGTGACAGAGGCTTTTCGCACAAGGCTTCCCGAGAGATTGTGGGAGGTTGCGGATACCATATACTATAATTGGATATATAATATTCCCGAGGTGGACGGCATGAGAGAGCTTGTGGCGTACATAAAGCAACGCTACGGCGCGAGGGTGCTGTTGCTGTCCAATATCTCCACGTATTTCGCGGCGCATAAGGACGAGATCCCCTGCCTTGCGGAGTTTGAGCATTGCGTCTTTTCGGCAGTAGTCGGAATGGTGAAGCCCCACAGAGATATTTTTGAGCATATCTGCAATACCTGCGGCATACGCCCCGAGGAAACGGTGTTTGTGGACGACAACAAAGCCAACATAGCAGGCGCTGAGGAATACGGGATCAACGGATATCTCTTCGACGGAGATGCCCGGAGATTGAAGGAATATTTTGATACCATACTTTAAGCACATTGAGGTGGCTCGCTGAATGAGCCACCTCAAATGTTTTATGTGAGTGATATGCGGTTATTTGTATAAGTTACTTTTATAATATTCAGACATTCAAAAAATCCTGAGTGATCTCATTGAGGTGGATGGGATCTAATTGCAAGGTGTTGCACATGTCCGCAAGCTCTCTTACTCTTTCAAGCATGGGAGACAGGTCGGACACCGACTCCAATACGGTAAGCTCCCCGTCCTCTTCCTCTACCAAGGCAAGTCCGTATCTTACCGAGGAAGCGTTTCCGTTCAGATATGTATTTTGTACCACGATGTATTTAGAATCTGTATATGTCATAATATCCTCTCAATATAGCTTATACTGTAATCTCAGA
>JAFTQL010000023.1 GCA_017462795.1 Clostridia bacterium
GCTGTAATGACGTCACCAACGTTTATTGCGGAAATGTCATCAAGACGGAATTCTTTGAGGTGCTTCTTGAATTCTGTGTTTGCTTTGTTGAAATGGCCAGCCTCAGCCTTGGTAAGGTGCTTTTCCTTTACTGCACCGAAACCGAGCTGAACTGCATCGTAGCCATCAGTTTCAACGGTCTTCTTCTGTGTTACAACACAAGGACCTGCCTGGATTACGGTTACCGGAATAACGTTTCCGACCTCGTCGAAAATCTGAGTCATACCGATCTTCTTACCGATAATACCTTTTTTCATTTTTGTTTTCCTCCTGTAAATTATTGGTTGACGTCTTTATGATCGCCAACATGATTTACAAAGTTACCGAACTGCGAGGTTTTGTCCTCCGCAACGGCTGTTATCTTTGTTTTGTCTACGTCGAAGTGCTTGATTTAGATTTTTACTTCGATTTCAACGCCTGCGGGAAGCTCAACGCTCATGAGCGCGTCTACAACCTTCTGAGAGGGCTTCATGATATCGATGAGTCTCTTGTGTGTTCTGAGTTCGAACTGCTCACGGCTGTCCTTGTACTTGTGTACCGCGCGAAGGATAGTAACGATCTCCTTCTCGGTAGGAAGCGGAATAGGACCGGAAACGGTTGCGCCGTTTCTCTTAGCCAGCTCAACGATCTTTTCTGCCGCTGTATCAATAAGCGTATGATCGTAGCTCTTCAGTCTTACTCTGATCTTTTCATTGACTGCCACCTGTTTTTTCCTCCTTATTAAGTATTCGCTTGTCCGCGTTCCGATCTGCGAAGTAGAAACCATATCAGCAATTCGGTGCGAACTGCGTTTTCAGGGGCACAATCATCAGCCAACACCGCACCGTGCGTTTCTTTTGCTTACATTTAAAAACCCGAGATCATCATCGCATCAGCATCTGCCACGACAACCTTCGGCAAGCAGCTTCCGAAACACACCCGCTCCGCATGATGAGCGGCAGTGTCTTTTACATGATTGCTTCGCCCGATTAAAACGGACATACTCCGCGAAAATTCCCCGCCGTTCGTCACTCCGACGGCAACCTCTCGCTTCTACGCATATCAAGCCTTATTATTTTACCATACAATTCTCAATATTGCAATAGTTTTCTAATGGGCATTACATAGATTTTTAATATTTTTTTGTCATCCTAATTGTGCATTTTCAACATTTTTGCCTTAAAATGCCGCCAAAAGCGTCTTTTTCAAAGCAATTCCATGCCCTCAGCAAGGAGAATCTCCCGTTTTTTTCAGTAAAATATGCCATAAATCAAATACCGCTATTGACAACTTGGTTATTTTATGTTATATTTTTCATAGCAGATGTAAATACATATTATTATAATTAAGGAGAGATACCCATATGGGATCATTCAGAAAAGCTTTAGCGGTCACCCTTTGCGCCATTCTCGCCGCAAGTCTCGTCGCGTGCGGCATAAACAATACGTCAAAAAATGACGCCGAGCAAACAGAAAGAAGATACAGCACACTTCCTATCCTGTCAAGCGATCCGGCAAACACAAACGGTGAGCCAACCGACAATGAGAGCACAAGCGTGCCGGAGACAGACACCGACGCGATAGATACAAACAAAAACGAAGAAAGTAAGGATAGCGATAATAGTGACGGAGACAACACCGACACCGATACATCAGCTCCGCCCGTTCAGATCACCCCCATGACCCGCGAGGAATGGGACAGCGCATTTGACGCATTGGTAACCGCCTCAAGCATATCCGAGAGTATCGAGACGAGATCGGTCTATGACAATGGAACCGTAGTCGAATACAGCTCCCTGCAAAAGCTGGCAGACGGCAACAAATGCTATCAATCGACCACAAGCGGAGGACAGACCTCGGAGACCTATTACGCCAACATAGACGGTGTAAACTACCGCTACACCAACTCAAACGGAGTATGGACGAGAAAAGTGTACGATTCATCCGTATCATACACCAACAGCGCCGCCGCCGAATCAATGGCGATATATAAGGGCTTGTACGGCAAACTTACATTCAACGCCGACACGGGCACATACAGCGGTGAAGATATTACATTCACCTATTCTGAAACAAATACCGCTGAGTTGCTTTCCATAACAATCGAGTTCAAAGAAGGAAAGCTTCACAAGCTCACCGAGGTAACAGAGATCCTCCAAAAAGGAGAGAACGGCATCATAACAGCCGTCGGAAGATCATACGCCACATTGACCCTCACAGATTATAACACAACGACAATAGAATTGCCCAATGTATAATTCACCGACAAAGGCAGTCAAACAAGGACGGAGAGTTTTGTTCTCCGTCCTTGTCTGGTTTATTCGTTAATTCATTTTGCTTATATAATATAATGAAGCAAATCGTCATTCAACATCCTTCTTTTTCACGCGCACTATCATGGACAGCAGGGCTTTGCCGTGAAAAGGAATAAGCGGATATAGATAATTCCGCTTTCCGTTAACAGTAGAGTTGGTCAGCAGAAGAATGATGGTTATGACAAATCCCGCGCAAAATCCCCAGAAGCCGAATATTGCCGTAAGGATAAGCAGGAATATCCTGAGAAATTTGATGGCATATCCAAGCTCATAGCTGCGCTGAGTGAAGTTAGCGATAGCCACAAACGCCATATAAAGAATGACCTCTGGTATAAGCCAACCAATATCCACCGCAAAATCTCCGAGTATCAGTCCGCCGACCACGGAAAGCGAGTTGTTGAGCATATTCGGTGTATTAAGCGACGCAAGACGTAATGCGTCAATTATAAACTCAACCAACAGAAGCTGTACAAAGATGGGTAGCTTACCCGTATCCTCAGGCATGGCAAATTCCAGAAATGATGGTACAAGCTCGGGATACCTCGTCATAAGATACCACCCGGGCGTTATAATAAAGGTAAGAAAAAACACAATATACCTTACTATTCTTATATAAGTTCCCGTCAGCGGAGGAAAATAGAAGTCATTGGACTCCTGCATAAAGTCAAAAATAGAGGACGGAAGCACCATGACCTCAGGACTGTTGTCAATAACTATAAGCACGCTTCCCTCCAAAAGCTGCGCCGCCGCGACATCGGGACGTTCCGTCGTCCTTATCTTGGGAAATGGGTTATACCACCGTGTTTTGATCAGACATTCCTTCAACGATTCATGCCCTATCGTCAAAGCATCGGTCTTGATCTTGCTCAATCTTTTCTCAAGATCCTTGACATATTTCATATCAGCTCTGTCGTTCATGTAACACATGACAACATCCGTCCTCGAATCCCGCCCTATAGAAAAATATTGCATAGTCAGCGCTGGGTTGCGTATTCTGCGGCGGATAAGAGCGGTATTGAATATCAGTGTCTCCACGAATCCGTCCCTCGATCCCCTCATGACCCTGTCGCCCTCAGGCTCCGCGGTCTCTCGCGCGGGATAGGTGCGCGTGTCGATCACAATAGCCTCCGCTCCGAAGCTGCTGCCAAGCATCAGAGTACAGCCGGAAAGAACAGCCGTAACAGCGGTATCAAGGCTTGCGGTGACATCAGTCTCTATATACGGCAGATTCTGCGTCATATACTCGCGGGCAGTACCGCTGACATTCTTTAGAGAGACAAAGTGCATCATCAGCTTTTGCATGACGGTATCCTTGGTAAATCCGTCAATAAAGAACAGTGTCAGCTCCCCATCTCCTATCTTCAGATCCTTTCTCAGAACATCAAAGCTGTCCTTCACGCGCAAGGTTCGGTCAACAAGCGCAACATTGTCCTTAAAATTATCACATAGCTTTTGCATAGGTCACCTCGGCAAATAATATTCTTATTGCCTATTATAACCCAAAAGATTATTTTTATCCAAAAGCAGATCGCCAATGCATAAACTGCATTGGCGATCTGCTTTTTATTATATTTTTCGTCATTTTTTCTGTTGCTTGCACCAAACCCACATAGCGAATTTATGGGGCATTATTTTCATGAGAAAAACAAATAATTTTACTGAAGCACCGTAAACGGACACCTGTTTTCCTTTTTTCATATCCTTGATAGCCAAGCTGACCACCTGCTCAGGAGTATAAAATTTATTGTAATAAACAACAACATCATCGTTGACGACCGCTCTGTCAAAAAACTCAGTTCTCACCCATCCGGGACAAACAGCCATAACGCGAATGCCTCTGCCCCTCAGCTCTCTGTTCAGCGATCTCGAAAAGCTGACAACATAAGCCTTTGTAGCGGCATATACGGAAATAAAAGGAACAGGCATAAAGGCAGACATCGATCCCACCTGATATATCCTCGCTCCATTACTCATATAGGGCAACACCCTATATGTAATTTTCGTCAGTGCTTGGATATTCAGTCTAACCATTCCCTCCTGCTCGGGCAGGGACAGATTTTCAAATTCCCCGAACTTTCCATAGCCCGCCGCGTTGACAAGCACGCGCACATCCGGACTTGTGTCGGACAACAGATAACTCAGTTCTTCATCGCTGTGCTCATCGGTAAGATCAAGCGAAATAGCCCTTATACGGGTTTTTATAATACTTTTGAGTTCCTCCAGCCGCTCGCCTCTTCTGGCGATGACCCATATCTCATCCAATTTTTCGGTACAATCTATCTGCTTTACAAATTCACGTCCAATGCCCGAGGAAGCTCCTGTTATAATTGCAATTTTCATCATAACCTCAAAGGATAATGTGAGCCGGCAAGCCGTTGTAAAACATGGTGGGATACTCACCGTCAATAAGAGGAAGAAGATATTCGCAACAGCTATCTGTCACATTATTGTTTTCATCATTAATAAATTCATCGGGAACGTATCTCGTGGAATTGGCTATGCCCATAACGCTTCTGTGGTCTACGCGGCAATGATAAATGTCGCCCTCTTCTCTGACAAACACCATCATCTCTCCGCTGCCGCCTGATACCGCAAGTGCCACCGCCTCTCTGCCGATGCGTACCGATTCCTCAATATCTGTCAGCGAAAGCAGATGTCCCGCACAGCGCTGAGGCAGATTGAGCTCTACCGAACGAACCTTACAGCCAAATTTCTCCTTTATCGCCATCTCCAGAGCCTTGCCCGTTCCCGCAAGGTATTTATGTCCAAAGGCATCGGCAACACCGCTTTGCGTTCCCTCGCCCACATATCTTCCGTCCGCAAACTGCAAGCCCTCGGAAACCGCGACCACCACATCGGGGTGCTTCTCAAATGCCTTCTCTATGTCGGCAAAAAAGCTTTCCATGTCAAAAGCACGTTCGGGAAGATACACATAGTCCGGAGCCATTCCATCAACAACTCTTCCTATAGCTGAAGACGCCGTAAGCCAACCCGCGTCACGTCCCATTATCTCAACAACTGTGACCGCGCGTACCGTGTACACGGAGCAGTCTCTTATAATTTCCCTCACAGTAGTCGCAATATATTTCGCCGCTGAGCCGAAGCCGGGCGTGTGGTCGGTCATGGTAAGATCGTTATCGATAGTTTTTGGAACACCTATTATTCTGATATCCTTATGTACCTTTTTTGCATATATACTCATCTTTTTAACGGTATCCATGGAGTCATTTCCACCGATATAAAAGAAATACTTTATGTCAAGCTCATCAATTACAGAAAACAGTTTATTGTAAAATTCGACATCCTTCGCGTCATCAGATTCAGGATCAGGAAGCTTTCTTCTGCAAGAGCCCAGAGCCGCGGCAGGAGTCTGCTCAAGCAGCTTCAGCTTGTTCTCATCCTCAAATATCCCATCAAGTGAGATGACACGCTTCTCCATGAAGCCCTCTATTCCGTTTCTCATTCCGTAGACCTTGCCTATGCATTCAGCCTCAAGAGCGCCTCTGATAACTCCTGCCAGCGTTGCGTTTATAGCCGCTGTCGGACCGCCGGACTGACCGACCACCGCATTTCCAATAAGCATTTTCAACCTCCGAACGATTTATTGATTTATCCGTTATATCTTTATTTTATCATAATTATTGCCGGATGTCAACGAAAACCGTGTTATTTTGTCCAATCCCATAAGAAAATCTACATTTTCATAAAAAACGTCAATCCCTGCATATGATATGATTAGTAAATATGTTCGGGAGGAAAAAGTAATGCTGTCAGCTATTATTTCTGTTTTTACAAATTTTATTCATCTCGTCCTTGGTATCAACACACCCCAAAATTTTCCGCCTCCGCTGTCCGCCGAGCAGGAGCGGGAATATTTTCTGAAAAGCGAGGAGGGAGACAAGGAGGCGCGCCGCGAGCTTATACTGCACAATCTCCGCCTTGTGTCCCACATAGTGCGCAAGTACTACGCCTCCTGTAAAAATCAAGAGGATCTTGTGTCCATCGGAACTATAGGGCTCATCAAGGCTGTTGACACCTTTCGGGTGTCAAACGGTGCGAAATTCGCCACATATGCGGCTCGGTGCATACAAAATGAGATACTCATGCACTTCCGTTCTCAAAAGAAGCTTGC
Organism: Clostridia bacterium; assembly: GCA_017462795.1. Taxonomy (GTDB): domain Bacteria; phylum Bacillota; class Clostridia; order Oscillospirales; family CAG-272; genus HGM12713. The sequence goes on from JAFTQL010000023.1 coordinate 6,465, forward strand.
CGCGGAGATATCTCTCAATGACACTATCGATGTTGACCGTGACGGGAATCCGCTTACATATATTGACGTTATCGGCTGTGACGAGAGTCTGACAACAGATATTGAGCGTAAGATATCGTCCGCCCGCGCCATGCGCCTTGTGGAGACCATGCTCACCCCAAGGGAGCGCAAGATCATCGTCCTTCGCTACGGTCTCGGCGGAAAAAAACCGCTGACACAGCGGGAGATAGCAGAAAAGCTGAACATCTCCCGATCCTACGTCAGCCGCATTGAAAAATCCGCCCTCGATAAGCTGAAGACGGAGCTTGGCGGGTAGGATGTTATTTTTTCAACGATTAGTTTCGCAAGTTACATTGTGTCAGGCACACGCGCTACGCGGCTACACACATCACTCACCTATCGGTGCCGGCTTCCCCCTATGTAAGTCTTGTCGTGTGCTGTTACTTGATAATATTCAGACATTCAAAAAATCCTGAGTGATCTCATTGAGGTGGATGGGATCTAATTGCAAGGTGTTGCACATGTCCGCAAGCTCCCTTACCCTTTCAAGCATGGGAGACAGGTCGGACACCGACTCCAATACGGTAAGCTCTCCGTCCTCTTCCTCTACCAAGGCAAGTCCGTATCTTACCGAGGAAGCGTTTCCGTTCAGATATGTATTTTGTACCACGATGTATTTAGAATCTGTATATGTCATAATATCCTCTCAATATAGCTTATACTGTAATCTCAGA
>JAFTQL010000004.1 GCA_017462795.1 Clostridia bacterium
GGCGTATCCGACGTGGACATGTCGGCTCTTGTGGATTTCCACAAGTCTCACGGAAAGCTGGCAACACTTACTGTTGTCAATGCGGGACAGCGCTTCGGCGTTATTAAAATGGGAAAGGAAAACGCCATTTCTTCCTTCAGAGAAAAGAGAGACTCGGACGGAAACCCCATCAACGGCGGTTTCATGGTTCTTGACCCCAAGGTCATTGATTATATTGACGATGATACTACGGTATTTGAGAAGTATCCTCTTGAGCAGCTTGCGAAGGACGGTCAGCTTATGGCATTCAAGCACGACGGCTTCTGGCAGTGTATGGATACGCAGAAGGATAAGAACGGTCTTGAAAAGCTGTGGAACAGCGGAGAAGCTCCTTGGAAGAGATGGGATGATTGATTAGATGCTTGATCTGAGTTTTTACAAAGGCAAAAAGGTACTTGTTACGGGACACACGGGCTTTAAGGGCTCATGGATGTGCAAGGTGTTGAAAAACGCGGGAGCTATAGTTACGGGATTTTCTCTTACGCCTCCCACCTCACCCGCGCTGTTTGATATGGCGGATATCGGAGAGGGAATGACCTCTGTTATCGGAGATATCAGGGATTTTGACGCGCTCAAGGCTTGCTTTGACGCGGCACAGCCCGAGATCGTTATTCATCTTGCGGCACAGCCCATCGTCCGCGACAGCTATAAGCAGCCAAGGTACACCTACGAGACAAACGTAATGGGTACGGTCAACATACTTGAATGTGTCAGACTTTCGGACTGCGTTAAGTCGTTTCTTAATGTGACCACGGATAAGGTCTATAAAAATAACGAGTGGGAATGGGGATATCGTGAGAATGAGCCGCTTGACGGCTTTGATCCGTACTCCAACTCCAAATCCTGCTCCGAGCTTGTGACGCACAGCTACAAGGACAGCTTCTTTGCCGACGGCAGGGTGGCGATATCCACAGCTCGCGCGGGAAATGTTATCGGAGGAGGAGACTTCGCTAATGACAGGATAATTCCCGACTGTGTGAGAGCGGCTTTTGACAAGAGAGATATTATTGTAAGAAATCCTCACTCCACCCGTCCCTATCAGCACGTTCTCGAGCCTGTCTGCGCTTATCTTATGATCGCGCAGATGCAGTATGAGGACGGTAAATATGCGGGATATTACAATGTGGGTCCCGACGACTGCGACTGCTTTAAGACAGGAGCGCTCGTTGACCTGTTCTGCAATACATGGGGCGAGGGTATGAAGTGGATCAACCGCTACGACGGCGGACCTCACGAGGCGAATTTTCTGAAGCTTGATTGCTCAAAGCTGAAGACTGTTTTTGATTGGAAGCCCGTCTGGAATCTTGACGGCGCCATAAAGGCGACCGTTGAGTGGTCGAAGTGTATGCGTGACGGCGGCAATGTTGCCGACTGCATGGACAAACAGATCACTGAATTTGCGTCTGACGCGGTATGGATGAAAAAACAGTAAAAATAATCTAATAAACATGGATCAGCGCCGGTTTACTGTCGCTGATTCTGTCTGTGTACGGATATTACGCATATGGAGGTTTTACGAATGAGAGCAGTGATAACGGGAGCAACGGGCGCTGTGGGAATGGCGCTTATCTCCGAGCTTATAAAACGGGACATACAGGTTCTTGTTCTGTGCAGAGAGGCATCGCCGAGAAGCGCGCGCATACCGACGAATCCTTTGGTGCGAAAGGTGGACTGTCCACTTGACCGCATGAGTGAGCTTGATATGGGAGAGGAAAAATATGATATGTTCTTCCATCTCGCGTGGGAGGGAACAACGGGAGCGGCGCGCAACGATATGCACCTGCAAACAAGAAATATAAAGCACACTGTTGATGCTGTAAGGCTTGCCTCAAGGCTTGGCTGTAGAGTGTTTATGGGAGCGGGCTCTCAGGCGGAGTACGGCAGAGTGAGCGGAAAGCTTTCCTCGTCAACTCCAGCGTTTCCCGAAAATGGCTACGGTATGGCAAAGCTCTGCGCGGGACAGATGAGCAGAGTGGCGTGCCGCGAGCTTGGAATGCGGCATGTGTGGGTAAGGATACTCAGCGTATACGGTCCATATGACGGCGACAATTCGCTTGTAATGTCCACCGTGCGTAAATTACTTGACGGCGAGCACTGCTCCTTCACCGCGGGCGAGCAGGTATGGGATTATATGTACAGCGGCGACGCGGCAAGGGCAATGGTCGAGCTTGCCGAAAAGGGAAGAGACGGCGGAATTTATTGTCTCGGAAGCGGAAAAACAAGACAGCTCCGTGAATATATTGAGATAATGAGAGACAAGACAGCACCCGATGCCGTTCTCGGTCTTGGAGATATTCCCTATGCCGAGGGGCAGGTCATGTATCTGTGCGCCGATACCTCTGAGCTTGAGGCGGATACGGGCTATGTCCCCGATACGGAGTTTGAGGACGGAATAGATAAGACCATCGAATGGTACAAAAACGAAAGGAATAAACGGTAATATGAAAAAGATCAGTATAATGGTTCCTTGTTATAACGAAGAGGAGAACGTAGTTCCCATGAGCGAGGCTCTTGTAAAACAGCTTGAGCAAATGGAAAACTACGATTATGAGATACTTTTTATAGATAACTGCTCGCTTGACTCAACAAGAGAAAAGCTGAGAGATATCTGCGCGGGTAACAAAAAGATACGCGCTATATTCAATTCAAAGAATTTCGGTCAGTTCAATTCCCCCTATTACGGTCTTTGCCAGACCACGGGCGATTGTACGATCAGCGTTTGCTGTGACTTTCAGGATCCTGTTGAGCTTATCCCGAGATTTGTTGAGGAATGGGAGAAGGGCTACAAGATAGTTTGCGGAGTAAAGACCTCCAGTAAGGAAAGCAAGATCATGTACGCGCTTCGCAGTATTTACTACAAGGCTATAAAGAAGCTGTCAAAGGTAGAGCAGATAGAGCATTTTACGGGCTTTGGTCTTTACGACAAGAGCTTTATCGACGTTCTTCGCCGCCTCGGCGACCCCACACCCTTTCTCCGCGGTATCGTTGCAGAGCTTGGACCTAAGATAAAAAAGGTGGAGTACGAGCAGGCACAGCGCAGAGCAGGCAAGACCAGCAATAATTTCTTCAGCCTTTACGACGCGGCAATGCTGTCCTTCACATCCTACACAAATTTCGGTGTGAGATTTGCGTCCTTCCTCGGAATGTTCATGAGCGCGGGGAGTGTGCTTGGGGCTATCGTATGTCTGATACTCAAGCTGATCGATCCCTACACATTTTTCAAAACGGGAGCTGCTCCAGCCGTGCTTGCCACCTTCTTTGTGGGCGGCTTGATCCTCTTTTTCCTCGGTTTCCTCGGAGAGTACATAATCAGTATGAACCGAAGAATAATGAACAGACCTCTGGTCGTTGAAGAGGAACGAATCAATTTTGATGAGGAATGATCTGCTATGATTTTAAACCCACAGTCAGCCTGTGGGTTTTTGTTTTTCAAAACAAGTGGTAAACGAAAGAAATATGCTGTATCTGCCTTTGACATAAAGGGGCTTTGTCAACAGCGCTGGAGTGAGGACTTCGCCATGTTTGATTTTCATAAAAATATCGTCCGGTTTATTATTTTTCTTTCTCAAAATATTGCAATCAACATAATTTTATGATATAATAAACGCGGTAATGCCGATCTCGCCGTGAACAGCTAATGGCGAACGGCTTGTAAGGTAGCGTTTATTGTATCATAATCCCTGTGGGCACGACAAACTGCGTTTGTCTTTATGATAAGTAAATTCTGTTTTAATGTCATACAGATAGAGGACGAAACCATGAAATTGAGTGAACTATTATGCGGCGGTAAGCTGTCTCTTTCCTTTGAGGTGTTCCCGCCAAAGACAGACAGCGCATTTGACAGCGTAAAGCACGCCACCGAGGAAATAGCAAAATTGCGCCCATCTTTTATGAGCGTTACGTATGGAGCGGGCGGCGGCACGAGCAGATATACGCTTGATATCGCAAGGAATATAAAGGAGCGGTACGGTGTTCCCACACTGGCGCACCTCACCTGCGTTTCTTCTACCAAGGAGACGGTAAAGGAAAAGATAGAGCAGATCAAGGCGGCGGGTATTGAGAATATAATGGCTCTGCGTGGTGATCTTACCCCCGAGCTTGAGGCGAGCGACAGAAGCAAGTGGGATTACAGACACGCCATCGATCTGATACACGATATCAAGGAGAGCGGAGCGGATTTCTGTATTGGAGCGGCATGCTATCCCGAGATACATCCCGAGAGCACTGATCAGGCGGAGGATATAAAATATCTCAAGGAGAAGGTGGACGCGGGCTGTTCCTTCCTCACCACACAGATGTTTTTTGATAACAATCTGCTTTACAATTTTCTTTATAAAATAAGAGAGAAGGGAATAACCGTTCCCGTGATCCCCGGTGTTATGCCGATTACCAACGCAAATCAGGTTGAGAGAGCCATCAGGCTATCCGGATCTTTTATGCCTCAGCGCTTCAAGAGCCTTGTGGATAAATTCGGTACGTCCCCCGATGCCATGAAGCAGGCGGGCATAGCATACGCAACCGATCAGATAATAGATCTGTTTGCTAATGGTATCACCAATGTTCATGTGTATTCCATGAACAAGCCCGACGTTGCGGCAAAGATCCTCGGAAATCTGTCCGATATAATCGGAAAATGACAGGAATCGTTTATATAAAAGCATATGACGGACTGCCCGTGAACGCAAAGGAGATATTGCGCTATGCGGGGGCAAAGGAAGGAACACCTGAGATCGAGGCTCTTATAGACAGCTGTTTGAAAGAGATACTTAACAAGCTTACCTATAAGGTATGCTATGCGGAGCTTCCGCTGTCGCTCAGAGAAAATGAGATAGATCTTGGATTTGCAAGCGTTGTTTCCGCAAAGCTTGCGAGGAATCTTGAAGGTTGTGATACGGCGGTGCTCTTCGCGGCAACGGTGGGGCTTGAGCTTGACAGGCTCATAGCGAGATACGGAGTCACAGCTCCCTCAAAGGCGCTTATATTTCAGGCGATAGGCGCTGAGCGGATAGAGACCGTTTGCAATACCTTTAACCGTGAGATCACCGAAAAATATGCGTCTGAGGGCAGATATACCCGTCCTCGGTTCAGTCCGGGCTATGGCGACCTGCCTCTGGACTTCCAAAAAGATATCTTCCGCGCTCTCGACTGCGGAAGAAAGATAGGGCTTACTCTCAACGAGAGCCTGCTCATGTCCCCATCAAAATCAGTGACAGCAATAATAGGCGTGGGCAAGGATAAGGCAAAAAAATGCGGGGAGTCGGGCTGTGAGGAATGTGAGAACTCTGATTGCTCATTCAGGAGATAAAATTAAAATGAAGATAACAGAATATATAAAACAAAATACGGTGTATCTCGACGGCGGCATGGGTACGCTCCTGCAGGCGCGCGGACTTGCGGCGGGAGAGCTTCCCGAGAGATGGAATATCACTCATTCGGATATTGTCACCGGGATACACAAAAGCTATTATGACGCGGGAAGCAATGTGGTAAACACAAATACCTTCGGCGCGAATATACTCAAGTTTTCACATGAGGAGCTTGAGGAGATAGTCAAGTCAGCCATAGATAATGTCAGAGCCGCCATGAAGCAAAGCGAGGGTGAACAGCCCAAGTGGGTCGCCCTTGACATAGGTCCCACGGGACGTATGCTCGCGCCCTACGGAGACTTTGATTTTGAGGAGGCGGTCTCTGTTTTTTCCGAGACAGTAAGGCTGGGCGCAAGGTACGGTGCTGACCTTGTTTTTATTGAGACCATGAACGACAGCTATGAGACCAAGGCCGCACTGCTTGCCGCAAAGGAGAACTGCGATCTGCCCGTGTTCGTGTCCAACGCGTATGGCGAGGACGGCAAGCTTATGACGGGCGCAGACCCATACGCAATGGTAGCTATGCTTGAGGGTATGGGTGCGGATGCCGTGGGTGTCAACTGCTCGCTCGGACCGCAGGCGCTCCGCCCCGTTGTGGAGAAATATATTGAATGCGCCTCCGTTCCCGTAATGCTCAAGCCCAATGCGGGACTGCCCAAGGTGAAGAACGGAAGGACGGTCTATGATGTGGCTCCGGATGAGTTTGCGGCTGACGTGAGCGAGCTTGTGCGCCTCGGTGTCAGAGCGGCGGGGGGCTGCTGCGGTACAACGCCCGAATATATCTCGGCGGTGGTAAGAGCTACCAAGGGAATTACTCCTTTGCCGCTTACAAGCAAAAATATCACCTGCGTGTCGTCTTATACCCATGCCATTGTGTTTGGTGACGCGCCCGTGCTTATAGGCGAGCGTATCAATCCCACGGGTAAGAAGCGCTTCAAGGAGGCGCTTAAGGCGAACGACATGGATTATATCCTCAAGGAGGGCATAGCGCAGGAGGAAAAGGGAGTTCACATACTTGATGTTAACGTGGGACTTCCCGACATTGATGAGGTGAGAATGCTGAAGAACGCTGTTTGCGAGCTTCAGGCAATCATTGATCTGCCCTTGCAGATAGATACCTCGGATGCTGTGGCTATGGAGACGGCACTTCGCAGATATAACGGCAAGGCTATGATAAACTCGGTCAACGGAAAGCGCGAGAGCATGGATGCCGTGTTCCCACTCGCGAAAAAGTACGGCGGACTTATCGTTGCGCTGACGCTTGATGAGAGCGGAATACCCGCCGACGCTCAGGGACGGCTTGCTATTGCGGAGAAGATACTCACTGAGGCTGAGAAGTACGGTATAGATAAGAAGGATATTATTTTTGATCCCCTCGCGCTTACCATCAGCGCTGACAATAAGGCGGCTGCAGAAACTCTCCGTGCCGTTGAGATGATAAAGACACGCCTCGGCTGTCATACCTCTCTCGGTGTCTCAAATGTGTCCTTCGGACTTCCCGAAAGAGATATTATAACAAGCAGCTTTTTCGCTCTGGCTCTCGGACGGGGGCTGTCCGCGGCTATCATGAACCCCTATTCCGCGGAGATGATGAAAACTTATTTTGCGTACCGCGCTCTTGCGGGGCTTGATGATAACTGCGCGGGCTATATCGAGTTTGCTCAAAATATGCCAAAGCAGGAGACAGTGACGGTATCTGCTGGCGTGACTGCCGAGGCAAAGCCGAGCGAATATAAGTCGGAGCTTCAAAGAGCGGTTGTCAAGGGACTCAAGGACAGAGCGGCGGAGCTGACGGCACAGCTTATCGGTATGGTCGAGCCTTTGCGGATAGTGCAGGAGGAGATCATTCCCGCCCTTGATATTGTGGGTGAGGGCTTTGAGAAAAAGACGGTATATCTGCCTCAGCTTCTTATGAGCGCCGAGGCGGCGAAGTCTGCATTTGAGAAGATAAAGTCTGCAATGCCGGGGGATAAGGCGGCGGACAAATGCCGTTTTGTTATCGCTACGGTAAAGGGCGATATACATGATATCGGAAAGAATATCGTCAAGCTGTTGCTTGAAAATTACGGTTTTGATGTTACCGACCTCGGACGTGATGTGTCTCCCGAGGAGGTCGTGGAAACAGTGATAAATCTCAAAGCGCCTGTGGCGGGTCTGAGTGCGCTGATGACTACCACAGTTCCCGCTATGGAGGATACGGTCCGCCTGCTTCATGAGAGAGCACCGTGGTGTAAGGTGGTAGTCGGAGGAGCGGTACTCAATCCCGAATACGCCGAGCAGATCGGCGCGGATAAGTACGCCAAGGACGCCATGGAGACGGTGAGATACGCCGAGGAGATAAATAACAGCTTGAATTGAAGCGTGAATGAGCAATTTTTTTGAAGTAATCAGAATAAAACGAATACATGGGTGTGGATTGCGATCCACACCCATTAATTGTATAACGAAAACCACGCGATAGTCGCGTGGTTCAATAGAGGTTAACCGATGAGGCAAAATCCTCCAAATATGTTATAATAGTAATTGACCTGCCAGTCAAAACTAAAAAACATATTTGGAGGATTTATCTATGA
>JAFTQL010000005.1 GCA_017462795.1 Clostridia bacterium
ACAGCCAACCAACAATTAATTATTCAAATATATTTTTGCGAGGTTTTGCGAACGCAAATTAACGCAAATTAACGCAAAATTACGCAAACGCTCGCAAATTATCGCAAATGATTCGCAAATGCACGCTACAATAACAATAACTATAACTATAACAATAACAATAACAATAACATATACTCCCTCTCTATAGTCTCTCCCTCTATGGGGGAGGGAGGAATGAAAGGAGATGAGATGGAGTTATTTTGTCAGCTTGGTTTCTATTGCACGGAGGACGGTGTCGGGGATGGGGGTGGGGAGGATGGTGTAGATAACGTAGTTGCCCCATACTCTCACCTCCGCGTTATCCAGCTTTGGAAGCTCGGCGGGGGCGTAGCTTGCTATAAATGCTCGGGAATCCTCCTTCATGTCGTTTACATATTCGCGGCAGTCCTCGGCAACCTCTCCCGCGCTTTCGGCGTTCCTTGCGTGAAAGATGCCTATCTCGTTTATGTCGTTTGTATCGAGGGAGTATATTATACAGCAGTCGTCATAGTCCTCGGTGTCCTCAAAATAAAACTGTCTGTGGGTGCTGTCGTATTCGGTGTATTCCTGCCCGTCGGACAGCGCGGACAGCATATCGTCTCCCAGCTCGCGGCAGCTGACGCTGTCGGTATACTCCTTTCTTGAGCAGGAGCAGAGAAGCAGGACGGCTGACAGGGCAAGGGAAAAGAGCTTTACAGGTTTCATATTTCCTCCGTGAATGCGTGTGTACGCAGATATAAAAGCATGGTTTGGTAAGCCTTGGCGGTAAGGTGATATCCGTCACCCGCGTTGTATTCCGCCTTGAGAAATCCCTCGGAGTCGGTCATGATCTCCCATGTGTTCAGATACCCCGCCCCCAGCTCCGCGGCAAGGGAGAGAGACCAGGAATTGATGGTGGAGATATAGGAATTGAGTGTGGCGGCGTCCACGCTGTAGCTTGACATATCCATGGAGCTTGCCACGGGAAAGCAGGACTGTATAACTATCTCTGTGTGGGGGCTTGCCTTCTTGATAGCCTCTATGAGAGAGCGGTAGCAGGTCTTGAAGTACTCCTCACCCATTTTTATTTTCTGCACAGCTCCGTTGAGCCCAAAGGTAAGCAGGACGCGATCGGGCTGTTTTTTTGCCGCCGCCTGCGCAATGGTCATTTCCTCGCCCGTATCGGGAAAGATTATCTTTACAGCGGCAGAGGTCGTGTCAAGGTTCATTGTACCGCTTCTCGGCGACCACACCTGCTTTGTGTTCTTACCGTCCCTCAGCACCCCCCGGCTTTTGAGGTGGGCTGTGGTGGACTCGCCGATAAAAATAAAGCTGTCTATATATTCCTCACCCATGTCCTCGCCTTCGGAGAGCATCGCGCTCCATGACTTATCGGGAGTGTCGGATGTCCCGGAGGGCGTTTGGGTGTTGCCACCGGGCGCGCAGGAGCTGAGGATCAGCGCAAGCGCCAGGGCGGCGGGAAGATATGACAGCTTTAAAGGCCTTGTCAGCCTTGCGATTTTGTTTTTCATTTACTTGTTCCTCCGCGGGAAAATGCGGATCGGCACAAGGTCACCGTGAGTTTTTTCTTGCCTTGCCGTATTGGCTGATATACTTTTCGGCGTTCTGTGTATTGGAGCGGTATTTAGAGCGGACCGCGGTGAGTATACCCATGATGGCGAAGTAGACCGCCGTGAATACCACGATCCCCACCAGAGTGCTTGACGCTCTCAGGGACAGGGAGAGCATAAAGCAGGTGTAGAAGGCGAAAAGCGTGATGGCGTAATGGATGAGAAGCCTTACACCGCCCGAGGGCTTTTTGAGGGCATACAGCGAGTTTGCGGCGGCGAGCAGGACAGAGAAGACGAAGAACAGCACCACCCTCCCCGCGTCCAGAAGCAGAGCGTCGTCAACGACATTAATGATAGCCGCTATGATGATATACAGCAGCATTATCAGCGAAAAATATATACAAGCGTTTGTGAGAAGCTTTTTTACAAAACCTTTTACAGTCATCCTTGTGGTTGATCCTTTCTGTAGTATACCCAAACAGTATAACATATATAAGCCCCGATTTCAACAACTTTTTGTAAATTTATGAGTGTGTTTTTTCAAAATGGCTGTTTATGTAAGCATTTGCTCCGTGAATAGGGAGTTGGTTCTCAGCGGTTGCATGTCGCTTTTCTTCCGCTGACAAAAAGCTGTCAGTAACAGAAGGGGATCTTATGGTATAATATTCATGGGATAACGGGAGACCGCGAAAAAGAACAGGAGAAAAAATTATGGCAAACGAGACTCTGATAGCTTTGCTTATCTCCCTCGGTACGCTTATATTCGGCGTATATTCGGGGGTGGCGGGCATTCGGCGCGCGTCGAGGACGGAGCAGAGAAAGGATGCGTCCGAGCTTGCCATGGTGATAGTCAAGCTTGAGAACATAAGCGCGGGGGTGACGGAGATCAAGCGGGACATAAGCCATGTCAAGGGAGACATAAAGGAGCTGACCGAGCGGCTGATAATAGCCGAGCAGCAGATAAGACAGGCAAACAAACGAATTGACGAAATGCAGAAAAGGAGAGATGTAAATGGACAATAACACGGGAAAAACAAATATAGATTGGGCAGAATTCAAAAAAGCGCTTCTGAGCAAGCTGTGCAGCCGCAAATTCTGGCTGGCGCTTCTCGGCTTTATCGGCTCTTTGGCGGTCGCCTTCGGACTGCCCGAGCTCACCGCCGAGCAAGCCACCGCCGTAGCCGCGGGCTGTGCCTCCCTCGCCGCGTACATTATCGGAGAGGGAATAGCGGACGGGAAGAGCGGGAAGTGAACTGAGTTTACAGTTTGGAGTTTAGAGCGACTGTTATCAAAAAAGAGGCTGAGCGTTTAAACAACTCAGCCTCTTTTGGGGGGATACGGCTATTATTTAGTTTCCGTTATTCCGTTATCCGCTTTGCTTTTCTCATTTCTTTACCGAATACCTCCGCGCATTCTATGACGAAAAGCGTTATTATGGCGAAGGACTGGGCGAGGAAGTACTTGGGGAGAATAAATGGAGTGAAGAAGATGACGAGGAACAGCACCGTGTACAGCCGCTGCTTATATTCCGGCAGGCTCTCATATGAGCGGATAAACTCCATGAAGGGGAGAAAGGCGAAAATGAGAACATAGAAATACGAGATGGACGGGATAAGGATTATCACCGATGACGCTATGGCGCATCTGCGGAAGTCCGAGCGTGTGTACACCGCCGCCACCGTCGCCGTGAGGAACAAAATGACAAGCACAGCGAGATTTATTCTGTCAAACACCGCGCTGTTTGCCGTCTCGGGGGAGAACAGGTAGAACAGCTTATAGAGTATTGAGGTGACAGACAGGTTAGTGCCCGCGATGAGCCGGACATTATTGGACATAAATCCGCCCAGATTGTTGAAAAAGGGAATAAGGTCGTCCGCTCCGTTGAACAGGAGGAAGGACGCAAGGAAGATGATCACCGTGTATATTCCCACTCTCACCGACGCCCACAGCTTTTTCTTATGAAGAAGGAACACGCCAAAGAAAAGAGGATATATCTTGATAAGACCCGCCACGGTGAGCGATATAAGCCCCAGCTCCCGCAGAACGGGATCTTCGCTTTTATGAAGGAGCAGGAACAAAAGCAGGAATATAAGCGCGAAATAGATGGTGTTGCCCCGCATGACCGTATAGACAAAGGGAGCGGAAAGTATGATGATGACAGCCGTTTTGAGAGCCGCTCTCGGAGGCAGCCTGTAGACGGCGGTAACAGCGAGTATGACTACTACGGAGCAGATTGCGAAGAAGAGCAGGAATGCCACCCAGAACTCGGCGTGGAGTATGACACGGGAGGTAAGCTCGTCCACCGTCAGCGCAAGATTGGAATATTTCGCGAAAACGCCCTTGCAGATAAGCGCAAAGGGATATAGGATGGCAATGGCAACGGGGGGATAGGAGGAGTCCTCCACAAGATAGGGGCTTTCCTCAAGGGAGACGTTCATGATAAAAACAAAGTCGGAGAAAATGCCCAGCAGCCAGTCAAAGCCATGGTCGCCCGAGGTGAGAGCGGCGTAGGCATAGACATAATAAAGGATTATGCCGATCATTGACACGAACGTACCAACAAGGACGCTGACAAAAAATATATTCAGAATTTTATTCTGTTTCTGAGAAAGCGGCAAGGAGTTCCTGAAAAGCCGCCAACCCCTGACCGCCTCTGCCGCGGTATTGATATTTAAACTCATAATATAAACCTTTCGCGTTTTCCCGGGATTTATACATTACTTATTTAATTATACCATTATTCGCGACACATGTCAATAACAAATGCGAAATGCGGAACGCAAAATGCAAAAAGTGGGCGCGGAGATAAAGGCAGGTATGGAGGAGGTTACTTATAGCTTCTCATTCTCCTCTATCGCGCGTCTTTTGCTCTCTCCCGATGCGTGATAGGGGAGGAGCTCATAGGGCAGGGAGCGGTCTTGGCAGTACCGCTTTATTTTGTCTGTCTCGTCCTCGTTGAAGTCCGGGATTGACGGTATGCGGACAAGTATGTTGGCATCCCTTTTTCTCAGCTTCTCAAGGTTTTCGAGTATCATCCCATTATCCACTCCCGTTCCTTTTCTGTGCAGAGCGGAGTCGAGAGCCTTTATGTCGTAAAGGAAAAGATCCGTGTAGGGCAGAACACGCTCAAAGCTCTCAAAGGGAACATTGCCCGCGGTGTCCACGGCGACGGATATGCCCGCCTCACGGCAGCCTTTCGCAAGCTCCGAGAGAAATTCGGGATAAAGCATACACTCTCCCCCCGTGAAGGTCACGCCCCCGCCCGTGGCATCATAATAAGGCTTGTCCGCCCTGATGATCTCCACAAGCTCATCCATGCCATACTCGTTTCCGTATATCCGCCGTGCCTGCGCGGGACAGTATCTCACCGGATCTTCGGCGGTGGCGCACACTCCGCAACAGATACATTTTTCCTTGAAGAGCGCCGTTACACGCAAGGGGGATTTTCCCTCTGGATTGTGACACCAGAAGCAGTCAAGATTACAGCCCTTGAAGAATACAGCCGTCCTTATCCCGGGACCGTCCACGGTGGACGACCGCTTTATATCGAATATCAGAGGTGTTTTCATTGCTTTTGCCGTTTTTGCCGTACTTAAATGCTGTCCATGAGAGCAAGCTCCTCGTCGGAAAGCTCTGTCTCAAGACCTCGGGCGTTCTGTATGAGCTGCTCGGGGGTGCAGGAGAACAGCGGGATCACTCTCGGATAGCCCTCAAGGCGGTGGATATTTGTCAGCCACGCGATAACAAGCGCGCTGGGATTAACGCCCTTGTCAGCCGCCATGGCGCGGATAAACTCAAGCCTCTTGCCGCCCTCGTATTCCTCGGGGAGCAGATCAGGGTTCTCGTATGCGCCCTTACACAGACTGGCGTATGACATCAGAGGCATATTCTTGTCGCGCAGAAAACGCAGTCTCTCGCGGTTTGCTATCTCGTTGAATACGTATTTTGGCGCGACATTGGATCTGGGATAGAGATAGCTGAGTCGCTGTTGCATGACGGTATAGGGTGTAAGCCCGCGGGAGAGCGCGGTGGCGTTTGCCTCCGCCATTCTCCATGTGTCGTAGTTGCTCGCGCCCAGCGTGCGCACCTTGCCCTTTGTTACAAGGCTGTGGAAGGCTTCCATTGTCTCCTCAAGGGGAGTGGAGGGGTCGTCGGTGTGAGCGAAGTACAGATCTATATAGTCCGTCCTCATCTTGCGCAGACTTTCATCCACCCAATATTCTATCTGTTTCTTTTTCAGTCCCGCGCCCTCGCCGTGGCGGTCAAAGCCTACCTTGGTGGCAAGGATCACTCTGTCGCGGCAGCCTCTGTCGGAGAGCCACTCACCAAGCATTGTCTCGCTCTCGTCTCCCGTGCCCGCCCAATGGGCATAGTTGTTGGAGGTATCAATAAGGTTACCGCCCATGTCCATGTATGCGTCAAGCACTCTGTAAGCCTCTTCCTTTGAGGTGGAAGTGCCGAAATTCATAGCCCCAAGAGCCACCTCAGAAACCTTCAAGCCGTTTGGAAGTAATATTTTTTTCATGTTTTTATTATTTCATCCTTTCAATAATATCATCCTGCAATTTCTTGCATATGTCAACGAAAACTCCGCTGTAGCCTGTCACTCTCACGCGCAGGTCGCGGTGCAGATGAGGATTTATCTGAGCATCGGTCAGGTCTCTTACGTCAGCGCAGGTGACCTGAGCGTGCAGACCTCCTCTGTTGAAGTAGACCGCCAGCAGTGCAGAGAATACCGCCTTACCCGCCTCTCCCTCAAACTGCTTTGAGTCTATATCGAGATTCAGCGCTCCCGATACCAGACCGTCCGTGGGGAGATTGAGCATGGAGTTGAGCATTGCGGTCAGTCCGTTCACGCAAACGCCGTTGGACGGCCGTGAGTTCTGGGAGAAGGCGGTGTGCGCAAGCCTTCCGTCGGGTGTCGCGCCAAAATCCGCACCCTTTTTGAGATGCCATGTGTCGCTTTGCATACAAGGAACAAGGAACAGCCTCTGACGCTCGAAGTACGGTCTGTTCTTTTGCATCACAAGGTCGCTGAATGTATGCGCCAGCCGTTTCACGTGGGCGTTTGACAGCGGAGTGTCCATGCCGTATTTGTCCGCCCCGCGACACAGGGCGAGCACATCCTCATAGCCCTCAAAGCCCGCCTCCACCGCGGCAAGAAGCCGCCCAAGTGTCAGCCTTTTTTCTCTCATTACAAGCTGATCCACGGCGATAAAGCAGTCCGCCACGGTAGCGAACATCTGAAAGCTGATAAGATCGAACTTGTACCTTGCCACCGCCCCGATGCTCTCAGCGTTGCGCACCGATTCGGTGTGAAAGCAATCCTCGTAGGTCAGCACTGCCGAGGGGCGTCTCTGTCTTACCGTCACCTCATGGGATACATGGGCAAGCTTTCTGTCGATAAAGTCGCCCACGCGCTCAAGGAACAGACGGTAGAAGTCCTCGATGGTCACATCCTCCCGCTCAGTCGCGGCAAGCTCCCTCATAACCTCCATAAAGTCCTCCGGCCAGCCGTGCTCGGTGTTCATCCGCATGTAGCGTGTATCCAGCTTCCGCCTCTCCTCCTCCGACTCAAACGCGCCGAAGTGGATGGATTTGGGTGTGCCCTGTATCCACGCGCTGTTGTCGCCGGGAGAGCACCAGTTACAGCCGAAATGCGCGTATCCGCGCGCGTCCTCCACGGGAAGCCCTATGCGGAGCAGAGTGGATATTACATTCGCGTCGTTGTAGAACATAAGCGAGGAGCTTGACAGCGCCTTGTCTGTAAGCGTTCTCCAGAGAGAGGGATGGGTCTTGTCCATGTCCTTTACGTACCGCACAACAACAACGGGATTCTTGAAGGAGGGAATGATGCGCTCAGCGAAAAGCTCCGTCAGCTCGTTTGCCGCCGGCTCGCCGTTTTCGTCCGTTCCCGCAAGCAGGAGATACTGTGGAGAGTCGAAATTGCATATGCGGTCAAAGGTCGTGCTGTTGGTATCGTCTCCCATCTGATGCTCTCCGCGACCCATGATGAGATTGTGCTTGCAGTAGTAATCGGTGATATACTCCGCCGCTCTCTCACGCGTGAGCGTGCCCTTGCGGATATCGGACACGTAAAAGGGGTAGAGAATGCGGTCAAGCCTGCCCACGGTCAGCGTGGGGTTCTTTGTGACATAGGCGCATTCTATCAGCGTGATCATCCACAAAAGCTGCAGGGCGGAGGCAAAGCTGTCGGGTCGGTCGGCAGCCTTTCTCAGATTTGCCGCAAGCTCGTCCATCCCCGCAGCCTCCGCCGCTCTTGCGTATCTGAGTATGTATGATGCGATCGTGTCGTATATTCGGATGACAGCCGTGAGGAATACCCGTTTGTCACCGTCCTCACACGCCTCCAGCCGTGTCTCAGCCCGCTCCCTTAGCCCCGAAAGTCCGAGGCTTGCCATGTCCTCCCATGAACAGGTGGTGTGCCCCGAGCCGAGGAACACCGAACGGTAGGGATAATCGGGATGGCGGATAAGGTCTTTGAATATCTTCTCTTCCTCCTCCGTCAGCTCTCTGTCCGCGCACCTGCCCGCAATGAGATCGTGTGGCTTTAAGGGGACGGACACCTCGCCCAGCAGTACGGAGAGAAATTCCGCGAGGCGCAGGGGCTGAGGCAGCTCCTTGTATTCCGATTTTATTCTGTCAAGTATAAGTATCCTTTCGGCGCTTGCGGCGAAAGGCGGCTTTTGTGTAAGCGCGCGCTCCGCCTCTGCTATGTTTTCTTTACATATATTCATATATACCTCGTATTATAAGACATTCATTGCGACTATACCGCCAAGAGCGACAAGCGAGCCGAGAATGCTCCTGCGCGTGGGCTTCTCTCCAAAAAACAGCATGGCGGTGATGTTTACCGTAATGAGACAGCCGCCCTTGATGACGGGATATAGTATCTGAGAGGACATGCCGTATACGCCCGTGGCAACCGTCTGAAAATAGCTGGCGGCAAAAAGACATACCGCCATGACGACGATATGGGGCAGGGGACGGCGGAGAGGGAGAACGGCGGTGCGGAGCAGAAATTGCTTTGCTTGCTTTCTTTTCTGATTTTTCTCATTTTTCTCATTTCCCTCATTTCCCCCTTGTTCCTCAGCGGGGGACTTTATATATTTATACAAGCTATAGCACACAAACACCGCAAGGAGAATGAGCGCGGCGAAAACAAAGGTGTAGAACTGATAAACAGAGTTACTGTAGAACACACCGTGTGTAAGATCTCCGCTTTCCGTGTAATACTGCTTGTAGAGCTGTTGGCAAAAGCCCGTTATTCCATCGCCTGCCGCCGCGAGCAAAAGAAACAGCACTCCCCGTGGGCTTGCCTTTACGCCCGCGCTTTTGTTGTAGCCCGCGAGTATGAGCGCCGCCGCAAGAATAAGCGCAAAGCCTATCATCTTCTGCCATGACATCGCCTCACCGAAGAGCATGGCGCATAGAACCGCGGGGATGAGCGAGCCCAGCGTAAGCGTAACATCAACGGTGACCATGGCGTTTCTCTGTACCGCCAACAGCCATCCCACAAGGAACGCCGTGTTTGCCGCGCCCGCAAGCAGACAGATACAGAGCATCCTCATCTCAACATAAAGCTCACCGCCCGCGCCCTCCATGAACACCACAGCCACGCCGATGATAATGCAGAATATCATACGCGCCAGGTTAAAGAGAAAGGAATCTCCTGTTCCGCCAACATAAACGCTGATCTTTTTACCGCAATACCCCTTGACCGCCAGACACAGCAGAGCGATAAATATACATAAGTAAACCATAGGTTATCTCCGCAAATTTATTATCTGTTTATAATGATATTATATAACAAATATCATGGGTGCTGTCTTTACCCCAACACCGCAAGCACATAGTATTTTGATCTCTGACACCCATTATAACAGAAAACGCTTACAAATAAAATGTATTATTATAAAAAACCTTGACTTTTCTGCACTAATGTAATATAATAATCTCATAATATCAAGACAGGAGACACGCCGTGCGGATTATTGATTTAAATGATTTTTGCCATATAAATGCCGATTTCCGCGATCTGGAAATATTTCCCGAGTCATGGACAAAAAGACACAGCTTTGCTCAGTATGAGGAAACGCCCCGTCCCCGCTCCGCTCTCTTTCTTGTGTGTACGGATATCCGCGCCTGCTTTTATCCGCGGGACGGCAAGGCGGTGAGCGCGGCAAGGGGTGACCTTGTGTGGATACCCGCCGGGGTGCGCTACAGCGTCACGGTGGACGGCGGAACGGAAAACCGCATAGATACCTATACCCTCAATTTCAGTCTGCTTGACGGGGACGGAGAGGAGATACTTCTGTCGGACAGGATAACCGTTATTGCCCGCGAGCGCAACCGCCTATTTGAAACACGCATAAGAACGCTGAACAGCGAGGTGCATAGGATCGGGAAGCGACAGCAGGGAGAGGGACGTAATTTTCTCAGGATAAAGTCTGAATTTTTTTCCCTGCTTGATGCCATAGCGAGTGACGACGCGGCGGGGGCGGACACCTACTATCCCATAAGGACAGGCGTTGAGGCTCTCAGAAACGAATGGAACAGGAACAGAAGAATAGAGGAATATGCCGATATGTGCGGCATAAGCGCCACATACTTTTACAGGTGCTTCCGCCAGTGGTCGGGAAAAAGCCCCGTGGAGTACCGCAATATGATCCGCCTGTCAAATGCCGAGACCATGCTGAGATATACAGATATGAAGATAAGCGAGATATCAGAAACCGTAGGCTTTGAGGATGCCTTTTATTTCTGCCGTATCTTCACAAAATATTTCGGCGTCTCTCCGAAGACCTATAGGGCGGGAAAATGAGCGGAATGGGGAAGATGTTTCCATATAGTTCGGTGTCTTACCGATATTTTTGTGTGTAAATTGATGGTTAAAATAACCATTTTTGTGGTAAAATAAGTGAAAATTAGTGCAAGTCTCCAAAATTGATAAAATTTCAACAAAACACTTGTATATTTACAAAAAATGAGTTAAAATATATAATTGAAGAAAACTGTTGAATAAACAGTGGAAAATTTATTTAAACGGAGGATTTTAACTATGTCAGTTAAAGTTGCTATTAACGGCTTTGGCCGTATCGGACGTCTCGCATTCAGACAGATGTTCGGCGCAGAGGGATATGAGGTAGTTGCTATCAACGACCTTACAGCTCCCAAGATGCTCGCTCACCTTCTCAAGTACGACACAGCACAGGGTAAGTACGCTCTTGCTGATACTGTTGTAGCAGGCGAGGACAGCATCACAGTTGATGTAAAGAACATCAAGATCTACTCAGAGAAGGACGCTGCTAACTGCCCTTGTGTTGAGCTTGGCGTAGACGTTGTTCTCGAGT
>JAFTQL010000024.1 GCA_017462795.1 Clostridia bacterium
AGCGCCGTCGAGAGGACCGATGGTCATAGCACCGTTGATCATAAGCTTCAGACCGCCCGTACCGCTTGCTTCCTTACCCGCACGAGATATCTGCTCGGAGAGCTCTGCCGCGGGAACAAGCGACTCTGCCATGCTTACGTTGTAGTTCTCAAGGAATACAACAGCCAGCTTTTCTCTTACAACGGGATCGTTTTCGATCTCCTTGCCAAGACAGCAGATAAGCTTGATGATATTCTTCGCCATATAATAGCCGGGAGCAGCCTTTGCCGCAAACAGGAAGGTCTGAGGCTGGAACTCCTTGTTGGGATTGTCCTTGATATCCAGGTACAGACCGATGATATTGAGAACATTGAGAAGCTGTCTCTTGTACTCATGCAGTCTCTTGATATGCACATCGTAGAAGGAGTGCGTATCTATTGCTCTGCCTGTCTGCTTGTAAACGCGCTCGGCGAACGCGATCTTGTTGTTGTGCTTGATAGCTCTCATCTGTGCGAGAACATCGGAGTCGTTTACAAACTTAGCGAAGTTCGCAAGCTCCTCGGGATTGTGTCTGTAGCCCGTACCGATAGTATTATCCAGCAGATCCGCAAGCTTGGGGTTGGAGTAGCACAGCCAACGGCGGTGCGCTATACCGTTCGTCACATTGCAGAAGCGGTCGGGATACATTGCGTAGAAGTCCTTGAATATGGACTTTGTGAGAATATCGGAATGGAGCTTGGACACACCGTTTACGGAGTGACATCCCACCGCGCAAAGGTTTGCCATGCGGACCTGACCATAGCTTACAATACTCATCTTGGAAATTCTGTTCCAGTTTCCTGGGAAGGACTTCCATGCGTCGCGGCAGAATCTCTCATTGATCTCGGCGATAATGTTATAGATCCTGGGGAGCTTGAGGCGGAAGAGATCCTCATTCCAGGTTTCAAGAGCCTCAGGCATAACGGTGTGGTTTGTATAAGAGCAGATCTTTACGACCATATCCCATGCCTTATCCCATGAGTAGAAGTACTCGTCAATGAGTATTCTCATAAGCTCGGGGATACAGAGAGCGGGATGAGTGTCATTGATGTGGATAGCTACCTTGTCGGGCAGGTTCTCAAGTGTTCCGTAAACAGCCATGTGGTCACGGATGATGCTCTGGCAGGACGCGGATACCATGAAGTACTGCTGAGAGAGTCTGAGCAGCTTACCCTCGATATGGTTATCGGAGGGATAAAGTACCTTGGAGATGATCTCCGCGTTGGTGCTTTCCTCAACTGCCTTTGTATACTGACCCTGTGTAAACAGCTTCATGTTAAAGTTATTGATATCTCTTGCCTTCCACAAACGGAGCTGGCTGACAGCCTTACTGTCAGATCCCGAGATCATCATGTCATAAGGAACAGCCTCGATCTCCTCGCAGTTTTCATAAATGATCTCGCAGTGTCCGTCCTTCCATTCTTCTCTGACATGACCGCCCATCTTTACCTTAAATATTCTGTCGGTTCTGGGAACAAGCCATACCTCGCCTCCGGGAAGCCAGATATCGGGAAGCTCTACCTGCATTCCGTCAACGATCATCTGCTTGAAAAATCCGTAGTCATAGCAGATGGAAAATCCTGTTGCGGGATAGTCGAGAGATGACAGAGAGTCCATAAAGCAAGCGGCAAGTCTTCCCAAGCCTCCGTTGCCAAGACCCGCGTCGGGCTCGCACTCATAGATATCGTCAAGTGTGAAGCCGAACTGTGCAAGTGCATCCTCGTATTCCTTGGACATTCCAAGGTTGCAAATACCCGTTTTCAGAGGGCGTCCGAGCAAAAACTCGATGCACATGTAATAAACGCGCTTTGAGCCCTTTTCGTTGACCTCGTGCTTAAAGTCTCCTCTCTTCTCCGTGAGGATGTCCTTAACTGTCATTGCGACAGCCTTGTACATCTGATCGCGTGTAGCCTCCTTGGGGTTACATCCGAAGTATCTGGAGAGCTTCGCCTCAATATTTTCTTTTACCTGTTTCTTTTGTGTCTGGTTCGCCATTGGTGTGTAGTTTCCTTTCCGAAATTGCCGATTAATTTAAATGTTATAATATTTTTATAATGTTTCGTACATTTCTATATATTTTATTGCCGAATTTTTCAAAGAGAAGTCCGTTCTCATGATCTTACCCACAAGCTTGCCTCTCTTCTCGGTATCGTTCCACAGAGCGATAGCCGCCTGTGTTCTTTCCTTAAGCTCGTAGGAGCTGTAGTTAGCAAAGGTAAATCCATTGCCGTGGATCTTTCCGTTGCCGTCCTCCCAGTAGCCCTTGATGGAGTCATAAAGACCGCCTGTCTCTCTTGTTACGGGTATAACTCCGTATCTGGAGGCGATCATCTGCGACAGTCCGCAAGGCTCGCTCTTGGAGGGCATGAGGAATATGTCGGACGCTGCATAGATACGCTTTGCAAGATCTCTGTCGTATGTCATAAGAGCCTTGACTCTGCCCTCGTAATTTCTCTCAAGCTCTGTGAAGAATCTCTCATAAGCGGGTTCGCCCTTGCCGAGTATCACAAGCTGACAGTCGCTTTCGTCAAGCAGGCTGTATATCATCTCGGAGATGATATCCATTCCCTTATGAGCCGCAAGTCTCGAAACTATGGATATAAGGGGGATGTCATTTGTTACGGGCAAGCCCACCTCTTCCTGAAGCGCCGCTTTATTCTTGTATTTTCCGTCAAGAGTACGCCATGTAAACTTATTCGCAATAGTCTCGTCCTTGGCGGGGTTATAGTAAACGTAATCGATACCGTTGAGTATTCCGCAAAGCTTGTAGGAGCTTTCCCAAAGTATTCTTCCGAGACCGTGAGAATGCTCATAGCCCTGTATCTCCTCCGCGTATCTGGGGCTTACCGTGGTGACCTTATCGGCGCAAACTATAGCACCCTTCATAAGGTTGATGCATCCGTCCCAATCAACCACCTCTCGCCACCAATCAAGCTCGAATACGTCGCAAAGGATGTCGTGATCGTATTTGCCCTGATATTCGATATTATGAATGGTAAACGCCGTTTTTATTCCCGAATAACCGGGGCGCGAGGAATATTTACACTTGAGATAGATTATGCTGAGCGCCGCCTGCCAGTCATGAGCATGCACGATATCGGGGAAATAATCCAGCTTATCAAGCATTTCAAGCGCCGCCTTGGAGAAGAAAGCGTATCTCTCTCCGTCGTCAAAATTACCGTAAAGCGTATTGCGGTTGAAATAATACTCATTATCTATGAAGTAGTAGGTGACTCCGTCCTTGACAAGGCTCTTGATACCGCAATACTGAGTTCTCCAGCCAAGTCCGATCTGGAACTCGACCTCTGTCTTCATCATGTCTCTGTACTGCTGAGTTACCGCTCTGTAAAGGGGCATTACCACACGGACGTCCACCTCGCCCTTACCTGCCTCCGCTATTGCCGCGGGCAGAGAGCCGAGCACATCGCCAAGTCCGCCTGTAGCGGCAAACGGCATTGCCTCAGCGCCTATAAATAATATCTTCTTCATTTTACTCTCCTTTCTCTGAAAACCGATCTGTGGGACTGCTGCACCGACATACACCGAACGCAACAGTCCCGCATACTTATCTAAGCTGTTTTATACTGCCTTATACCATAGCACCCTTGGGGATAAAGAAGGGCATGGAGCTGTGACCGGAAAGCATTCTTCCGTCGCAAATAACGGCGTTCTTATCCGTGATCACGCAGTTGAGAGATACGTTGTTACCCGTGAAGGTGTCCTGAAGAAGCACACAGTTCCTGACCACTGTTCCCTTTCCTATACGAACACCTCTGAAGAGAACGCAGTTCTCAACAGTTCCCTCGATAACGCAACCGTCGGCAACATAGGAGTTGATCACCTTTGAGCCTGCGGAGTAGCGGGTGGGAGCAGAGTTGCGGAGCTTTGTGTAGATGGGCATGTTGTCCACATTGAACAGCTCTGCGCGAACGGTGGGATCAAGAAGCTTCATGGAGCTTGAGAAATAACTCTCAAGAGAGCTTATGTGAATAAATGTTTTCTCATAGAGGTAGCTGAATATTCTCGCTCTTCCTATACGGCGGGAGACAAGATCCTTGAAGAAATGTCTGTAGCCGTGAGCGGCGGCATCGCGAAGCGCGCCGAGCAGGAACATTCTGTTTACTACCATAATATTCGTACTTACCTCACTGCCGGTAATGCCCTTGGCATAAGCGGAAGCATCGGTAACCACTCCGCTCTCATCGGAGGCGATTGCGGTAATGTCCTTTATATCGGCCTCGGAGGGAGACAGACGTCTTGTAACGATGGTAAGATCGGCATTTCTTTCGATATGCGAGTCGATGACCTCGGACAGGTCTATGTTACAGATACCGTCGCAGTCGGAAATAACGAGGTATTCCTCATTACATCTGGAAATGAAGTGGGTGACACCCATCAGCGCCTCAAGTCTTGTTGTGTAGAGCTTTGCGCCGCCTGTGCTTTCATATGCGGTAATAAAGGGAGGAAGGATCTTGATACCGCCGGAGCGTCTTGCCAGATCCCAGTCCTTACCCGTACCTATGTGATCCATAAGGGACTGATAATTATTGTGAGCGACGATTCCGATCTTTGTGATACCGGAGTTTACCATGTTGGAAAGTGGGAAGTCGATAAGGCGGTAACGGCAACCGAAGGGTACGGACGCCATTGTTCTCACCGTTGTCATCTCGGGAATGGATGAATCGTGAATGTTAGAAAAGATAAGTCCTGCTACTGCCATATTACTTGCCCTCCTTGTTCAAATCAGACGCCTTGGAGATCATAGCTCCCGCGCCCACAACAGTACCGTCGGGTACTTTTATGTTTGCGCCTATAACGCAAATATCCTTTGCCGTCTCGCGGCACTCGCCGATCTTACAATCCTTGCCGACAGATGAGCCGCCGTCAATAATAGAATAGTTGATCTCCGCTCCGCTCTCGATAACAACGTCCTCGAGAATTACCGAATCGATAACGGAAGCGCCCTGCATGATCTTGACGCCCGCGCCGATAACAGAGTTACGGACAGTTCCGAATATCTCACAGCCCTCGGTGATGGAGCAGTTTTCTATGACCGCGCTCTCGCCTACAAACTGAGGAGCGTGAGCCTCATGTCTTGAATATATTCTCCATTCCTCATCGTCAAGATTGAGAACGGGATTTTCTCCGAGAAGATCCATATTTGCCTCCCACAGAGAGGAAATAGTTCCTACGTCCTTCCAATAGCCCGAGAAGGGATACGCAAACATCTTCTCTCCTGCCGCAAGCATATTGGGAATAATATTTTTACCGAAGTCGTTGGAGCTGCTCGGATCCTCGGCATCGGCACAGAGATACTCCGCAAGCTTCTTCTTGGTGAAGATGTAGATACCCATGGATGCCTTGGTGCTGTCGGGATTCTTGGGCTTCTCGGTAAACTTGAAGATCTTGCCCTCATCATCAACACTGAGTATACCGAAGCGGCTTGCCTCTTCTATCGGAACGTCAATAACGGCGATAGTGCAGTCCGCACCTGTTTTCTTATGATGATCCAGCATCTTGTCGTAGTCCATCTTGTAGATGTGGTCGCCCGAAAGTATCAGAACA
Source organism: Clostridia bacterium (assembly GCA_017462795.1). GTDB lineage: Bacteria > Bacillota > Clostridia > Oscillospirales > CAG-272 > HGM12713. The sequence goes on from JAFTQL010000024.1 coordinate 5,584, forward strand.
TACTCGGGATCATATCTGTCAATGAACTGTAGATTCTGATAAATAGCGTTTGCCGTGCCCTTGTACCAGTCCGCGCCGTTCTTACCCTGATAGGGAGGCAGGATCTTTACTCCGCCCCAGGCTCTGTCAAGGTCCCAAGGAAGTCCGTTTCCGATATATTCATTGAGCATCAGGGGCTGATACTGTGTCAGAACACCGACCGTATCGATTCCCGAATTTACGCAGTTTGACAGCGTAAAGTCAATGATCCTGTACTTTCCTCCAAAAGGTACCGCGGGTTTGGCATTTGTCTCCGTAAGGGCATACAGACGGCTTCCCTGTCCGCCTGCAAGCAACATGGCAACGCATTCTTTGTTCCTGAACATGATATCCTCCGTTTTGTTTATTTTTTAATGGTTTCTTACTTTGTCTTGGACGCTATAGAAGTCTTACGCTTGGATTGTGTCCTCCTGACACACTTGAGGATGCTTACAGCCAATGGCGGTACTCTCATTACTATTGAATTTTCCTGACAATCCGATGACCTTGTCTCACTTGGGAGAGCCGATGCGTTCACAACACCGCTTCCTCCGTAGCGACCGTCATCCGAATTGAACATTTCGCGGTATTCCCCACCGCAAGGCACTCCCAATCTGTAATTTTCATACGCCACGGGTGTGAAATTTATAACAATTATTACTTCCTCGCCGTTGCTGTCGCTACGGCAATAGGAAACAATACCTTGTTCTTTGTGATTTTTGTCGGGCTCAAGCCATGAAAAGCCGTCCCGTAAACTGTCTGCCTGCCAGAGCGCGGGGGTTCTCAGATAAAGCTGACCGAGATCCGACACATATCTTTGCAGTTCCGCGTGAGAGTCATAGTCGAGCAAAAACCATTCGACGGGACTCTCTCCGTCCCATTCCTTGAACTGACCTATCTCACTACCCATAAAGGTCAGCTTCTTCCCCGGGAACGTCATCATATACCCTAAAAAGGCGCGGGTGCTCGCAAACTTCTGCCAATAGTCTCCCGACATTTTGTCAAGAAACGTCTTATTCCCGCATGTCAATCGATCATGGGAAAGCGGCAGAACATATTTTCCGCTCGGCGCGGTATTAAAGGACGCTCTCTGTTTATCAATATGATAGCTTCTGAACTCGGGAGCGGTCTCGGCGCGCTCAAAGGCATCCGCCGCCCAATCTCCGTCAAAGCACATATCAAACAGCTCACAGCCGTCTGTCGCGCTCCTTGAGATCAGCAACACATCGGAATACTCGCGCCGCAGACACTCCGCAAGCTCCCGTTTAAATCCTGCAGACTCAGCTCCCACATCTCCGATACACAGTCCGTCGATGTGATATCTGTCAAGCCAGAAGCAGGCGTTTGACAGCAGAAACGATCTTACCTCTCTGCGATCAAGATCGAACTCCCCATCGGAGCTACCGTCCGTTTTTTCATACAGGGGTTGTCCGTCAAAGTCGCAAAGGGCACTTTCGCTCCTGCCAACTCCCGTGGGAGTCCAATCCAGCAGAACGCCTATTCCCGCCTCGTGCATGGAGTCCACAAACGCCATGAAGTCGTTAGGCGATCCAAGACGTGCTGAGGGAGCGAAATACGAGCTTGCCTCATAACCGCGCCCGTCCTTATCACAGCTCTCCCAAATCGGCAGAAGCTGTACATGCGTATATCCCATCTGCTTGACGTAAGGAGCAAGCTCCCGCGCGATATCCCTGTAATTCATAGCGCTTCCGTCATCACGTCTGCGCCATGTGGGAAGATGGATCTCATACGCATTAAACGGCTCGCCGCAGCTTTTTCCCGCCTTGCCGCTTCTGTAGGCAAGCCAACCTTCATCCCTCCACTTATACTCGCCAAGGTCGCAAACGACCGAGGCAGTATCGGGAGGGCATTGCGAGGCGAAGGCGAAGGGATCCGCCTTATACACCGTTCTGTCGCTGTTAACTATTCTGAATTTGTAAATACCGCCGTTTTGTATCCTGTCTCCGACCGCGGAGCATTCCCAGATACCGCCATCGGTAACCTGATACATGGGGATCCCCTCCTGCCAGTCGCAGAAGTCTCCCACCGCGAAAACGCGTGTGGCATTGGGTGCCCATACTCTGAAGACATATCCGTCGGGGAGGCGGTGACAGCCAAGGTACTCATAGCCCCGGCAATCAGTCCCCCCGTGGAGAAGATACTCGGCTGATGCTGACTGTAACCTCATTGCCACGGCTTCCTTTCTTTATACTTCTGATCTGAAAAGATCGCAGGACTCAATCAAGCTCCGTGTGATAAATGATCTCGTCCGGGAAGCACATACCCAGCTTTTCTCTCGCGATACGTATTTTATAGGCATCGTCCAGAGGCGCTTCAACAAGATATTCAAGCTTGTCGATATCATCCTCCAGCTGAAGTATGTAATCCTCCTTCTCCTCCTTGTCCTCCATGATCTCGTTATACCGCATAACGCTCCAGAGGAAGAAGGCGACAGCAAAAAGCAGGAGAAGCAACAAAAACGCGCGTATCGCTATAGACACTGCCGATTTTTTATCGGCGAAATATTTGCTCGACGCCATTTTGATCCCCTCCTGTATTTTTATTCATTTTTCATGAATCGTACCGTTGCCGCGAAGCTTTTGCGCAAACCCCTTGCGGGCTCTTGCAATTGCTTTTCTTTGTACATAAATATTATACACCATTTTGCAAATTTTTTCAAGTGTTTTTTGCATATAATATTTGGTTTTTATCAAAAAAAATACCATTTTGATACATATTTTTGATATCGGAGCTAAAATTACCCTCAAAACAGCAAAAATCAAGCCTGCGATTCGTGAAAGAATGGGGCATACAACGTAAGAAAGCGTATGCCTGTACAAAAAGAATCCGACTCCCAGCCCCAACAGACAGAAGGATCTGAACACGCCTTTGTTGAAATAATAATTAAGAAGAATAAGTCCGACAGTGGCGGCGACACAAACAAAAAGATCGCAAAAGAAGCGCAGAATACCGATCCTTTTTATTTTTTTGCCCACCGCTGACGTAAACAGCCTGAATACATCGCATATCACCCCAATGATACATCCAAGCAAAAACGCATAGACCGTAAGTCGGGCATACAAAACAGGTGAGATCTCCATGCCGCCCTGTCAACCAAACAGCTTGCCGAGAAATCCTCGTCTCTTCTCCGCTGTGTCCTCTGAAAAAACAAGCGCGTCTATCCGCCCTGTTATGCTGACCTCTCCGCTACCCGTATCAAGCCCCAATATATGTATGTTTGCTCCGTCAACATTAAGCTCACCGTCCTCCGTAAGAAGCACGGCAGAACTCTCATCAAAGCTCACTACCTCTCTGACTCCCGTTATCCTCAGCTCGCTTCTGTCAACAAGATATATCTCCCGTCCCTTTTCAGCCATAAAAAACCTCCGCACACGATTTGTTAAATCATATGCGGAGCATATCGGATTTATTCGATTATCTCGTACATGGCGGAAGCGTCCGCCTTTGCCACGGTGTCCTTTACCTCAAGCACGCGGAGCTTAAGCGTCCTCTGACCGAAGGTGATCTCAAGAACATCTCCCGTCTTTACGTCATAGGATGCCTTGGCGCGTCTGCCGTTTACCGTAACGTGATCTGCGTCACACGCCTCGTTGGCAACTGTTCTGCGCTTGATTATTCTGGACACCTTTAAATATTTGTCAAGTCTCATGTTTACCTCCCTTCATGTACAGCGCAAGCCATACACGAAAAAGGGCGACGGAATACCATCGCCCATAATTTCAAAAGCTATTAGTTTATAGCGTTCTTGAGTGCGCTGCCTGCGGAGAATACGGGGCGCTTGGAAGCTGCGATCTTGATGGTCTCGCCTGTTCTGGGGTTGCGGCCTTCTCTTGCTGCGCTTTCCTTAACGTCGAAAGTACCGAAGCCGATGAGCTGAACCTTGTCGCCTGCCTTGAGAGCCTCAGCGATAGCCTCTGTCATAGCGTTTACTGCTGCCTCTGCCTCCTTCTTCTTAATGCCTGCCTTTGCGGCAACTACGTCAACGAGCTGTGTCTTGTTCATGATGATTCACCTTTCTTTTTCTTTTATTTTGTTGTATTTTTCCCGGAGATCTGCCATCTCCCTGAATTACATAAAGATTATATCACACTTTTTTATCAATTACAAGTGGTTTTTTGTTTTTTTCCCCAATTTTTTTATAAAATTATATTTTTTTATGTTTAATTTCGTCCCAAACCGCGTCAAGCTCGGTCATTGACATGGAATTTATGTCTCCGCCGCGCGAAATAACAGCATTCTCGAGGGTAGAAAACCTGTTTATAAACTTATCCGTAGCCTTGTTCAGCGCCACCTCGGGCTCAACGCCGAGCTTTCTGCAAAGAGACGTGATGGTGAGCAGAAGGTCACCAAGCTCCTCTTCGATCTGCGAGCGCTCTCCGCTCTGCACCGCCTCGCTTACCTCACAAAGCTCCTCACATACCTTATCCATAACCTGCTGATCGTTCTCAAAGTCAAAGCATGCGGCCTTCTTGCCCACCTTCTCCGCTCTCATAAGGGCAGGAAGCATAGGTGGAATGGCGCGCAGCTTATCGCTGACGGTGCGTCTTTCCTTCTCATCGCTCTTTATCTTCTCCCAATTTGAAAGCACCTTGTCGCTGGTCTCGGCAACAACGTCGCCAAACACATGGGGATGGCGATGGATAAGCTTTACGCATATATCGTTTGCCACATCGTCTATATCAAATCTGCCCTCCTCGGTCTCGATACGGGCGTGAAAGACCACCTGCAGCATTACGTCGCCAAGCTCCTCCCTGAGAAGCTCGGGATCATCCGTATCTATTGCCTCGATGACCTCATATGTCTCCTCGATAAAGTCCTTGCGTATGCTCTTATGATCCTGCTCTCTGTCCCAAGGACAGCCGATATCCGAGCGAAGCACCTCCACGACTGTAACAAGGTCATCAAAGGTATATTTATCCTTTTCAAGTAATGATCTGATCTTATCTTCCGCTGTCATGTTTTTCTCCTTTGTTTTCTATATTATTAATATATTAAACACTATTCAGTGTTTTTTCCGCGTCCGAAAACGGCGATATCATCTTTATTGACCACGCCGAGAAGTACGGCAAGCAAAAAGTACACCGTCACCGCCGTGGCAAGCGCGGCGCCAAACGACAGCAGATTGCTCTCTGTCATATTAGACAGCGGCAGATACACCGCATATGACGCAAGCATTGCCACAAGTGCCGCAAAAAACGGCTTGGGAAGCTGTCTGAGCACTGCCGAGCTTCTCGGTACTATCTTATAAATAGCTCCGAGATTGAACACAAGCACTGTAATATTGAAAAGCAGTGTACTTATGGGCGCGCCCATCGTTCCTATATCGGGATCACCTATAAGGAAATACGCGCTTACCGCCTTTACCGCCGCTCCCGCCGCAAGCGACAGGATCGGTATTATTACTCTGCGGTACGATTGCAGTATCGCTGTTGTGGTGGTTATCATGCAAGAGAACAGCACTGAGGCGCCAAGCACCGACAAAAGTGGTGCCGCAATGGCGATAGCCTCGCTCTGGTCTCCGAAAAGTATACGGAGTATTTGCTCTGAATACAGCGCTATCCCCATAGAAGCGGGAACAGCAAGAAACACCGTAAGCCTCATTGAATTACTGACAGCTCTGCCCTGCTCATCCGCCTCTCCCGACTGCACTGCCGCGGAAAGTCTGGGAATAAGGCTTTCGGTGATGGGCGGTATAAACGCGGGGATAAGACTGTATATGGGCATTGCCAGAGTGGTGTACGAGCCGTATACGACATTGGCGCGCGCGGAGCTAACTCCGATATCGCCGAGTCTGCGCATAATAAGCGCCATGTCTATTATTCTTGTGCTTCCCATAAGAGCCGACCCGAGTGTTATAGGTAATGATATTTTCAAAAGCTCCAGAACACAATGTCCGCCTGCCCTTCGCCGAGACTCTGTCTTCATCGACCCGCCTGTTTCAACTCTTTTGCGTATAACAAGGAATACTGCCGCCGCCATGCTTCCCACAGACACGCCAAGCACCGCCAGCGCCGCCGCTGTTGGTATGCTCATCCCCATGGAAACAGCAAGGGCGGCAAATGCCACTCCGAAGGCAAGCTTTCCGACAGCCTCAAGTAGCTGACACACAGCCGTGGGCGTCATATTACGACATCCCTGAAAATAGCCTCTTACAGCACCCGAGACACAGGAAAACAGCAACGCGGGAGAGATAGCGAGAATGGCAAGATACGCGTCGGTATTTCCAACCGCCTTCGCCACAGGCGCGGCAAACACTGCAAGACCGCCCGACACAAGAACGCCCTTGGTCACAAGAAGCGCCGAGGATGTTCTGAACACCCTCCCCACTCTCGCGCTGTCGCCCATCTCCCTTGCTGAGGATATGAGCATAGAAACGGCAATGGGAAGTCCGGAGGTGGATATACCGCAAAGCAACGCGTATATCTCATAAGCCGAATTGAAATATCCCATGCCCTCCGCCCCAAGGACGGACAAGAGCGGTATTTTATATACAAGCCCTATTATTTTTACTATTATCGTTGACAAAGACAGCGTAAGCACACCGGACATGAATGTGCGCTCACTTCTCCTGTCTGCGCCGCCGTGACCGTTATCGCAAACTATCCTTTTCAATCCGAAACACCGCCTCATTACAATTCGCGCCGCAAAGACCGCATTAAAATCTTATTCGGCAATGTGTCGGCATATTCCACACAGCATGCCGTATGCGCTCAAGCGGGCAAGTATGTAAGGGGCGGTATCGTTTTTATATTTGTCGCAGGATCACACAAACTCCCTGTAAAGCGACTCACCGCCGATAAGCGACGCGTCGATGGGAGAAGTGCGGGAGATATTTCCGAGGATAGTCACAGCCTTTATGTACTGCGGGCTGTCATCCTTTATCTCACTCAGTATTTTTTCAAGGAACGGCTTTAGTATACCCAATTCATACTCGTGGGTGGAGTCGATCTTATAAATACAGTCCCCCGCGAAGGGAAATATATTCTTCTCCTCATTTGCGCGCACGCTGTCCCACATATGGAGTGTAAATTCCGCTCCCGTATTTCTGAAATTGCTGTCTCTGACAAGCCTGCGCAAAAGTCTTATATCGTTTGGCGCAAAGACGTTGTCCCCATCTCTGAGAGAGGTCATGGGAGCGATATAAACGCTCACAAAGCCATAGGGTATAAAAAGTGACGTTATCTCGGGGTATATCGCCTGTATCCCCTCAAAGATAAATATGTCGTCGGCTCCCGCCTCAAGGCTTCTGTAGCCCGCTCTCATACCCGACTTGAAATCGAATATTGGACAATGCACTGTCTCCCCTGAGATCGCCTCGGACACAAAATCACTCAGTGCCTCAAGGTCAATGGTGTCGGCGGAGTCGTAGTCTATGGTGTCACTTCCCTTTTTCTCCGACAGCTCATGGAGATAGTCGCGGTCATAATAAAAGTCGTCAATGGACACGATATGCACACGCCGTCCATCCTCTGAAAGTCTTTTTGCGAGCATTGCGGCGGCAGTGGTCTTCCCCGAACAGGTCGGTCCCGAAAGGCTGACTATCTTCACCCGCTTCTCCGCCGCGATAGAGTCGGCAACGCCATAGAGTCTTGCTCTGAAATCGGCGTCACACTGCTTTATATATTGCTGATCCTTCAATTTTATTTAGCTCCTCTCTGTAAGTTTTCTTGCGAAAACCTCCACTGAAGGCTATAGATCTGATTGACAGTTACTGTATGAGTCCGTGTTCACGATAGAACTTCAGTGTGGCTTCTTCAAACATACTATTCTTATCCTCTCTCAGATATTCATAAGGATATTTATGGCGAAACAATCGCTCAATGTTACCCGAAGTACCGTATTTACCCTTATTATCCACAAGCTTTGTAACAGCTCCCGCTCCCGCGGCGAAGATGGAATGTATCTCCTCCATCATGTAGATGTTGTAAAGTCCCTCATGCCCGGGCTTTGAGAACCCGACGTTTTCATAGTTTCCCACGGTGTTCTTCTGTCTATACATATAGTATGGTATATAGCCCGCCTGCTGTACCTTGATCTGGGAATAGTCAACACACTTTCCCGCGTCTCCGCCTCTCACGGAATACACCTGCGAATTTGCGCGAAGTATCTCCGCCGACTTTTTTACGCAGAAGGTATGAACGGTTATATTTTCGGGGTCAAGAGCTATTATCCTGTCGATGGTAGCGGAAAACTGCTTGAAGCTGTCTCCCGGCAGTCCCGCGATAAGATCTACGTTGACGGTCTTTATTCCCGACTGCTTTGCGAGGTCATATGCCCTGAAGAAATCATCCGCGGTGTGGCTTCTGCCGATTCCGCAAAGCACCTCGTCACACAGGCTCTGGGGATTGACGCTTACACGTGTAACGCCGTATTTATTTGCGATAGCGAACTTCTCCGCCGTAATGGTATCGGGTCTGCCCGCCTCAAGAGTGTATTCGTCGATAACGCTTACATCCGTTTGCTCGGCGATATACGAAAGCAGGCTCTCCAGTTGTATCTCATCAAGTATTGTGGGCGTGCCTCCGCCAATATAGACGGTGCGCACGCGAAGCCCCATTTTCTTTATAAGGTCGAAATTCGCCTTGATATCCGTCTTGAGCTTTTCAAGATATTCGGGGATAAGGGACAGCAATCTCTTTGAGGTATAGGATACAAAGGAGCAATATGTGCATCTTGTGGGGCAGAACGGAATTGATATGTAAACACTGCAATCCCTTTGCGAGGGATCTCCCACTATCCTCTTCTCCGTAACCGCGATGTCCGTGGCAAGCGACGCTTTTTTGGGGATAACAAGGTAATCTGTATTAAGATGCTTTTTCACACGTGTCTTGCTCATACCGGCGTTGAGCATCTCGCTTGCCACCTTTGAGGGACGAACGCCTATGAGCATACCCCATGCGGGACGGTAGCCGATAAGCTCTCCCGCCGCGTTTATGACCGCGCCGCCCACAGCTAATTTGAGCGTTCTTTCGTCACTGCGGAAGTCCGCGAATTCCACGCTGTATTCCGAGCTGCGCGTCTTTCCCTCCGCGCTGATCTCGGCATAGGCGTGAATGCCCGTCTCCGTCCTCTCCGTTTTCACGTACAGCGACGGCGCATCTGCGTTATTCTCTTCACTCTCTCCGAAATGCTCTCCGGGAAAAAAGATCATGGCAAGTGTCTGTACGTAATATCTGTTTACGTCAGAATCTATCTTAATGTTCATTTATACTTCCTCTGAATTAATTTATTTTCCCAGCAACACCTTGCTGTCCATAACTATGGTCACAGGTCCGTCATTGGCTATATCCACCTTCATATCCGCGCCGAACACTCCGCATTCAACGGGGATAAAGAGTCGGCAGGAGTCCGCGAAATACTCGTAAAGCGCCTTCGCCTCGTCGGGAGCCGCCGCTCCCATGTAATCGGGACGGTTGCCCTTTTTATAGGCGGCAAGCAGTGTGAAATTGGACACCACCAGCATTCCACCGCCTATATCAAGCACTGAGCGGTTCATCTTTCCAGCGTCGTCGGTAAAGATGCGCAGGTTGAGTATTTTATGGGAAAGAGCGTCCGCGTCCTCCCTGGTGTCTCCCTTGGCAACGCCCAGAAGAACGCAAAGTCCCTCTCCGCATCTGCCCACGGTCTCGCCGTCTACGGTGACAGACGCTTCCGATACTCTCTGAATAACCGCTATCATTTAAAAGTCCTCCGAAATTTTATATTATGAAAATCCTCTTGTAACATCTGCCACTCCGTCAATTGCCTTGAGCCTTGACACAATGGAGTGGTAATGGTCAACATTCTTACAGCTTATCTTAAGGTTGACCACGATCTTGTCCGAGCCGCTCTTGGTGGTATTTATCTGAAGCAGGAATACCTTCATATCCGAAAGCGCCACGGAAATATCGGCTATGATACCCAGACGGTCAAAGACGTATACCGCCACCTGAGCCTCATACATATCATTGGAATTTGAGCCTGTTCCACCCTCCCAATGAGCCTCCACCGCTCTTGACGCGTTTTCGGGGATGGCGATCATCGTGGTAAAGTTTGGACAGTCATGCTTGTGTATGGAGATACCGTATCCCTTAGTGATAAATCCGACCACCTTGTCTCCGGGCAAAGGGTTACAGCACTTGGCAAACTTGACCTGACAGCCGTATTCGCCATCCACCACAATACCGCCGTTGGACTTGATATTCTTGGGAGCGCTGGTCTTTACCTGCTCCGCCGTGATCTCTTCCCTGACCTCGGGCTCGGGAACGGCTATAGTCTTTTCAAACTCATCGTGAAGCTTGCCCGACACCTTGGACATGGAGATACCGCCATAGCCCAGAGTATTATAGAGGTCGTCCGCGCTCATAAAGCCTATTCTCTGTCCAACCGTCGCAACGATCTCATTGCGCTGTGTCTCGGTAAAGGGACGCTTCCAGCGCTTGAACTCATTATCCACCATTGCCTTACCCGCAACGATGTTATCCGCTCTCTTTTCCTTTTTGAACCATGCGCGTATCTTTGTCCTTGCCTCGCTGGTCTTGACTATGGACAGCCAGTCGCGGCTGGGACCCTTGGAGGAGGAGGACGTAAGTATCTCAACGATATCACCCGTCTCGGGGGACGAGTCTATTGGAACTATCATTCCGTTGACCTTAGCGCCTATCATGGAGTTGCCCACACCCGAATGGATGGAGTAGGCAAAGTCGATAAGCGTCGCCCCTTGAGGAAGCGCAAGCACATCTCCCTTGGGAGTGAATACAAAGGTCTCATCCTGAAACAGATCAGTCTTCAAGGCGTTCAGAAATTCGTCAGGGTCCTTCGCTCCGCTCTCGGTCTCAACAAGCCTTGATATCCATTCCAGCTTCTTGTCCATGTCCTCCTTGGACTTTTCTCCCGATTTGTACTTCCAGTGCGCCGCGATACCGTACTCGGCAACGTGGTGCATCTCCCATGTTCTTATCTGAACCTCAAACGGGATACCGTCCTTACCTATGACCGTGGTATGGAGCGAACGGTACATATTGGGCTTTGGCGTGGATATATAGTCCTTGAATCTGCCCGGAATGGACTTGAACATCTCATGGATAAGTCCCAGCGCGGTATAACACTCAAGCTCAGTATCCACGATGATCCTCATGGCATAAAAGTCGTATATCTGATCAAAGCTCGTGTTCTGATTATACATCTTACGGTAAATACTGTATACCGACTTTATTCTTCCCTTCAAGGCGAAATGTATATTGTTATCCTTGAGCGTCTTGTCCACAAGCGCCGTCACGCCCTCAATGAAATTGACGCTCTCGCCGTATTTCTCCTGGATGTAATTCTCCACCTCGGCATAGCCGATGGGGTCAAGATAGGATATACACAGATTTTCAAGCTCCTGCTTTATCTTCTGCATACCGAGACGGTGAGCAAGGGGCGCGTATACGTGCATGGTCTCAAGAGCCGTTGAACGCCTCTTGGGATCGGGCTTGACAGAAAGCGTGCGCATATTGTGAAGTCTGTCGCAGAGCTTGATAAAGATAACGCGCACGTCCTTTGACATGGCAAGCAGCATCTTGCGCAGATTCTCTATATGTGCCTCCTCCTTGTCCTCGATGTAGAGCGTGACAAGCTTTGTAAGACCGTCAACCAGCATTGCCACCTCAGCACCAAACCGCTTTTCTATCTCCTTGAGATTGGTCTTTTCGGAGCAATCCTCAACGGTATCGTGGAGAAGGGCGGCGCAAATGGAATTTGTGTCAAGCTCCAGACTCGCCACTATCTCAGCCACCGCTATGGGGTGGGAGATATATGGCTCTCCGCTGACGCGGAACTGTCCCTCATGGAGCTCACCCGCATACTCCGCCGCGCTCTTTATTTTTTCTATATCGTATTTTTTGCCTGTTGCCGCAAGCATTTCCAAAAGCTTGGAGATGCTTCCGACCGAACTCTCATTTGACATATAAAACCTCTGAAAGATATTGTATCTCAGTTGGCGTTTCTGTCCGCGCACTGCCCCCTGAGTTTTTTCAAAATAGACGATTTTTCAATACTCGTCTTACTTGCGTTAAAGAAAATGTTGAACCTGTAGATATCCTCCTCGATCTCATTTATCTCACAGATCTGGAGCTCGTTGAGGATTCGGAGAATAAATTTCAGCTTAATGTAATTGATGTGCTGCCCATCGGGAGAATTTACAAGCTTGAGTATGGATCTGCAGTCAAGAACGCTGGTCCCTCCGCGGAACTCCTTACGGAGAGCCGTATAGACATGGGCGAAATCATCCCGACTCGGAAGCACCTGCTCGGCGAGCTCATATTTACCGCCCGCGCGTATCTCCTCATATCTCGCCTTGCAATCGGTAAGGCGGCTCTTGTACTCCTCGCATATCCTGATATCATGCAATATCATCTGCACGCTTCTTACATTTTTATAATCGTTGATATCGATATTGAAAAGCACGTCAACGGTATCGCCCTCTTCACAGCAAAGCTCGCCCTCACCCATACCGAAATACATGGCGGAAACGCAGATACCGTTTTTCTGGAGCGTAAGCTTTGTGTGCTTACCTCCGCCTATATACGTAACTCGTCTTACCGTAACATTTCTCATTACAAACTGAGGCGAGGCGTTTCCGATACCGAAGGGCTCAAGGCGGAGTATCTCCGTGGCAAAGCTCATATTCAGCTCCCGCATATCGATCTCACAGTCCGCCTCGGCCTTTATGCTGAGCATATCGTCCGTTATACGCTCCTCAGCGTATTCGTTTATTCTCTTTCGGAACTCGTCAAGCATTCCCCGCTTTACGGTGAGTCCCGCCGCCAGCTCATGACCGCCGTATTTGACAAGCAGATCCTCGCAGTGATTGAGCGCCTCAACAAGATTAAGTCCCTTTATACTGCGTCCCGAGCCCTTTCCGTCATCATACGGGCTTTCCTCGCCATTGTCCGAGCCGCAGAAGGACACGAGTATCGACGGAAGTCCGTATTTCTCGGTTATCCTTGAGGAAACTATACCTATAATTCCCTGCTGCCACGAATCGTGAGCAAGAACTATGACCTTGTCATTATCGTAATCGGAGGTGTTCTCCAGCATATCATATGCCTCTGTGGCTATGCGGTTCTCCTCCACCTGTCTTTGTCTGTTTATCTCACAAAGCTCCTCAGTATATCTCGCGACAGTGTCGCCGTCCTCTGCCAGCAACAGCTTTACGGCAATAAGAGCGTCGCTTATCCTGCCCGCGGCGTTGATCCTCGGCGCGATACCGAAGCCTATCATACCCGAGGTGACCTTTTTTCTCTTTGTGTCGTCACCCGATTTTTTTGTGGAAGCGTCAAGCAACGCCTCAAGTCCGGGGCGTCCGCTTCCCTTTTCAAGCTTTGAAAGTCCAAGGCTTACAATAAGCCTGTTCTCATCGGTCAGCGGCATCACGTCGGCAATAGTACCCACAGCCACAAGATCGGCGTACTCCGAGCAAACACGGCGTATCCCATCAATAACGGGCTGTCCCGATCTCTCGCACCGTCTCATCTCGCATGCGCACACGGTCTTGAACACCACTCCCACTCCCGCAAGCTCCTTGAAGGGATACGGACAATCGGGTCTGTGGGGATTGACAATAGCGTATGCGGCGGGAAGATCGCCATGGCACTCATGATGGTCTGTGACGACAAAGTCCACGCCAAGCTCCCGTGCCAGTTCCACCTCGGCATTCGCGGTTATTCCCGTATCCACCGTTACGATAAGCGTTGCCCCCTCCTCGGCAATGGCTCGCACCGCCGTGTCTGACACACCGTAGCCCTCACCCTCGCGCTTGGGGATCTTTATACCGACCTCCGCGCCAAGCGAGGTCAGATACAGATACAGCATGCTGACGGATGTTACTCCATCCACGTCATAGTCGCCGTATATGTAAATTTTTTCTTTATTTTCAACGGCACCGAGTATTCTCGTGACCGCCTTATCCATATCAGCGAGAAGATAAGGATCGTGAAAATCCGCCTCTTCAAAGCGAAGAAATCTCCTCGCCGACGCGGCATCGGTATATCCCCTGTTGTAAAGAAGCACCGCGAACAACAACGAAACGCCAAGGCTCTCGGATATTTCCTTCACAGCCGCGTCTCTTTCGCCATCGCCAAAGACATACCTTTGCTCCCATATCTTCTCTCGTTTTGTTTCCCTCATGGGTCTACCTCGTTACATTCTTTAAATATTGCTCTTTCGCCGCCACCGCGGCTGTGTTCTGTCAAAACCACCTTTTTATATCATTTCATTTTGTCTGTCACACGATTGCCGCAAACCGCTCCATGAGCGCAAGAGCCACACGGACTCCGTCAATGGCGGCGCTTGTGATACCGCCCGCATATCCGGCGCCCTCACCACAGGGGTATATCCTGTCATAACCGAGCGCGCAAAGGCGGCTGTCTCTCATTATCCTCACAGGCGCGGAGCTTCTGGTCTCCACTCCCGTAAGAATGGCGTCTGACGCCGCAAAGCCATTGAGCTTTCTGTCAAAGCTTCGCAATCCGAGCCTCAGCTCGTCTGTTATAAAATCGGGAAGTATCCTGTCAAGCCTTGCTCCCCTTACCTTACCGTCTCTGTAGGTAGGCATTATTCTTGCAGGCTCGGACACGCTTTTACCCTCAAGAAAGTCGCCGACGGTCTGGAAGGGCGCGTAATAATCTCCCCCGCCCTGCTCGAACGCAAGCCGCTCAAGCCTTCTCTGAAGCTCAATAGCGGCAGAGCAATCAGCCCCATAGTCCTCAGGACGAACCGAGGCAAGCAAAGCCGAATTTGCGTTTTCTCCGTCTCTGGCGTGACGGCTCATGCCGTTTACCACCACTCCGCCCGTCTCACTCGCGGCGGCAACCACCTGTCCCCCGGGACACATGCAGAATGTGTAAACCCCTCTGCCCGAGGTGGTGTCCGAAAGATGATATTCTCCCCTGCCAAGCCGCGGATGACCCGCGAAATCACCGAGGAGCGCCTTGTCTATATCCTTTTGAAGATGCTCGATCCTCACGCCCAGCGAAAAGGGCTTGGGCTCGATACTGAACGACTTACCCATGAGCATCTCATAGGTATCTCTCGCGCTGTGCCCGGGAGCGAGCACAAGAGAGGAACAGAATATATCTCCCTCCGAGGTGACCGCTCTGACATTACCGTCCGCCATCTCCTCTATACCGTCAAGACGGCATCTGTAGATCACCTTACCGCCAAGCTCGGCAATACGGGCAAGCATTTTGTCAACTATCCCCACCAGCAGATCCGTGCCTATGTGGGGCTTTGCGTTTGTAAGTATCTCCTCGGGCGCACCGAAGTCACAGAAACGGCGGAGTATATAATTGACCCTCACGTCATTCACCCTCGTAAGCAGCTTGCCATCGGAAAACGTGCCCGCGCCTCCCGCGCCGAACTGGATATTGCTCTCGGTATCAAGCACGCCGTCCTCAAAAAACGCTTGTGTCCTACGACAACGCTCGGCAATGCCGTCACCTCTGTCCACGATGATAGGGCGGTAGCCGTTTTCAGCCAGCAGGAGCGCGCAGAAAAGACCGCACGGTCCCATTCCCACCACCAGGGGCGGATAGTCGCTCCGCTCGTTTCCTCTCACAGCCTCAAGCGTCTCGTCGGACAGCACAGTAACCGCTATTCCCGCCTTGCGAAGCCTTGCGGCAGACACCTTATATTCCCCATCGGCAGAGCTTACTGCCACGGAATACACAAGCCTTACGTCCTTTTTCTTCCTCGCGTCCACCGATCTTTTGTAAATATCAAAACGAAGTCGTGCAGGGTTTATCCCTGCACGCTGAAGTTTCCTCGCAACAATGGCGCAAGCCTCGCTCTCATGGCAATCGGGAGAAAGAGATACACCCCCAACGGCAAATCTTGAAAGCTCGGCAGGCTCCTGTTTTTTTACGCTCTCGCTCATAAGACTTCCGCGGCAAACATATCTGTCTGCCCGCAAAGAGCCGCGGAGCTTTCCTGTCCGTCACCGGTCTCCGTACTCTCGCCGTCGCCGACACCCGCGTTCTGAGTATATGCCCAGATAAAGAACGCCAGCAGTACGCAAAGAATAAAGGCGAAAATATTGGACCTTCTGCTTTTTTTAACAACGTAAGAGCCGTCGGAACGCTCTTCCGATTCAATCGTATCAATATTTTTTTTACTCATTTTTATCCTCATTATGTGTTAAGTGGTTCGATCCGATGTTTTCTTGGCGTGCTTGTGCTTACCTGTTTCGGCAGTCTGGGGAGCCAGATGATTGTTGAGCGCCTGCTTGAGAGAATGGTAATTGAAATTGCGCTCAAGATTGCCGTCGTGAGACAGAGACACCGTTCCTGTTTCCTCCGACACAACGATGACAAGCGCGTCACTGATCTCACTGACACCGATAGCCGCTCTGTGACGTGTTCCAAGATCCTTGTCGATATCCTCCTTTGTGGACAGCGGCAAGAAACAGCCTGCCGCGCATATGCGGCTGTTGCGGATTATCACCGCCCCGTCGTGAAGAGGCGCTTTATTGAAGAAAATGTTTCTGAGAATATAAGGGGAGATAGCCGCGTCGATGTAAACTCCCGATTTGATAAATTCGCCAAGCTTTGTGGAGCGCTCAATAACGATAAGCGCGCCCACCTTGTCACGGGAAAGATCGCTGACCGCGGTGCAGATAGCGTCTATCTGCGCATTTCTCGTGGCAAGCGCCTCAGAGCTTGCGGCAATGCTCTTGATACCGCTGATAGGCGTTCCGCCCACCTTTTCAAGGGCTGTGCGAAGCTCGGGCTGAAACAATATCAGCACGGCAAGAAGACCAAGCTGCTGGAAGTTACCGAAAATAAAGCTGAGCGCCGCCATATCAAAGGCGTTGGCAAGAATAGCCACACAGAAAAGCACAACTATTCCTATAAGTAATTTCCATGCTCGGCTGTCTCTTATAAGCTTGTAGATAAAATACAGAACAAAGGACAACAGAAGTATATCCACAATATCCTTGAGTTCTATCTGCTTGACCGTTTCCACAAAAAAACCGTACAAAAACGAACCGAATGCCGCCATGACATCTTTGAATTTTTCCACCTTAACGCTCCTTTTCGGTATATACCATATCTGTTTAAAAAGCTTTACATACTATTATATCATACTTTTTTATACAATTCAATAATTATTTTTAAAATATAAAATATTTTTTCATCAAAATCCTTCCATTAAAAAAACAATGAAAAAACACATAAAAAACGCAAAAATCAAAAAAGCTCTTTACAAAGGGGTGATAAATGTGGTATAATATTCGTTAATAGGTTTTTTTGACCAAATCGACTCTCAAGGAGGTATTTTAATGGATAGTAATCAGATCCAGATACTTATCGCGATGATACTCTATATGACAGCCGTCATCGTGATCGGTGTTGTTTATGCAAAAAGGGCAAACAAAAGCTCAGACAACTATTTTCTCGGAGGACGCTCGCTCGGCCCATGGGTAACGGCAATGAGCGCGGAGGCATACGACATGAGCGGATGGCTTCTTATGGGACTGCCCGGAGTAGCATATTGGTGCGGGCTTGCGGATGCCGCATGGACCGCTATCGGTCTTGCCATCGGTACATATTTCAACTGGCTCATCGTTTCAAAGAGACTGCGCAGATACAGCGTAAGAGCCAACAACTCCATCACCCTGCCCGACTTCTTCTCCAACCGTTTCCGTGAAAAGAACAAGATCATTATGACGCTTGCGGCTCTGTTTATACTCATTTTCTTCACCGTATACGCGGCAAGCTGCTTTGTTACCTGCGGTAAGCTGTTCGCTCAGCTCTTTGGCGCGCCTTATATCGCAATGATGATCGTAGGCGCAATATTCGTTCTTCTTTACACAATTCTCGGCGGCTTTCTGGCGGAAAGCGCGTCCGACTTTATGCAGGGTATCGTTATGATCGTTGCTCTTGTGGTCATCGTTACCATAGGTACAGCAAAGGCGGGCGGTCTCGGCGCTGTCATTGAAAACTCCAAGGAGATCCCCGGATTCCTTGAATTCTTCGGAATGGCAAGTCCCACTCTCGACGAGACGGGTAAGCAGCTGGTAGACGCGGCGGGCAACCCTATGTTCGGCGCAAAAACGGACTACGGTCTGCTCAGCATCTGCTCCATGCTTGCGTGGGGTCTTGGCTACTTCGGTATGCCTCAGGTGCTTCTCCGCTTTATGGCGATCCGCGACGAGAAGGAGCTTAAGCCCTCCAGACGTATCGCAATGGTATGGGTCGTTATCTCCCTTGCGGTTGCTGTGTTCATCGGTATTATGGGAAGAAGCCTGTTCCCCGTTGAGCATCTTACAAAATCCGGTGCTGAAAGCATCTTCATCACTCTTTCCACATCCTCTCTCCCCGCAATACTCGCTGGTTTTGTAATGGCGGGAATCCTTGCGGCTACCATCAGCTCCTCGGACTCCTACCTGCTCATTGCCGCATCCGCCGCCGCAAAGAATATTTTCCACGGCGTCATCCGAAAGAAGGCTACCGACAAGCAGGTGATGCTTGTCACAAGGATCACGCTTCTTGTTATCGCCCTGATCGCTATTGTTATCGCGCTTGACGAAAACAGCGTTATCTTTGACATCGTGTCCTTTGCATGGTCGGGCTTCGGTGCGACCTTCGGACCTCTCATGCTGTTCTCGCTGTTCTGGAAGAGAACCAACCGCGCGGGCGCTATCGCGGGCATGGTTGGAGGTGCCGGCATGGTATTCCTCTGGAAGCTTGTTATCAGCAAGCTGGGCGGTGTATTCGCCATCTACGAGCTTCTCCCCGCCTTCATCTTCTCTTGCATCTGCATCGTGGTGTTCTCGCTTATCACCAAGCGTCCCTCCGCGGAGATCGAAGAAGACTTTGAGGCTGTCAAAGCAGGAAACTAAGGAATTATACCGGCTTCGCCTTATGATGTTTGCCTTTCGGCAAAATGATGATTGATAGAAAATAACGGGAATACCCCGACAGACGAAAAACTCTGTCGGGGTATTTATTTCTTTATTCAATTCGCTTTATCACGAGCTTCGCTTTTTTACATATGCTACTGTCATTTTTGTATCGTCATTCTTCTGTTTTTGGAGGAATTTCGATCTCTCCCTCGTTTTTCTCAAAAACCTTGATCGCCTGTCTTATCAAATAAAGTATTTGTCCGTTGGCAGAGCGACCGTAATATTTTGATATATAATGCAGCTTATAATGAAGCTCCGGATCAATTTCTATTCCGAGATGCTTATTTTTCTTATTTCTCATAAAGATCTCCAAAAAAACTTAATTTGAGTATATTTTAAGTTTATTTTATGATATAATGTTGTAAGTATACTCAAAATAAGTATACTAAATTATATTTGGAGGTTTTTATGCGGATTGCAATTGTTGGTTCAAGAAATAAACATTCAGCGTCAATTACCTCCGAATATCTTAGCCGCTCTTTTTTCGATCACAAAATAAACCGCAAGACCAAGGATATAGACTGATATCACCTCTCCAATTCCCACGGTCAGCATCATAAACGGTATCGTCTGCTCCATTTCATAGCCATATGAAAGGACAAACGGCATTATGAGCGCATTTGACAACACCGGCGGTATAGGTGCAAGCCATTTGTACCTGCGCAGCGCGTATGTTCCCAAAGCGCCTATCAGTGTTGCTACAGGTCCTACCAATACGTCCAGCCATACCGCGCCTGTCAATAAATTAGCCAAGAGGCATCCGAGATAAAGTCCCGGTATCGCCGCCGACGTGAACATTGGAAGGATACAGAGCATTTCAGAAAATCTCACCTGTATCACTCCCGAATCAAGTCCGAAAATTCGCGCGACATACGTCAGCGCAACGTAAGCGGCGGCAATAACAGCCCCTTGGCAAATAAAAATAGTCCTTTTGTGTGCTTTCATTATTCTTTTTTCTCCTTTAGTTTTGTTTTACGTGAGGAAGGTCCCGAACTCACGTTTTGCCGCTTTGGGCGACGGGGATATTATACTACAAATTTTATTTCTTGTCAATAGCTTTTTCAACTATATCCATAAGCTCCGAATAAATGTACAGAGAACCAAGGCAGATAAGCGGAGCTCCGTCCTCTGCTGCCTTCTCCGTTGCCGCTCTGTACGCCTGCTCAAGTGTATCGTATCCATTTGAGTCAACGCCCTTGGATCGGAGGACATCGGCATATTCTCTCGCGGGCAATGCGCGGGGGCTGTCGGGTGTCAGCACAAACGCGCGTGACGCGATCTCGGCAAGCCTTGAGGCGATATAGTCATAATCCTTATCGGCAAGCACGCCCGTGAGAATATACACCCGTCTGCCGCCGAAATAATGCTTTATACTGTCCACGGCGCTGTCAATTCCCTGCGGATTGTGAGCGCCGTCAAATATAGTAAGCGGAGAACGGTTTATTATCTCAAATCTTCCCTGCCATCTTGCGTCCCTGAGTCCATCAAGCACCGCGCTCTCGGAGATCTCAAGACCGTATTCGCGGAGAATATCAACAGCGCTCAGTACAACGCAGGCATTGCGTGGCTGATAAAGTCCCAGCAGATCTATGACGACATTTTCTCTTCCGTTAAAGTCAAATACAGTACCGTCAAGCGTTGCGCTCTTTACATTCAGTTTGCCGTGATCCACCGTGAAATATTCCGATTCCCTCTTTTTTGCGGTCTCTGATATCACACTCTCTGCGGCGCTGTCATCTCCGCCAAAGAGAACGGGACGGTGATCCTTGATGATACCCGCCTTTTCCGCGGCTATCTTATCCACCGTGTCGCCGAGGAAGGCGGTGTGGTCAAGCGCAATGCCGGTTATTACGGACAACAGCGGATATCTTATGATATTTGTGGAATCCAATCTTCCGCCCATGCCCGCCTCAAGGACGACCACATCACAGCCGTTCCGCTTGAAATATTCAAAGGCAACGGCTGTGATAAGCTCAAATTCGGTGGGGCTGTCGGTCATGGACTCGGCAATGGGGCGCACATAAGTGGTGATATCGGCAAGCTCCTCATCGGAGATGGGGCTGCCGTCAATACACATGCGCTCATTGAAAAAACGGATATAGGGCGATGTAAAGAGTCCCGTTTTATATCCCGCGGCTCTCAGCACCGAGGATATCATGGAGCAGAAGGAGCCCTTGCCGTTTGTCCCCGCGACGTGGATGAACTTTAAATCCTTTTGGGGATCACCCAGCCGACGGCACAGCTCCTCTATCCTTTCAAGCCCGGGCTTACAAAAGCACCAGCTTATGCTGTGAATATATTCCAGTGACTCTTTATAATTCATAACTAACTCCTTAAAGCTTTTCGATCAGCCGTCTGAAATTATTGCGGCTGAAAAGGAAACAGATCACAAGTATCTCCAAAGACGCGATAACGATATATAGCGGTATACGCCAAAGCACGAGAATGCCGTAAAACTGATACAGTCCGATGGTCTTTATTATCATCGAGCCCATGATGTGAGCCGCCGCGCCGGAGACGATTATCTGCGCTGTTCCTCTCTTTTTTACCGCATACTTTGCCATAACACCCGACACAATGCCAACTACAGCCGCGCCCAGCGTTACGATGAGATTTGGCGGATAGGTCTGAGGGGAGAGCAGATAGCTCACAAGATCGGATGCCGCTCCCACAAAGCCGCCCACCACAGGACCGAACAGCAGACCCGACATGATGATGGGCAGATTTTCAAAGGTTATCCTGAACAGTCCGTTTACATAATTGAGATAGGTCTTACAGAAAAAACCGATGACCACGCTCATGGTGACAAGCATCGCGGCGACCGTCATTGCCCTTACGCTTTTGAATACCGTTGTTTTTTGTTTCATAAAAAATACCTCCTTTACCTCAACTGCATATGGCTCCGAGGATAAAGAAGGGACAAATATCTATCCTTATTGCCGTATGAAGCGGGATGCAGAATACAAGCCGCAAGGGCGCGAACCCTTTTCGTCCCATCGACAACTCCCCGTCCGACAGGCACTTTACGCTTATATTCTTACTCTTCTACAACGTTCGCAGATCTCTCTGCTCCTTTATTATAGCACTTTTTTGACATTTGTCAATATTTTTTTGAGATTTTTTTGAAAGACAATGTGACAAAATACGGTCGATCTATCCGTGTGCAAAAATGTATTTGCTCTATTGACTAAAGTACGTTTATGTGCTATAATTTGGTATATACAACACAAAGGAGACACAGATATGTTTTATCATACCTTTAAATTGAGTGACAAATATCCCGAGGCGGAGCTTACGGCATATGTTTGCGATCCCGAGCCGACGGTCGATCCGAGACCCGCGGTGGTTATATGCCCCGGTGGTGGATACGGCGGACTTGCCGCGAGGGAGTCAGAGCCTATAGTCAGGCGCTTTCTCGGCGAGGGAATGAATGTTTATCTGCTTACATATTCATTGGGCGAGAGAGCGGCAAATTACGCTCCGCTTATTGAGGCATCGCTTGCGATCAAGCTTGTGCGCGAGCGCGCCGAGGAGGACAACAGCGATCCCCATAAGATATATATTTTAGGCTTCTCCGCGGGCGGACATCTCGCGGCTTCGGCAGGCATTCTTTGGAATATCCCCGAGGTACGCGACGCTGTTGGAGTAACCTCAGGCATAAGTCCCGAGGGCATCAACCGCCCTGACGGAATGGTGCTTTGCTATCCCGTGATCACAGCGGGAGAGTTCACCCATCTGAAATCCGCGCAAAGAGTCAGCGGACATGAGGTGCTCACCGAAGAGGACATTGATCGCTTCTCGCTTGAAAGACATGTTGACTCCACAACTCCCCCCGCCTTTATCTGGCACACCTTCTCCGACGCAAGCGTTCCCGTGTGGAACTCGCTCCTGCTTATGAACGCTATGGCGGCTGCAAAAGTACCCTTTGAGTCACATATATTCCCCGAAGGCCCTCACGGTCTGGCGCTGTGTAACAAGCAAACATGGGAAAAGCAGGACAGACTCCTCATCCCTCACGCCGAGGTCTGGTCGGAGCTTGCGGTCAAGTGGATAAGAGATTTTTGACATTATCAACATAAAATTTTATGGACTGCCTGACAAAAAGCAAGGCAGTCCATTTTATTAATGCGAGTCATGGCTTGAAATCGTATATAGCCATCATTTAATCCTCTTCACCCTCGCGCTGTCCGCGGGCGGGGTACGCTTTTTATACGCGGTGATGACCCTCGCCGCTTCATCCGCCGTCTCTACGGTAAAAATAAAATACTGCATGGTGATGCCGTTTTTATCAAGAACATCCTGTTTATCCACCATATACAAGGGGACGGAATTGACGATAAGACTGCGGTGAGAGAAGACCTTCAGCACAGGAAATCTTATTCCCTTTCTGTCGGTCAGCACGACCTTGCCGCTCTCGCAGGTCTTGCAGTCAGCTATCTCTCTTGACACACATTTCTCCGTCACCATGAGCGGCGCTCTGCCGTATACGACGGCAAGGCTTTTTCCGCCGACATCACGCAATTGAGCCAGAGTAAGCTCCGGTGAAAGTATGACATCCTCCAATCCCATATTCTCCGCAGACGCGGCGGTGGCGTTGTTGCACACATTCAGTCTGAGATCGCCATGAAGCACAAGTCCGCTATCCCGCGCAAGCGCGATATGACCGAGGTTGCCCACAAGAACATGCTCCGCGCCCTTTTGCTTTGCCTCGGCAAGCAACCGCTCCACAGTCGGTCTCTCGCTGTCAAAGATAATGGGAGGCAGAGCGACACCATTGGTGCTGCCCGTATATTTTTCAAGAGGGGTATAAATTATATCAAAAAAGCCGTAAGCGCTCTTGGGAATCGCTGTGGGATCGTAAAATATCGCCGCGCGTGCCCGGGTTCTGCGCTTTGCGGGCTTTATGCTTATGGTAGCGGATACCGAGACCGTTTTTTCTCCCTTTCCTTCCTCGGAAATAAGCGCCTCTGTTCCCTTTCGTCTTATGGCATTGAGAACGGAGACGGGAAGCATAAGACCGCTGTCAAGCTCTATTGTTATCTTCTCAGCCTCAAAGGGCGTGCCTCCAAGCTTCATAAGACTTCTGCGGACGGTCTCCTCGTCAATTGGAGCGGTGCGCGCCGCAAAGGGACACTCGCCCGTGACGGTAACAGCCTTGCCGCTGTCAAGACGCCTTACGGTAAGAGACACGGGAATGTCGATCTTAACGGAAATGCTCATCTCCACGGGTATCTTCCTCTTTATTCCCTCAAAGGGCTCAAGCTCTCTTGTGACTCTCTTCTGCTCCTCGGAGCGGACGCCCAGCATTCCCTTGCCGATCCTTGAGGTGTAATACCCATCGGTAAATCCGCCGCGTGAGAAGACCGCCTCAAGCTCCTTCATGTCCTCAGGTGACGCTCCTCTTCGCCCGTCAAGCAAACGCCGCCATATCCTTGTGACATCACGGACATATTCGGGGGACTTCATTCTTCCCTCGATCTTAAGCGAGCTTATACCGAGATCGCAAAGCTCGGGGATATGGGCGGCAAGGCTCAGATCCTTGAGAGACAGCGGATATTCCGTCTTGCCCGCCCTTCCTCTGTAAGGAAGTCTGCAAGGCTGAGCGCACTCCCCCCTGTTGCCGCTTCTGCCGCCGACACGAGAGGAAAACAGGCACTGTCCCGAATGGCACACACAAAGCGCGCCATGGACGAACACCTCCGCCTCAAGGGGAGAGGTATCTATAAAATGCTTTATATCCTCCCTGCTCATTTCACGTGCGCATACCATCCGGGAAAATCCCGCGTCGCGGAGCAACAGCGAGGCGTCCGCGTTGTGTCCCGACACCTGCGTGCTTGCGTGAAGCTCTATTGGTATGCGCTCGTGTACCGCTCTCGCCGCTCCGATATCGGCAACTATCAGCGCATCCGCTCCGCTCATATATGCCGACTCCGCCGCGCGAAGGAAGTCGTCAAGCTCTCTGTCGTATATCAGCGTGTTTGCGGCAATATATACCTTTGCCCCATAGGCATGGGCGAGGTCTATACCTCTCTTCATTTCCTCTGCGGTAAAGTTTTTCGCGTTTATGCGCGCGTTAAAGGCGACGCCGCCCATGTAAATGGCATCCGCGCCGCCGTCTATCGCCGCCTCAAGAGCTTTATACGATCCCGCGGGACACAAAAGCTCGGGGAGCCTTATGCCCTTTCGGATATCAATAGCGTTTTTGTTCTGTTCTGTAAAATGTTCCATACAGTGGATCAAAGAATACCGCCAAGACCGGGGATCTGCTTTCTCAGCTCCTCGTTCTCCATCTCAAGCTCCTCGGCTGTAGCCTCGGCAAGCGCGAGCTTTGACTCAAGTGTCTTGATCCTTCTCTGTACCCTTATCTTTTCGGAGCAGTAATCAAGAGCGCACAGCAAAGCCGCCTCTGTTTTGGAGCAACGCTTGCTTGACTCGCATATCTCTCTCATCTTTCTGTCAACAATGCTCACCAGCGCCTCTACCGCCTCGGGAGATTCCTCGCTGATGACGTTCATTTCGATATCAGCAACCCTGATAGTGTATTTCTGTCTCATATGTCCGCCTCCGTACATTCTGTATACGTATATTATAATACATAATTCCCGTTTTTTAAAGAGGTTTAAAAAAAATTTTACATATAACAAGATTTTTCTCTTGACTTAATCGAAAATTTTTAGTATAATTTACTGTGTTACATAAATTATCTACAGGAGTTACCCATGTATTATCTCGCTTGCGCGGGGCTCGGCTATCTTCTCGGAAGCATCAGCCCCTCTTATATTTTAAGTAAAGTAAAAAACATTGATATCCGCAAGGACGGAACAAAAAATCTCGGCGCCAGCAACACCTTTATGCACTTTGGGACATTCTGGGGTGTATTCGTTATGCTGTTTGATATCTTCAAGGCATTTGCGGCTATAAAGCTTTGCGCTTTTCTCTTCCATGAGATACCCTATGCGGGCCTTGTGGCGGGCTCTGCCTCGGTTCTCGGGCATAACTACCCCTTTTATCTTAAATTCAAGGGCGGAAAGGGGCTTGCCAGCTTTGGTGGCTTTGTCCTCGGTGTAAGTCCGCTTCTCTTCCTCATTCTTCTTATCCTCTGTCTCATAATAGCCTTTATCCTGAATTACGGCTGTACGATGGCACTCTCGGCAACTGTTCTTTTCCCTATTATGGTGGGAATAAAGTACAGAAGCGTTGCGGCATTTATCATAGCGGCGGTCTGCTCCGCAAGCGTTTTCTACAAGCATACGGAAAACATCAAGCGTATCAAGGCAGGCGAGGAGACAAAATTCAGCGTATTTATCAAAAAATACGTGCTGAAGCTTTCGGGTAAGAAAAAGGGCGAATAGATCAATATTTGCGACAAACGAAGCCGGATCAGGTCGATGATCCGGCTCCATTTGTAATTTCAGTTATTATCAGCCTTTTTCTTATGACGCTTCTGAATCCAAAGGTATAACAGATACCCCACAGCGCTGACCGCGGCGGCTACGATGAATATGATCACCGCGTGCATAAATCTGTTGTCGCTGAGTGCTCCCCCGCCTATAGTGGATATCACCACCGAGGGCAAACGCGCGAATGAGGTAAGAACAATATACAGAGGTATGCTCATTTCCGTCATTCCGATAACGTAAGTAAACAGATCCTTGGGTGTACCGGGGATAAGAAAAAGCAGAAACGTCATGGCGTTTCGTTTTTTAGGATTGTTGATGATGGGCAACGCGTCTATCTTTTCTCTTGGGTACAGAGACTCAACAAGCCGTCTGCCGAATCTTCTCGCAAGCAGAATGGCCGTGATGCTTCCTATAAGAGTTCCCACCGAGCATATCACAGCCCCCATAAGTCCACCGAACGCATAGCCCGCCGCTATCTCAAGAAGCTCGCCCGGGATAAGGGCGATCACGACCTGTACCGCGCACAGAAGAGTCATGACGACAATACCGAGAAAATAATTCTCATCCACCCACGCCTTGATAGCATCCGTATCGGAAAACCTTGTTTTTATAAATATAAATCCGAGAACAGACAACACGCAGAGAAGCACCGAGCATACCGACAGTATAGCCGCCGCGGATCTTTTGGAATAATGCTTTGTCTCCTTCAGCTGCTTGTCCGCAAACAAATGCCTGACCTTTTCACGTCTTTTGCCCATGCTCTCACTCCTTCCCATGTCTTATATCCATATTATAACACATTTTTTGTCGGATTAAAATAACCTTCACAAAAAAATCAGAATTTTTTCTGCAAATTCAAAAGAGTAAAGACCGCCTATCGTTCTTTACTCTTTTGCAGTTTTATTGTTTTACGCGTCTATCTTCATATCCCCCGTCTTTATCCAACCGAGCTTACGCATGATCTCGTTGAAGATAAAGGACAGGACAGCGGGAAGCACTATACACAGCAGGACTATTCCCACCCATTTCATCGCGCTGTTTGGAGTAGCGGAAATGATACCTATAGGCCCTACAAGTCCGCATGTTCCCATGCCCGCCGAAACACCTGTGCATTCAAGCCTGAACACAAGTGTGGATAGCGGTCCGCATATCGCCGAGGCAAGGGTTGGGGCTATCCAGATCTGCGGCTTACGGCAGATATTACCCATCTGCAGCATGGATGTTCCCAGTCCCTGAGCCACAACACCGCCCCAGCGGTTTTCTCTGAAGCTGATAACGGCAAAGCCCACCATCTGACAGCAGCAGCCCACGGCGGCGGCGCCCCCCGCAAGTCCCGCTATACCGATGCTGGCGCATATTGCCGCGCTGGAGATGGGGAGAGTGAGGATGATACCGACCACAACGGAGATGATAATACCCATGAGAAGAGGCTTGAGCTCGGTGGCTACATTGATAAAGTTACCGAGCGCCTTCATAACAAACGCGATACCGGGGCAAAGCAGCTTAGCAACGGCAAAGCCCGAAAGCAACACTACCGTGGGTGTTACGAGAATGTCCACCTTGGTCTTTTTGGATACAAGCATTCCAAGCTCCGAGGCAACGACCACCGCAAAGAAAGCCCCCGCGGGACCCGCGCCGCTCATGCCGTATCCGATGCTGCCGACCACCGCGCAAGCGCAAACCACCAAGGGATGCGCCTTGAGAGCCGCCGAGATGGCACAGCCTATCGCCATACCCGACGCGGCGGACGCGTATGTATTTATCTCATTGAAAAATTCAAGCCCCGTATATTTGCCCACCGTACCGAATATGGTTCCGATGAGCAGGGACGCGAAAAGACCCAAAGCCATTGCGCTCATGGCGTCTATAAAATAACGGTGAAGATACTTTTTTACTGTTTCCATGTTTTTACCTCTTAAAGCTCAAGTGTTCTGTGACGTATTACCAAGGCAACGGAATGTATTGGATCGCCTCCCATATAACGGGTACGAGAAGCGCGGGGAGAAGATTTCCCACCCGTATCTTCTTGGGCCACAAAAGGTTTACGCCCACGGCAAAGATAAGCACCGAGCCGACACCCGAAAGGCTGACGATAAGCGAGTCGGTCATAAAATCGGCTATGAACACGCCAAACACCGTAAATATTCCCTGATAAACGCCGACTGCCAGCGCAGAGAACAGCGCGCCAATACCGTAGACGGACGCAAGCACCATGACCATTATCATGTCGAGAATGGATTTTATGTAAAGCGTGGTGGAGTCACCCGTCAGCGCCTCGTCAATAGGACCGCAGATAGCCATAGCACCCACGCAGAACACAAGAGAAGCGGTGACAAATCCGTCAACAAATTTATTGTCTCCGCCCGCCTTGACCAGCTTTTTGAGCTTCTCGCCTATACTGTCAAGCCCCTTTTCAATATTTATCAGCTCCCCGACAAGACCGCCGAGGACAAGGGAAATGACGATAAGCATGGTAGAGCCCGATGTAAGCTTGTTGCCCTCCACGGTAAATATCATTTCAAAAGCGCCCGCCGCACCGATAAAGATAACGGCAAGTCCGCATGCCTGCACAAGGATATCCCTGAATCGCTCCTTCAGTCCACCCTTGAACAAAAGTCCGATACACCCGCCAACGATTATGGCGATAACATTTACAATAGTTCCGAGTCCGCTCATTTTTTACCTTCTTTATTGACAAAAATCGGGAATAGGAATATTATATCACTTTTTTCTCAAAATTTCAAGTACCACGCGGTATTTTTTATATTTTTGAATTTATTGTAAAATTATGAGTTTTGGGTACATTTTTCTTGACTTTTTCGCGGTATTAAGTTATAATTAAATGATGTTTATTTTATAGTTAGGAGAATTGTTATGATAAAGCTGACATCAAACGGTGTATATCTGGTTGACGGCAAGCCTGCGGCTTGCGCCGATCTTTCCCCCGAGGAAGCAAGAAAGAATACTATTGCTTATTCAATAATGAACGCACACAACGTGTCGGACAAGGAAGGCGCTATGAGGATCAGGTTCGATGCTCTCGCCTCTCACGACATTACATACGTCGGAATCATTCAGACAGCACGCGCCAGCGGTCTGAAGGAATTCCCCATTCCCTACGCCATGACAAACTGCCACAACTCACTGTGCGCGGTCGGCGGCACGATCAACGAGGATGACCACGTATTCGGTCTTTCCGCCGCAAAGAAGTACGGCGGTATCTACGTTCCCGCAAACCAGAGCGTTATCCATTCCTTTGCCCGCGAGGAGCTTGCGGGATGCGGCAAGATGATACTCGGCTCAGACTCACACACACGCTACGGCGCTCTCGGTACTATGGGTATCGGAGAGGGTGGACCTGAGCTTGTAAAGCAGCTTCTCAGAAATACATATGATATAAAGACACCCGAGGTGGTTCTTGTATATCTGACGGGTACTCCCAAGAGAGGTATCGGTCCTCATGACGTTGCCATCGCCCTCGTTGGCGCGACATTTGCTAATGGCTTTGCCAAGAACAAGGTGCTTGAGTTCGTTGGCCCCGGTGTAAAGAACCTTCCCATCGACTTCCGTAACGGAATCGACGTTATGACCACCGAGACCACCTGTCTGTCATCCATCTGGGAGACGGATGACGTAGTCCGTAAGCACTATGCGGTTCACGGACGTCCCGAGGATTACCGCGAGCTTCGTCCCGGAAAGGTAGCTTACTACGACTCTATGATAGAGATAGATCTTGACAAGATGGAATCCATGATAGCTCTTCCCTTCCACCCCTCCAACGCTTACACGATCCACGAATTTGTGGCAAACGCCGACGAGATACTTGCGGGTGTTGAGGCTGAGGCGTCAAAGAAGTTCGGCAAATGCAAGCTGGATCTGCGCTCCAAGGTAAAGAACGGTCGCGTGCTTGCGGATCAGGGTATCATCGCGGGCTGCGCCGGCGGTATGTTTGACAGCATCGATGAGGCGGCGGCTATTCTGCGCGGCAAGAGCACAGGCGCCGACTACTTCTCGCTGTCCGTTTACCCCACAAGCGTTCCCGTATCCCTTGAGCTTACAAAGATAGGCGCTACCTCCGACCTGCTCCGCGCGGGAGCTGTTATCAAGCCCTCCTTCTGCGGACCTTGCTTCGGTGCCGGCGACGTTCCCGCCAACAACGGTCTTTCTCTCCGCCACACCACGCGTAACTTCCCCAACCGCGAGGGCTCAAAGCCCGGTGAGGGACAGCTCTCGGGCGTTGCGTTGATGGACGCGAGAAGCATTGCCGCAACAGCCGCAAACGGCGGTTACATCACTGCGGCTACCGATATCGATTACGATTACACTCCCCATGAATACAGCTACGACCGCTCTGTTTACGAGAAGAGGGTTTACTACGGCTACGGCAAGGCAAACGCCGATTCGGAGCTGGTATTCGGTCCCAATATCACCGACTGGCCCACACAGTATGAGCTTGCCGACAATCTGCTTGTAAAGCTTGCGGCTGTCATTCACGACCCCGTTACCACCACAGACGAGCTTATCCCTTCGGGTGAGACCTCATCTTACCGCTCCAATCCTCTGCGTCTTGCGGAGTTCGCGCTCTCCCGCCGTGTGCCTGAGTACGTTGGTAATTCCAAAGCTGTGGCGGCTGTTGAGGCGGCGAGAAGAAACGGAGGATCTCCAGAGGAGCTGGAAAAGGTATTTGCGGCTCTCGGCGGAAAAGACCTTATGGCGAACACCCAGTTCGGCTCTTGCGTATTCGCTAACAAGCCCGGTGACGGCTCTGCCCGTGAGCAGGCTGCCTCCTGTCAGAAGGTGCTTGGCGGCTTTGCCAACATCTGCTATGAGTTCGCTACCAAGCGTTATCGCTCCAACTGCATAAACTGGGGTATTCTTCCCTTCACTCTCGCGGAGGGCGCTGAGTTCCCCTACGAGGTAGGCGATTACGTATTTGTAGGCGGTATCAGACAGGCTATCATCGACGGCAAGGAAGAGTTTGCCGCAAAGGTTGTCAAGGCTGACGGAACTGTTGAGGACATCACGCTTTACGTCAAGGGACTTACCGAGGACAAAAAGGAGATAATCCTTGAAGGCTGTCTCATGAACTATTACAAGGCTCACAGCGAGGATAACGTATAATTTCCAGATCAAGTCGATTATTATCATCCTTTCGGATGTTAATAAAATAAAAAATTTTTTCAAACTGTTCGGAGGTATTGAACTATGAAAAAGATCCAAATGAAAACGCCGCTGGTCGAAATGGA
>JAFTQL010000025.1 GCA_017462795.1 Clostridia bacterium
CGGTTGCGATAAACGCTGAAGGCATCTAAGCGTGAAACGTGCTTCAAGATTAGATATCCCTCCAACTTCGAGTTGGTAAGGTCACTTGCAGACTACAAGTTTGATAGGTCGGAGGTGTACGCACAGTAATGTGTTCAGCTGACCGATACTAATAGACCGAGGGCTTGAACTTTATGTTCTAAGCAACTTACAATTGAATACTTGAGTTTCGTCGATTACTCCTTTACTTTATTCGGTTTTCAGTGGGCATAACTACTTTAAAGACAACATTTGGTTGTCTTTTTTTGTTTTTCGGGAGATCACAAGTCCTGCCGTTTTATTATGAAAAAATTGGTGGGATCAATGGCAATCCCACCAATAAAGTATTAAAGTATGTCGGTAAAATCTTTTTTCGGGAATAAAGATTTTATGACTCCGCAGGCGACTGCGGAACATCGGGTAGTGTTATATCAATATTTTTATATCGCTCCATGGCGTTTTTCAGTTGATCGGCATTCTGTCCGTTATTGACGGCAATGTTGTAATATTTTTCCGCCTCTTGCCTTTTTTGCAGGGCGCAATAACAAAGGCAGAGCGTGGCGGCAAAGTGGTATTCGTTTGATTTAATCTCAAGAGCCTTTTCACATCGTGGTATAGCATTGCCGTAATCTCCCGATCTGAAGTATAGAGACGCGGAGTTCCCATACGCATAGGCATTCTGCTTATCGCATTCAATGGCTTGGTCATAGCAGGACATCGCTTTTCCGTTTTCGCCTTTGTTGGCGTAGATCAGACCGAGGTTGGAGAGGATTGTGCTTCTCAGCTTATGGCGTTCTGTTTGCTGTGCGTATTTATCGGCTTCTCTGTAGGCAGCTATTGCCATATCAATATTACCGATATTGGTGTTTGTAAGCCCTATAAAGGTAAGCACGGTACTGTAATCGTCGGCAGTCGCGCATTTCTTTTGCAATTTTTCAAAGCGCAGAAGCGCGCCCTTGCTGTTGGTCGAAAATATATATATCGCCTCTGTCAGTTTTTTGCGGAGACGTTTTCTGTCGGGTTCGGCAAAGGCTTTACCTATGATATCCGCATATTGTTTTTCCACAGTCCTTCGTGCGAGGGACATTCCGCCTGTACCTGTGACTATCTTTACTATTGAGGAAATGGTAATGGCGAGAGACAGCGTGAGGCGTAGCGCGGCAGTGGATGTTACCCCGCCGTTTACAATGACGCTGTGGATAAAAAGTGTGATCATAAGCGCTATCAGTACGCCTATTAATATTAACGCGATCTTTTTTCTCATTTATTTTCTCCAAAGATACGTATTCGGGAGGTGTTATCCTCCCGAATTTTAGGAATATTGTTTTTATACCGATCAGATAAGCTCCGCGAGGTCGTAGATGAGGCGTTCGGTCTTTTCCCAGCCCAGGCAGGGGTCGGTGATGGATTTGCCGTAGATGCCTTCTCCGATCTTCTGTGTGCCGTCCTCAATGTAGCTCTCGATCATAAAGCCCTTGACGATGGATTTGATCTCGGCGGAGTGGCGGCAGGTGTGGAGAACATCTTTACAGATCCTTGCCTGCTCGTAGTATTTTTTGCCCGAGTTTGCGTGGTTAGCGTCCACGACGACCGCCATGTTGGCAAGCTTTCTCGCGGAATACTCGTTGTAGAGTCCCATGAGATCCTCATAGTGGTAGTTGGGCAGAGACTCACCATGCTTGTTGACGTATCCGCGGAGGATAGCGTGGGTGAGGGGATTTCCGGCGGAGACGCACTCCCAGCCGCGGTAAAGGAAGGTATGGGAATGCTGACCTGCGGTGATGGAGTTGAGCATTACGGAGATATCGCCGCCTGTGGGGTTCTTCATACCTACGGGAATGTCTATTCCGCTGGCTACAAGACGGTGCTGCTGGTTCTCGCTGGAGCGGGCGCCCACGGCAACGTAAGCAAGCAGGTCGGAGAGGTATCTGTAATTTTCGGGATAAAGCATCTCATCCGCGCAGAACAGTCCTGTTTCCTCTATTGCCTTGGTGTGCAGACGGCGGATGGCTATGATTCCCTCCAGCATATCCTCCGTGGCATCGGGGTTGGGCTGATGGAGCATTCCCTTGTAGCCGTCGCCCGTGGTACGGGGCTTGTTGGTATAGATGCGGGGGATTATGAGTATCTTGTCGGATACCTTTTCCTGAACCTTGGCAAGTCTTGATATATAGTCGAGAACAGCGTCCTCTCTGTCAGCGGAGCAAGGTCCGATGACAAGAATGAGTCTGTCCGAGCTTCCTGTAAAGATATCGGCGATCTCGCGGTCACGTTCAACCTTCTTAGCGGCGTATTCTGCCTTGAGGGGGAATTGCTCCTTGAGTTCCATGGGGATGGGAAGCTTTCTTATAAACTTCATGTTTTTTTGCATAACTGTCGCCTTTCATAAAAAGAAAAATAGTTTAACTAATAAATTACATTATAACAGATATAGCGCTGTATTTTTTTGATATTCTCTAAATTTTTATTAAATATCTTGTAACATTTTTGTATTTATATATTTTAATTATTGACGGAAAGGCATTTTTTTGATATTATATTGGTATAATTACAGTAAGAGACCCTTTTGGAGGTAATATAATATGAATATACTTAACGGATTTTCCGAGATATCTCCTTATGAGCTGGGAAACGCTCTCAGGATGATAGGCAAGGAATGGATGCTGATAACGGCTAAGGACGGGGAGAAGGTCAACGCCATGACAGCAAGCTGGGGTTGCATGGGTGTTCTGTGGAACAAGCCTGTTGCCGTAGGCTTTATACGTCCTCAGCGGCACACCTACGGACTTGCGGAGGCGCAGGAGCGGATCTCACTTGCGTTTCTCGGAGAGGACAGGCGAGAGGCGCTGAACATATGCGGAAGCAAGAGCGGAAGGGATTGCGACAAGCTTATGCTTGCGGGGCTTTGTGCGGAGGACTTTGACGGTGTTCCGGTTATACGTGAGGCTGAGGTGATCCTTATATGCAGAAAGCTGTATGCCGACGATCTGCGTGAGGGAGCGTTTATTGACAGTACCTTGCTTTCCAACTACAAAAACGGAGATTATCACAGAATGTATGTCTGGGAGATCGAAAAGGCGTTGATCAAAAATATGGATTAATGTGACAGAACGGAGCAGGAAAAATGACAGTACGTGAGGAAATAGAAATACTTTGTGAAAATGCGTCTGCCGCGGCGGCTCAGCTGGCGCTTGCGGATACGGACAGCAAAAATGGGGCGCTGTTGGCTATTGCCGCGGCTCTGATGGAAAATACGGCGAAGATCATAGAGGCTAACTCTGTGGATCTTGCCAATGCGGGTAACAACGGCGTGCCTACCACCATGCTTGACAGGCTCAAGCTTACGGAGGCGAGGATAACCGCTGTTTGTCAGTCCATAAAGGACATTGCCGTCCTTGATGATCCTATAGGTAAGGGAGAGGTATGGACTCGTCCCTCGGGCATTGAGATACACCGCATAAGAGTGCCCCTTGGGGTAGTGGGTATCATTTACGAGGCGCGCCCAAATGTGACTGTGGATTCCGCTGTGCTGTGTCTCAAGACGGGCAACGCGGTAGTGCTTCGTGGCGGAAAAGAGGCTATAAACACCAACAAGGCGCTGGTGGAGATAATGAAGGGGGCGCTGTCCGTTTGCGGATTTGATCCTCACTGCGTGGAGCTTGTAACCAACACCGACAGAGAGAGCGCGCACGAGCTTATGACCATGCGCGGCA
This sequence comes from Clostridia bacterium, assembly GCA_017462795.1. Taxonomy (GTDB): domain Bacteria; phylum Bacillota; class Clostridia; order Oscillospirales; family CAG-272; genus HGM12713. Next base: position 3,732 of record JAFTQL010000025.1, read on the forward strand.
AGCTTGATGTGCTTATTCCCAGAGGCGGTAAGGGACTTATAAAGAGTATTACTGAGAACGCCACCGTCCCCGTTATTGAGACGGGAGCGGGTAATTGCCATCTGTATGTGGACGACAGCGCGGATATTGACATGGCGCTGAGTGTTGCCACAAACGCAAAATGCTCCCGTCCCTCGGTGTGCAACGCTGTGGAGACAGTTCTTGTTCACGCCGGTATTGCGGCGAAGTTTTTGCCGAGATTTGCCGAGGAAATGGCGAAATACAATGTGGAGATCAGAGGCTGTGCCAAGACCTGTGTGCTTATCCCCGGGGCTATACCTGCTACGGCTGAGGACTATTTTACCGACTACAATGACTACATTGTGGCTGTCCGTGTGGTGGACACGCTGAATGACGCCATCAATCACATCAATAAGCACAGCACCGCCCACAGTGAGGCGATCATAACGCAGAGTGAGGAGAACGCGGAGGCGTTTCAGAGAAGAGTAAACTCGGCGGCTGTTTATGTCAATGCGTCAACAAGATTTACCGACGGCGGTGAGTTTGGCTTTGGCGCTGAGATAGGCATTTCAACGCAGAAGCTCCATGTCAGAGGACCTATGGGGCTACCCGCGCTTACCACGGAGAAATATCTTATAAAAGGAAACGGAAGTATCAGATAATGAAGCTGTTTATCGCATCGGACATACACGGAGACTATGAGGCGGCGTCAGCCGTGGCGGAGCGCTACAGAGAGAGCGGGGCGGACAGACTTGTGCTGTTGGGCGATCTGCTTTATCACGGACCGCGCAACGATCTGCCGTCGGGCTATGCGCCAAAGAAGGTTATCGAGCTGCTAAACTCGCTCAAGGACGATATACTTGCGGTGAGGGGCAACTGCGAGGCTGAGGTGGATCAGATGGTTCTGGAGTTTCCTGTTCTCGCTGAGTACGCGCTTATAGAGGCTGACGGGGTGCGCATGTTTGTCACCCACGGTCACAAATACAATATGGGCTCGTTGCCGCCTCTGCGCGCGGGAGAAGTGCTTTTGCACGGACATACCCATGTTACCGCCGCTGTTGCTTTCGGAAACGGTAATCTGTACATAAATCCGGGCTCGGTGTCCATACCCAAGGAGAACACGCCAAAGGGATACGTTATTTATGAGGATGGCTGTTTTTCCTTCCGCCGTCTTTCTGACGGAGGGGAGTTTGATGCTGTGACTGTCCGCGGAAAGTCATGATTACGGTCGCATTGTTTGTTTTTTTGCTTGTAAGGTTTATTGAAGGACGGAGATCTTTGATCGGATTCTCCGTCTTTTTTCTTAGGACTATGTACGGCAGATGACGATCCCTACAAATGAGGAAAGTGCGAACATATCCGACTCTCCCGCAGATCAAAATTTGAAATCAATTGCGCTTGCGGCAGGATATTTCTGAATTTCTTTGTTGCGTGAATTTAATATTTTATATTTGATATTGAAAAATCTCCCGTTTTATGGTACAATTAATGCAGAGTATTATTCTCAGACAACAAGAGGTACATTATGAACAGAGCAAGCGGTGTGCTGATGCACGTTTCATCTCTCTTCGGAGACTATTCCATCGGTTCTTTCGGAAAAGAAGCGAGAAAATTTGTTGACTTTCTCTGCGAGGGAGGGTTTACATATTGGCAGGTGCTGCCCTTCTGTATGGCGGATGAAAGCAACTCCCCTTATAAGTCTTATTCGGCGTTCGGCGGCAATCCCTTCTTTATCGACCTTCCAACGCTGAATGAGCGCGGTCTGCTTACGGACGCGGAGTTGGAGAACGCTAAGCAGAGGTCGCCTTATCTTTGCGAGTACGGCAGGCTTGGGGAGGAGCGCATAGCTCTGCTCAAGCGCGCGGCGGCGAGAGTGGACGCGGACGGAAGAGAAAAAATAGCCGATTTTATGGCGGCTCATAAGGAGCTGTCAGACGCGGCTCGCTTTCTCGCGCTCAGAACGGCAAACGGCGAGAAGATATGGACGGAATGGACGGTGACCGAGCCTGCGGCGGGAGAGCTGTTTTTCTGGCAGTTCGTTCAGTATGAGTTCTTTACTCAGTGGCAACAGATAAAGCAATACGCCAACCGCCGAGGCATAAAGATGATCGGAGACATTCCGATATATGTGGCATACGATAGCTGTGATGTGTGGGCTAACGCGTCTCAGTTCAAGCTTGACGAGGACGGTCATCCTACCTGTGTGGCGGGTGTTCCCCCCGACTACTTCTGCGAGGACGGTCAGCTTTGGGGCAATCCCCTTTACGATTGGGAGCAGATGGAAAAGGACGGATACGCATGGTGGTGCAGCCGTATCAGATACATGCTTACGCTTTTTGACGGTGTCAGGATAGATCATTTCAGAGGGCTTGAGTCGTACTGGAGCGTGCCCGTGACCGCCAAGACCGCCAAGGAAGGCAAGTGGGTAAAGGGACCGGGAGAGGCTTTTATTGACAGGATACGCGAGGTGGCGGACGGTAAGCTTATTATCGCGGAGGATCTGGGAGACATCACGGAGGACGTTGTATCTCTGCTGAAATACAGCGGATTCCCCGGCATGAGGGTGTTCCAGTTTGGCTTCCTCGGGGACAAAAATTCGCCCCATCTGCCTCACAATTACATTCAGAACTGCATAGCCTACACCGGCACGCACGACAATAACACACTGCTCGGCTATGTGTGGGAGATGGACGGCGAGTCCAGACGGCAGATGCTTGATTATTGCAATTGCGATCACGACGACTGGAGTCGAGGATGTGAGATGATAATCAAGACCATGATGGCAAGCCATGCGGACACGGTGATCTTCCCCATTCAGGATATTTTTGTTTACGGAGCGGATACAAGAATGAATACACCGGGCACTGTAAACAACAACTGGCAATACAGAATAACCGAGGAACAGCTCCGGGCCGTTGACATCTCCAGGTTCCGTTATCTCAACAGTCTTTACGCGCGTATATAATATGCAATTATAAGGAGAATTTTATGTATTGTTTACATTGCGGAAAGCCCATGAATGAGGGGGCAAGATTCTGCTCCTTCTGCGGTACTCCCGTGAACAGTGCTTCTGCCGCGAGACCCGCGGACGGCGGGGGAGAGAAGGCGGGCGCTGTTACGGTGGAGATAAAAAAGCCGCCCAAAAAGAAGGGTAAAGGTAAGATAGTTCTCATAGTGGCGCTTGCGGCGGCGCTATGGATAGCCGCGCTTGTGATGATAGGAATTTTTATGATGCCCGAGGGCATGTCGCCGCAGGCGGGCATGATAAGCGCTTATATCAGCAAGAGCGGAGACGCTTATCTCTGCTATGGAGCGGGGAAATATGTCAAGATAGAGGAAGGACATATTTCAAAAGCCTATCTTTCGCCCAACAGAGAGCATATCGTATATGTGACGGTGAACGGAGAGCTGGTATACACCGATATTGAGCAGAAGGATACACACAGCATAGACGTGGGAGATATGATATCCGTAAGCAGTGTGCGCGATACTTTTGTTGTGTATGATATTGTCAAGAATGGCGATGAATCGTGGTATTTATACGATTATGATACGGGTGCGACAGAGCATATCGTTTCCTTTAACGAGGCATCGTCGGTGACAAGGTCAAGCTCCTATGATGAATGCGGAGCTGTAGCGTATGTTTCAGTGAATGAGGTTTATGTAAAGGCCTTTCCGTGGAGAGATCTTGTGCGGATAGCGACGCTGGATACGGGAGAGCGCGCGCAGATATTGGGTGTTTCAGCCGACGGTAACGCGGTTTTATGGAAAAAGAAAGAGTCCGCAGGCGGGCAAGAGCTGTATCTGTATTATTACGGTGAAAACGAGCGCATAGACTCCGATGACATTTATGATACATATTATTTCAACGCGCCCGCGGATACGTCGGATATTGTTGTTATAACCGCGCCCGAAAGCGGACAGGTGTTTATCAAGGAAAAGGGGAAGGACACGGTTGAGCAGAATATAGGAGATACCCTTTACTACAGTGCAGTGATGAATGCCAAAGGAAATACTTTTTATAAAGACCCGTATTTTGAGGCGAACGGATTTTACGTTGCTTCCGAGAACCGCGAGAAGGAAGGCTTTATACTCAATTATGTCAATCTTGACGGTAGCTACAGAGAGGTTATCAAGGGTATTTTATCAATGTCCTTTGTCGGTGAGGACGGTATCGTGTGTCTGAGCGTGGACTTCAAGCTGTATTACGCGGAGCTGGATGTGATGACGGGCAAGCTAAAGGGCGAAATGCAGCTGATAGATGACGAGGTTTCCGATCTTAAGGTAAACCAAGCGGGCGGAGATCATATTTATTACCGCAAGGAGCTTACCGACCTTTACAGCTACAGTATTTCGCGCGGAGAGAGCGAGAAGGTTGCGAGCGGAGTGGATCAGTATTATGTCAGCACCGACGGTGAGTGTGTGTTTTATCTCAAGGATACCACCCACCAGGGCGGTTATGTATCGGGCTATATTTCGATAAAGACGGCATCACTGCATATGTACGACAGCGTTGCAGATGCGAGCGAGAGGATAGACGATAATGTTCTTACTGATTCGGTGACAAGCAATCTCATAAGCGGGGAAATAGACCGTGAGGCGCTATGGTTTGAGACCTTTGGCGAGTTCAATGCCGAGGGATATACCTGCAACGCCAAGGTGTACACACCGGACGGTGTCAGGGACATTATTCTGAATATATTAAAATAAACGGTAAAAAAGAGCCGACAGAAGCGATATCTGTCGGCTCGGTGTCTTTTCAGCTCCAATAATCCACGTCGTGGGGGAGTCCTATATCCTTTGCTCTGAATACGGGGGTCTTGCCCGCCTTTTTCTGCTTTGAGTAGTCTCTGAGTGCGCGGAAGGCGTATTTTCCGAGGTATACGATAACGGGCATGTTGATGATCGCCATAAGCCCCATTGTAAGATCGGCGATGTTCCACAGAAGATCGGCATTCAGTCCCGCTCCTATAAAGATGACGACAGAGGCGATGACATAGTATACGTATTTGAATTTCTTGCCGGGTACGTGTCCGAGAATGTGGCTCAGTGCCTGATTGACATAATACAGGTTGCCGAGAAGTGTGGTGAAGGCGAAGAGTATCATGGCAACGGTGATAAAGATCGGTCCGAAAGAGCCCAGCGTACTGCTGAGCGCCGCCTGAACGTAAGGCGCGCCCGAGAGAGCCTCGGTGGGCTCGATGCCCGAGCACATGCACATAAACGCGGTGGCTGAGCAGACAAGGATGGTGTCTATGAATACCGAGAGTATCTGAACAAGTCCCTGCTTTGCGGGGTGGCTGATGTCAGCCGCCGCGGACGCGTTGGGAGCAGAGCCGACGCCCGCCTCGTTGCTGAACAGTCCGCGCTTGATTCCGTACATGACGCATGAGCCGCCAAAGCCGCCAAAAATGGCGCGGAAGTCAAAGGCTTCGGTGAAGATACGCCCGAAGATCGATGGCAGTGTGGTTATATTGAGACAGATTATCACAAGCGCCACAAGTATATAAGCGATACCCATTATGGGGACGAGGAAGCTTGTTACCTTGACCACGCGAGAGCCTCCGCCGAACAGGCAGTAGCCTACGGTAACGGCGATGATAAGACCGATCACCCAAGGAGTGATCTTGTCGTTATAAAAGCTGTAAGCGGAGAAGGTGGATTGCAGATTGTATGAGGCGAGCATATTGAAGCCGAAGCCGTAGGTAAGGATGAGAAGTATTGAGAATATGACCGCGAGAGGGCGGCAACGCAGGGCGGTCTCGATATAATATGCAGGTCCGCCGTAGCTACCGTCCGGTCCTCTTTTCTTATATATCTGCGCCAGTGTGCTCTCAATAAAGGCGGACGCGCCGCCGATTATGGCTATGACCCACATCCAGAAGACCGAGCCAAAGCCGCCGAGGCACAGCGCGGTGGAAACGCCGATTATGTTGCCCGTTCCCACACGGGAGGCGGTGGACACCATGAGCGCCTGGAATGAGGAAACATTCTTTTTGTCCGAGGGCTTTTCACCCACAACACGTATCTGCTCGCCGAATTTTCTGAACTGTACAAAGCCCGAACGGACGGTGAAGTAAATTCCGCCGGCTATAAGCAGAATGATGAGCACATAGCTGTACAGCGCATCATTGACGGCAGAGATGATCTTTTCAAACATATGTCTTTCTCCAATCAACAGTTTATTATAAATATTATAACCTATTATCTGACAAAAGTCAATGAAAAGAGGTTTGCGTTTGATTATTTTTATGCGAGATAATTCACGGAGCAGATCCCGATCTCAAAAAGAAATATCAAAACCACAAAATAAAAACATCGTGGATCAGCTTTACCGATCCACGATGTTTATTTTAAGTATTCTGAATTACTTATTTTCCTCAAAGGTGATGCCTTCAGACTCCGCGTAGGTCTTGAGAGTGGAGCTTGCCGCACCCTTGAGAACCAGAGCGTCGTTGCATGCGCCAAACGCGCCTTCTTCAATAACAGCCTCAGCGTTGGCAACAACTGCCTCGGTGAGCGCGTCACAGTACATGAAAGCGGCCCTGCCGATAGAGGTCACATTTGCGGGAACGGAAATCTTTGCGAGAGCTGTGCAGTTCCAGAACGCGCCGTCACCGATTGCTGTTACGGTCTCGGTGAGTGTGATATCGGTAAGAGCGGTGCAACCCCAGAAGGTGAGGTCGGAAATCTCGGTAAGAGCGTTTGAGAGAGTTACCTTCGTAAGTCCGGTACATTCCATGAATACGCCTTTACCCATGGCTGTTACGGAATTGGGAATGGTGATCTCTGTAATATTCTCGCAAAGAGCAAAAGCAAGATCGCCGATATAGGTAACGGAATCGGGAATTGTAACCTTGCTTACGTTGATATCGCCCTTGAACGCGCTGGCAGCGATACCGGTAACGGGTCTGCCCTCTATCTCAGAGGGGATAACCACTTCAACTGCGGCTGTGCCCGCATGCTCGTAGCCTGTGATGTCATAGTCGCCTTTTTCGTTTACTTCATATGTAAAGTCACCGAATACAAGCTCATTTCCCCCAACAGCGGCATTGTTTTCACCGCCATTGTTTGTTGTGTCTTCCTTGTTACCGCAAGCCGCAAGGCTGAGTGCCATGAGGGCGGCAAGCGCTATAGCCAAAAATTTCTTCATCTGGGATAAAACCTCCGTCTATCATATTCACATCATATTATAACTCAAATTTGCCAAATTGTCAATATGTAAAATGCCCTATTAACAAATTTTTTATTAATTTTTGGAAAAAATTCTCTGTTTTGCCCCTTGGATAGGGGATTTGTCTTGACATGAGGGGGGATGAGGGAGTATAATATTTAATGAGGAATGAGAAATGAGGAATGAGGAATCAAAGAGAAGAGGTGATGGTGGTGAATGATCTGAATACTGAGGTCACAAGGCTTTATGGAGTGGGTAAGGTCCGTGGGGCTATTTACGCCCGGATGGGTATATATACGGTTGGAGATCTGCTTGAGCATTATCCGAGAGGGTATGAGAACAGGGGAGACGTCAGGCTGTTGGCGGACGCGCCTGAGGATAGTAAGGTCGCCGTTATACTTACCGTGGCTACAGAGCCGCGTGTGGCTCGGCTTAAGAACCGCATGACGCTCCTTAAATTCAAGGCGTATGACGAGAGCGGCTTTTGCGAGCTGATATTTTTTAATCAGGAATATCTGCGGACTGCCTTTCCTGTGGGAAGCGAGTTCAGGTTTTACGGAAAAGTACAGCAGTCCAAAAACGGATATACCATGTCCTCGCCTGCCTTTGAGCCTTACAGCGCGGAGGCGGAGCTTGCGCCGCTTATGCCTGTTTATCCCCTGACGGAGGGGCTGAGTCAGAAGCAGATAGCCAAGGACATGAAGTCGGCTTTGGTCATAGCGGCATATGCCGAGGCTCGGGAGGATCCGCTTCCCGAGGACATAAGACTGAGGCATTCGCTGTGTGTCCGCTCCTTTGCCCTGCGCAATATACACGCTCCCGACAGCTTTTCGGCTTTGGCGGCGGCGAGAAAGCGGCTTATATTCGATGAACTGCTTACATTCGCTCTGGGTGTTTCCATGGCGGGTACAAAAGCCGCGCCCGAGAGGGCTGTGCCTTGTGTGGATACGGATATATCCGCTCTTGAGGCGCGGTTGCCCTACCGTCTCACCGACGCTCAGAAAAGAGTGATATCTCAGATACGCGGAGATATGTCAAGGGACGTTGCCATGAACAGGATGGTTGTGGGGGATGTTGGTTGCGGAAAGACGGTGTGCGCGGCGGCAGCTATATACATTGCCGTCAAAAACGGCAGACAGGCAGCGCTGATGGCACCCACGGAAATACTTGCCACCCAGCATTTCCATGATCTTACGGATATGCTGTCGGGTCTTGGAGTGCGCTGTGAATTGCTTGTGGGCTCGCTCAGCGCCGCCGCCAAGCGGAATATACACGCGGCGGTGGCGGCGGGAGAGGTGGATGTTGTCATAGGCACGCAGGCGCTCATAAGCGAGGGGGTCACGCTGGCGCGTCCCGGTCTTGTGGTGGCGGATGAGCAGCATCGCTTCGGCGTGGGTCAGAGGGCGGTGTTGGCGGAGAAGAACGCGCTCTCACATATGCTGGTCATGAGCGCCACGCCCATCCCTCGCTCTCTTGCTCTTGCCATGTACGGAAATCTTGATGTATCGAGGATAGATCAGATGCCCGCGGGACGGCAGAGAGTGGACACCTTTGCCGTGGACGAGAGCTATCGCCAAAGGCTCAACGGATTTATTTCCAAGCAGGTAGAGGGGGGTGGACAGGTGTATATTGTTTGCCCTACGGTTGAGGACAAGGAGGACGAGCAAGCCGATCTTCTTATGGGAGATATTGACGGAGATGGAAGACTCGCATATTCCGCTCCGCTGAAATCGGCGGTGGGTTATGCCGAGGAGCTTGGCAGAGTTTTCCCGCAATACAGGATCGCCTTTCTTCACGGAAAAATGAAGTCTGCCGAAAAGGACATGATAATGAAGGGCTTTGCGGCGGGAGACTATGACATATTGGTATCCACCACTGTCATTGAGGTAGGTGTCAACGTACCCAACGCCTGTCTTATGATAGTTGAGAATGCCGAGCGTTTCGGACTCTCTCAGCTCCATCAGCTAAGAGGTCGTGTGGGACGGGGAACGAGGAAATCGTACTGTGTTCTGGTGTCCGACGCCATAAAGAACGACGGCAAGGCGAAGGACAGACTTCTTACAATGAAAAATTGCTATGACGGCTTTGAGATAGCCGAGCGAGATCTTGCCATGCGAGGTCCGGGTGACTTTCTCAGGGGAAACGGCGACGAGACGGTGCGGCAGAGCGGCGGTGTGCGCTTCCGACTTGCCCAGCTGTGCGATGACGCTTCTCTTATGAGAGAGGCGTTTGACGAGGCAAAGGCGTTGCTCTCGGCGTCTCCCGATCTTGCTGAATATCCGAGGCTTGCGGATGAGGTGAGAAGAATGTTTACATTGGATAAGGGGACTATAAATTAAAAGCTTGCACCGATATCTGTAAAAACATTCTCTCGACGATTGTAGGGGAGACCCCTCCCCTACGGCGGATAGGATAGTGGGTTGGCTGAAATATCAAGCCACAAAAGAAATCGATCTGATGCGAGGTTCAGTAGGAGATAAGATTTTTCAGCGGTCTTTTTTTGACCATATCATTCGTAACCGTGACGATTATTACGAAATATACAGGTACATTTGCGATAATCCGGTGCGTTGGTACTATGACAAATTGTACACAGAAGAACAGGACCCCGATAGACTATAAATCTGTCGGGGTTAATAATTTGTTTACTGTGAAGCAAATCGCGCCATATGAACAAACATCCTTATGAGAAGAAGCCTTTTTGTGCTTTTTTATTGTTTACCGATCCCGTTATTTTTCATCTCCCTGAGCGCGGCGATGGCGTCGGACAGACCGCCTACGCTGTCGATGATGCCGTAACGCACAGCCTCGTCTCCGTCGATTATAGTTCCCACATCGGTGGCAAGCTCATCGGGGCGCATCATAAGCTCCCGTATCTTTTCGGGGGTCGCCTTTGAGTGATTACAGATGAATGAAACTATACGCTTTTGCATCTCATCGAAGTAACGGAAGGTCTGGGGAACTCCCAGCACAAGTCCGTTGATGCGGACGGGGTGGATGGTCATGGTGGCTGACGGGACGATAAATGACTTCTTTGCCGAGGTGGCAAGGGGAACACCGATGGAATGCCCCCCTCCGAGAACCAGGGATACGGTGGGCTTTGACATGGACGCTATCATCTCCGACAGCGCAAGCCCTGCCTCCACGTCGCCTCCCATTGTGTTGAGAACGATGAGCAAGCCGTCGATGTCGGGGCTTTCCTCTATCGCCACAAGCAAGGGAATGAGATGCTCGTATTTCGTGGCTTTCTGACCGTCCTGCGAGATATAATGCCCTTCTATCTGTCCGATTATTGACAGACAATGTATGGAGCTTCCGCCGTTTTCGGTGACCACCGAGCCTGTTTTTATTATATCGCTTACGTCAGAAAGACCGTCGTCTCGATTTTTTTCCTGCTCTGACATACTTTCCTCCTTAAAAATTGATTTTATTTTAATATTATTTACATAAATCTCCGAATTAAACCTTTACAACACAAAAAAAATGTGATATAATTATAGTTGTGGTATTATGTATATCGATCCAAAATAATTCAAAGAGAGGTAAATAACCATGGCAAATTTTTTGGTTGAAACATCTGCCAGACACGTGCACCTTACAAGAGAAGCAGTTGATACTCTGTTCGGTAAGGGTCATGCGCTGACAAACAAGAAGGATCTCAGTCAGCCCGGTCAGTTCGCTTGCGAGGAAAAGGTTACTGTTATCGGTTCTAAGGGTACTCTCAAGGCGAGCATTCTCGGTCCTGAGCGTTCCGCAAATCAGGTAGAGCTTTCCCTCACAGACGCGAGAACCATAGGCATCTCCGGTGTTCCCGTAAGAGAGTCGGGAGACATTGCCGGCAGCGCGGGCTGTGTTCTTGAAGGTCCTTGCGGTAAGATAGAGCTTACTGAGGGCGTTATCGCCGCAAAGCGTCATATACACATGACAAAGGCTGACGCAGAGGTTTTCGGAGTTAAGGATAAGGAGATCGTTAACGTAAAGCTTGATACAGCTCGTCCTCTTGTTTTCGGAGACGTTGTTGTCCGCGTAAGCGATACATACGCTCTTGCTATGCACATCGACACAGATGAGTCCAATGCCGCTTGCGCGTTCGGAACGGTCTACGGAGAGATAGTCAAGTAAAACGGGTAAAAATAAAATGAAAAAGATAAAGATAGTATTTCAGGGTGACAGTATAACCGACGCGGGTCGCGACAAAAGAAATTATCATGACGTAGGTCCGGGATATCCCAAATATGCCGTAGAACAAATTGTTGCGGCTAACCCCGACGTTGAGTTTGAGTTTATCAATATGGGTATAAGCGGAAATCGCACGAGTCAGCTTTTTGACAGATTTTACAGCGACGCTCTTGCCTTCAAGCCCGACATAATTTCTATTCTTATCGGTATCAACGATATCTGGCATCGCTATGGCGGCGGCAAGGTGGCAACCACGGACGCTCAGCTTGCGCTTAATTACCGCTCTATTCTTGAGCGTATCCGCAGAGAGTCTGACGCGAAAATAATGATGCTCGCTCCCTTCCTGCTTGATAAAGAGCCTCACGCGGGAATGAGAGATGATCTTGCGCGTGCCCTCCCCATTATAAGAGGGCTTGCCGACGAGTTTGCGGATGTTTTCGTACCCCTTGACAAGCATTTTGAGGAAGCGCTGAAAACTCAACCCGAGCCCCTTTATTTCTCGGCTGACGGCGTTCACCCCAACGATAACGGCAGAGCCTTTATCGGAAAGATCTACGCAGAGGCAATAGATGCCCTTATAAAACAGTTTTAAATTTTTAATCTAAAGGAGATAAAAAAATGAGCAAAGAATTTTCTTGCGAGTACGCAATGAGCGCTGAAGTTCAGAAGATGTGTACCGTAGCGAAGGGCCCCGATCACGGTCCCGCTCCCATTCCCGAGGAGGGCAAGTGGGTTCAGGCAAAGCAGATCACAGACATTTCC
>JAFTQL010000026.1 GCA_017462795.1 Clostridia bacterium
AAAGCGGGAGGCGCTCAGGGTATTTTCCGCGCTGAAGCCGACGGACGAGCTTGTGGGCGTGATGGTGAACGCTGTGCGCGACCAGCAGAGGAGCGACCAATGGACGCGTGAGCGAGGCAGATACGTACCCAACCCCGCCACATGGCTGTCCCGCGAGCAATGGCTGGACGTACCCGTGAAGCCCTATTCCCCCATCTGCGAGGGCATTGAGGTGAGCCTGGATGATCTGTTCTAAAGAATGAGGAATTAGGAAGGGTATAGGCAAGGAGGCAAAGGGATGGGAAATGAATTCAGGCAATATATGGAGCTTATAGGTAAGCTGATTTTTCCAGCGAAAGAGAGCCACTTGTTTTACTTAAAGATCTATATTCCCGCACACATGTGTTGCCGTTGTGAGGATGCAGGCGCGCAATTGTGCCGAGAGCTCATGTGGCGGAACGCAGTCGGCGGCTGACAGCCAGCGTTTTATGGCGCAGAGAATACCGTCGGTCAGAAAATCTATCTGAAAGTCGGAGACATTTTCGGTATTCATAGCACCTTGAAGAAGGTTGCGGAATGCGGGTCTCAGGATATCCCTGAAATGCTCGGACAGGGAGTTTTGACCCTCTATACCGAACGCCTTTTTGTAAAACGCTTTGTTGTCATAAAGATATTCAAAAAGCGTCTCCATATCCCGCAAAAGGTCCGCGGAGCGCGCGTTTTCCGCTCTTTCCGAAAGCTCGGTGTCGAATATCCAGTTGATCAGGTCCTGCTTGTCCTTGAAATGGTAGTAGAAGCTCTTGCGGTTCATCTCACAGCCATCGCATATGTCTCCCACGCTTATCTTTGTGTAGGGCATTTTTGTCATCAAGGCTTTGAGTGATGCCGACAGCGCCTTTTTTGTAATGTTGGAATCTGCCAAAATATTATCCTCCCGTTTTTTTCTGCAGGTAAATAAAAAAAGAGAAACCTACCTGCTTTTGCAGATAAGTCTCGTCATTTAATATGAAGCCAGAAGCATTTCCGTAATGTTGACTTCATCGCGCGGGGGCGCAGACTACTCCCTTATTTCTATATATTATATCAAAAAAGTGATATAATTTCAAGCGATCGATCGAAATATTTTTTGGACAAATGCTTCAAAATGTCCAAAAAAGTAACAAATATCATCTCGCGAGGAAAAATGTTACAAAAAATTTGATATGACTGTTGACATGGGGGTACTTTTAATTGTATAATATAATATAACAAGAAATATAGGAGGAAATGTAAATTGTTATTTCACGATCTGTCGAAGGAAGATGTACTGAAAAATCTTTCTTCCGACATTGAAAAGGGACTGACTGCCGAGGAAGCGGCGGCGCGTCTGGAAAAGTACGGACCGAACAAGCTGAGAGAAAAGAAAAAGAAGAGCTTATTCGGTCGCTTTATCGATCAGTTTAAGGACGTGATGATCCTCATCCTCATTGCGGCCGCTGTTATTTCCTTTGCCGTTATCTGTGTTGAGCAGAACTGGGGTGAGCTGTTTGAGCCTGCGCTCATTCTGCTTATCGTTATCCTCAACGCCATCATGGGCGTTTATCAGGAGGGTAAAGCCGAAAAGGCTCTTGATGCTCTCAAGAACATGTCAGCGCCTCACGCCAGAGTTATACGCAACGGCGCGGAAACGGTAATCGACGCGTCCGAGCTTGTTCCCGGTGATGTTATCCACCTTGAAGCGGGCGATTTCGTTCCCGCCGATGCCCGCCTTATCCACAGCGCGGGACTGAAGAGCGAGGAGTCGGCTCTGACAGGTGAGTCCGTCCCCTCCGAGAAGGATGCCGACGCTGTCATTGATTCCAACGCTCCCATCGGAGACCGCGCCAACATGGTATTCTCGGGATGCAGCATCACATACGGCACTGCCACCGCCGTTGTTACCGCAACGGGTATGGACACAGAGATGGGTAAGATCGCCAATCTTCTTGACGGAGAGTCGGAGACACAGACTCCTCTTCAGCAGAAGCTCGCTCAGCTGGGAAAATATCTCGGCGTTATCGCTCTCGCCTGCTGCGCGATAATCTTTGTTGTCGGTATTATCAACGACATTCCCGTGCTTGAGATTTTTATGACCTCTGTTTCGCTTGCGGTATCGGCTATCCCCGAGGGACTTCCCGCTATCGTTACCATCGTTCTTTCCATCGGCGTTCAGCGAATGGTAAAGAAGAACGCGCTTATCCGCCGTCTGCCCGCTGTTGAGACACTGGGCGGCGCATCGGTCATCTGCTCCGATAAGACGGGTACGCTCACGCAGAACCGCATGACGCTTACCAAGGCTTATGTGGACGGCGCGTCCGATACAGAGCTTATCAGCACACAAAATACAGACGCTATCAAAAAGCTCCTCACCTACGGTACGCTCTGCTGTGACGGCTCGGTGGTATTCAAGGGTGACGAGGAGCAGCATATCGGTGACCCCACTGAGACCGCTATCGTGCTTGCGGCTCACAAAAACGGAATGCCCAAGGACGAGCTTAACCGTCAGTACCCCCGACTCGCCGAGATCCCCTTTGACTCCGACAGAAAGCTGATGACCACTGTCAACAGCATTGACGGCAAGAATGTGGTCATTGTAAAGGGCGCGTTTGATATGATGGCTGTCCGCTGTATCGCGGGCGACCTTGACAAGGCGAAGTACATGACCGAGAGCATGAGCGAGGACGCGCTCCGTGTGCTTGCCATCGGTTATAAGGTGATAGACACCGTTCCCGCCAATCCCACATCCGAGGAGCTTGAAAACGGACTTACCTTTATGGGACTTGTGGGTATGATCGACCCGCCCCGTCCCGAGGCAAAGGACGCTGTGGCTATCTGCCGCAGAGCGGGAATCAAGCCTGTTATGATCACGGGCGACCACGTTGTTACCGCCTCGGCGATAGCAAAGGAGCTGGGTATACTGCTTGAGGGTGACAAGGCAATTACAGGCGCGGAGCTTGACGCAATGACAGATTCCGAGCTTGACGCGGCTGTAGAGAATATTTCCGTTTACGCCCGTGTGTCCCCCGAAAACAAGATACGTATAGTCAAGGCATGGCAGCGCAAGGGACAGGTCGTTTCCATGACAGGTGACGGTGTCAATGACGCGCCTGCTCTTAAGGCGGCAGACATCGGATGCGCTATGGGTATCACGGGTACGGACGTTGCCAAGGGAGCGGCTGACATGACGCTTACCGATGACAACTTCGCTACCATCGTTGACGCCGTAAGAGAGGGAAGAGGAATCTACGCTAACATCAAGAAGGTCGTCGGATTCCTGCTTGGAACCAACATCGGCGAGGTATTGACGGTATTCTTCGCTATGATGCTGTGTCACATATCTCCTCTGCTTTCCATGCAGCTTTTGTGGATAAACCTTGTTACGGACTCACTTCCCGCCATTGCTTTGGGTATGGAAGAGGTCGAGAAGGATGTTATGGACAAAAAGCCCAAGCCCAAGAGCGAGGGTATCTTTGCTCACGGTCTCGGTGTCAAGGTGGTTATTCAGGGTGTTATGTTCGCCGCTCTCACGCTTATTGCTTTCGTGATCGGAACAGGACTTCCCCTTGGCGATATCATCGGCGGCTCTCTGCTTGCCGAGGAGAATGAGCTTGTGCTCAACCAAGGAAGAACCATGGCGTTTATGGTATTGGCACTTTGCCAGATCGTTCAGGCGTACAACATGCGCTCCGAGCATTCTCTCTTCAAGATAGGACCGTTCAGGAACAAGACACTCAATCTGGCGGCTCTCGTATCCGTTGCTCTTGTGGCTGTTGTTCTCTTCACACCTGTCGGTATTGCCTTCAGTGTGGTTACACTTCCCTGGCACATGTACCTCATAGGTCTCGGACTTATCTTTGTTCCTCTGGTCGTTATGGAGCTTGCAAAGCTGTTCGGACTTATCAAGCACAGAAAATGATAGTATAATTAAATAAACATTATCCCCCGGGATGCTCCCCAAAGCATTCCGGGGGATGTGATTTAAAAGCATTTTTTCGCGAATAAAGAGCTTCAAATAATGATTTGTCTGCCGTGTCCGCGCAAACATTCTCGCGTTATCAAAATATGTCAGGATAATTATATTTTATATCATTATTTTACATTGACAAGATTTGTTTGATGTGTTATAATAAACTAAATCAAAAATTTATCCTTCGGAGGTAAAAAATGAGATCAGCAAAATGGATAAGCGCGTCATGCGATACAGGCGCGGGCGCGGTATCCTTCAAAAAGGAGATAGCACTTGGCGGTAAGGTGGCAAGCGCTACGCTCACAGCCTCGGCGGCAGGCTTGTATGAAGCCTATATCAACGGTAACAAGATAGGCGACAGAGTTCTTGCCCCCGGCTTTACCAACTACAAGAACAGAATTCAATACCAGCAATACGACATAACGGACATGCTCTCGGACGGCTGCTCCTTCTGTCTTGTCGCCGCTCCCGGATGGGCTGTGGGTCATATGGGATATAAGGGCATGACAAAGCTTTTCTGCGACAAAATATGCGTTATTGCCCGGATAGATATCACCTATGAGGACGGCACGACACAGACCGTAGCTACCGATACCGATTGGGACGTATGGACTCACGAGGTCACCTTTGCGGACATATACCACGGTGAGACAGTGGACAAGACAGTCACTCCCGCGTCTCTCGGAAAGGCTGTGGAGAGCGGCAGAGAGTTCAATCTTATAGCCGAGGAGGGCGAGAAGATACAGGAGCAGGAGATACTTTCTCCCGCGTCTCTTATCATCACTCCCAAGGGCGAGAGAGTAATTGATTTCGCTCAGAATATGACAGGCTACGTCAGCCTCAATATCAAGGGCAACAGAGGCGAGCGCGTTCGTCTGTCCTTTGCCGAGGTGCTTGATAAGGACGGCAACTTCTATAATGACAACTACAGAGGCGCAAAGGACTGCTCCGTTACATATGTGCTCAGCGGAGAGCAGGACAGCTTCAAGCCCCGTTTTTCCTTCCAGGGCTTCAGATATATCCGTATCGACGAGTATCCCGACGGGGATATCGAGCTTGACGGCTTCCGCGCGGTAGTCGTTCACTCATCCATGGAGCGCCTGGGAAGCTTTGTCTGCGGTGACGCAAAGATCAATCAGCTTTTCCACAATATCATCTGGGGACAGAAGTCCAACTATCTCGATATCCCCACCGACTGTCCTCAGCGTGACGAGCGCCTTGGATGGACGGGTGACGCGCAGGTGTTCTGCCGCACCGCGGGAACAAACTATGACGTTCGCAAATTCTTCCGCAAGTGGCTTGGTGAGCTGCGTTGCGAGCAGAGAGCCGACGGCGCTGTTATGGGTACTTGTCCCGAGGCCGACGGAATGCACAACAGCACCTCCCGTGTCTCCGCGGGCTGGGGTGACGTTGCTACCATAGTTCCATGGACGCTGTATGAGCTTTACGGTGACAAGTCCTTCCTTGAAGAAAACTTTGAGATGATGAGACGTTGGGTAGAGTACATGCGCTCCGCAGGCTCTGAGGAGTATCTGTGGCTGGGCGGTTATCATTACGGCGACTGGCTGGCAATGGACGCGGGCGAGGACTCCTATGTGGGCGCAACATCCAATGACCTTGTTGCGACCGCCTTCTACGCTTATTCCACCGAGCTTCTGGTCAAGGCGGGAGAGGTGCTTGGCAAGGATATGAGCGGGTATAAGGCGCTTTACGATAATATAGTAGCCGCCTTCCGTGAATATTTCATGGAGAACGGAATGCCAAAGGCTGAATTTCCGCTCACCGAGGTGCTGGCACCCGGTAAGGTAAAGAACATTGATACCGTAAGAGAGGGAATGACGCAGACAGCGATCGTGCTTATATTGCACTTCAACCTGTGTCTGCCCGAGGAGAGAGGCGCTCTTGCCGACAAGCTGGAGCAGCTTATTCATGACTTTGGCGACAGAATGTCCACAGGCTTCCTGGGAACACCTTACATCCTTCACGCCCTTTCCGCCTGCGGCAAGACAGAGCTTGCGTATAAGCTGCTCTTCAACGAGGGCAACCCCTCCTGGCTGTATTCGGTAAACCACGGCGCTACTACCATGTGGGAGCATTGGAACAGTATAAAGGAGGACGGAAGCTTCTGGAGCACCGATATGAACTCCTTCAACCACTACGCCTACGGAGCAGTTGCCGATTGGCTGTACGGGGTAACTGCGGGTATTAAGATAGAGGAGGCGGGCTACAGCAGCGTTACGCTTGAGCCTCGTCCCTGCGAAAGACTGGGCTTTGTAAGATGCTCTGTCAAAACTCCCCGCGGCGCTCTTGAGAGCAATTGGTATTACACCGAAGGCGGTATCCGCTATGAGTTCGTTATTCCAGAGGGTATGGACGCGACGATCGTGCTTCCCGACGGACGGAGCGAGAAGGTGGGAGCAGGCAGCTATTGCTACTCCACGGGTAAATAATAATTCACCGACATAAAAATGAGGCTGATCCGTGAATTTCGGATCAGCCTCAGTGTTTTAATCCAGAAGCGGCATTATTACGTTGGGGAAGTCTCTGTAATCGTCTATGGTGAGATAAGCAAAGTCCGACCTGTATACCGATTCGTCGTTTCCGCCGAGACCGTAGTCGTCACCTATGTATACTACGTTTTCGTGGGACAGCCCGTTTTCTCTGCAATAAAGGTCGAGAGCGTAATACTTGTTGTAGGGCTTGGGCGCCATGTCAAAGGAGGACGAGCCGCCAACGAAAACGCTGTAATCGGAGAAGGTCTTTACAACGTCGTCGTATATCTTTCTTCTCTTTACTCTGTCGGGGTCAAACGCCAGCTTATCAGCCTGTGCCGCTTTTGTGCCGAGAATGGGGAAGGTAACTCATCCCGAGGGGTGAAACTCCACATTCTCACCGACAAACTCCGTAAAGCCGTATTTCTCTCTCAGCGCACTCACCTTTGCCTCAATGGCAGGTCTGTCGGTCTCAAAGCTCAGGTCGCGTACTGTCTCAACGGTCTTGGTGTCGGGTCTGTATACGCTGTACTGTAAGCCGTAGTTTCCGATGATGTCTATGGGATAGTGATCCAGCTGATTGAATATTCTCATTGCCTGTCCCGCGCCAACCATGATGAGCTTGTATTTCTTCGCGAGCATATCGAGAGCGTTTCTGTTGAAGTCCTCAAGGAGCTGCTTGTGCTGAGTGAGAGTGCCGTCAAGATCCATGGCGACTATCTTTATATTTGTGTTGTCCATTTTTCTTTGTGTTCCTTTCGTATTTTTGATATGGGTGTTGACTTTTTTTGCTGAATGTATTATAATATATCTGTCAAAAAAAATCAACACTTGACCAATAAACGGTCAGATAATTGAAAAAGTCACACTCTATAGTGAAAAGCGATCAAAAACAGTCAACACGGAGGGCGTTATGTTAAAGAACGAAAGAGAACGGGAGATAGTAAGTATCCTGAGGTCAAAGGACAGCTTTGTTACGGTAAAGGAGCTGTGCGCGTCGCTCTACGCCAGCGAGTCCAGTATAAGAAGAGATCTGACCGCCCTTGAGGACAGAGGGATCATCAGGAGGACATATGGCGGAGCGGAGCTTGTGACCAACTTCTCCGAGGCGATAGCCTTTAATCACCGAACGCATCACAATTCCGAGGCGAAAAGGATAATAGCCAAAAAAGCGGTGTCGCTTATCAAGGACGGAGACGTTATCTTTCTGGATCAGTCGTCCACCGCGTTCTACCTTGCCAATGAGATACTCAACAACCGTTCGCTGACGGTGGTGACCAACAACATAGAGATAATCAGCCTTTTGTCGGGTACGGGCATAAGAACCATGTCCTCGGGAGGGTTTCTCAGCAATGAGAACCGCACCTGCCTTGTGGGGGCTGACGCTCAGTATATATTCGAGCATGTTTACGCCGATATCCTGTTTTTCTCCACCAAGTCGCTGTCCGACGACGGCGTGATCTCCGACTGCACCCGCGAGGAGGTGCTGGTGAGAAATTCCATGCTGAAAAATGCCGCAAGGAAGGTGTTTCTTTGCGACAGCGAGAAGTTCGGCACGCATTCCGCGTACAAGCAATGCAGCCTGTCGGACGTGGATATACTTGTAAGCGAAAGCCAGGCGGCGTACAAATACCGCGCCCTCGGGGATAAGCTGAGTATTATCTGAGCGAGGAAGGTCGGTAAAATAAAAAGGATGCCGGACGGAATTTTGGGTCTCCGAACACAGCACCATAGATCCATTATATCACAGATTTCGTAATTTGTAAAGAAAAAATTGTGACAAATCGCGAATTTCTCTGTTTTAAATAAAAAATAATTGTCAACTTCTTATAAAATGTCAATTGCAAAAGGGTCAAAAGTGTGATATAATATAACCGTAGTAAGGAGGACGGTCCAATGAGAAATTAAAACAAATACTTTCATAAGATTTTAAAAAGGCTTCAGATATCACAAATTAAAGATCGATTTGAACGGGTAGAAAAGAGTAGAAGAGTAGAAGAGAATAGAAGAATAGAATAGATATAGAATAGAATAGAATAGTAAGTATGACACGGGAGTGACATATTAAGAACCCTTAAAAATCGGGTACGGGAATATCCGGAGATTCTCGGAAAATACACGGCGGTGTGACGCGTTAATATAGATTTGTGAGTTTAAAAAGGAGAAGACCAAAATCTGATAGTGTGAGATCCGGGTTCAGATCATCAATGTGCGCAGCCTTTATTAAAGTCGAAAGAATTTACCTTTGAGATCAAAAAACAGTTTGAATGTACTTATATTTAATTTTTTAAGAAAAAACGTATGAGCATCGGTTTGTACAAAGAATTTTGAAGTCAGTTCGGATGTGTGAGAATGATCAGAGAGTAAAGGAAGTCAAATGAAAGTAGCCAAAAGCAAACAGTGATCAAATTCAGATGCTTTTTAGTCAGATTCAGGTCAAATTCAGGAAAGAGAGGATTACAAAAGATGTTAGATATCAAGAGTGAGCAGAAATGACCCTTGGTTGCGTGAAGCAGTCAAGGGTCATTTCTTTTTTGTTTTTTTAATTTTTTCTTGATTGAACTGAATTTCTGTGGTATAATGCTATTACAGAGACGGATATCGTGAATATAAACGGAAAAGGGAGAAATAAAATGTCTGAAATACTTGTTGTCGTGGATATGCAGAATGATTTTATTGACGGCGCGCTGGGAACAGAGCAGGCTGTCGGTATCGTGCCGTATGTAAAAAGCTTGATCGAGAGCTTTGACGGTAAGGTGCTCTTTACACGTGATATACATTTTGAAAATTACATGGATACGCAGGAGGGCAAAAATCTTCCCGTACCCCACTGTGTCAGGGGAACGGATGGCTGGCAGATACGCGCGGAGCTTGACGCGCTCAGAAGGACCGAGCCCATCGATAAGCTTACATTCGGCTCCGCGGAGCTTGTAGAGGTCCTCGGAAAAGAGAAAAGCATCGATAGCATTACCTTTGTGGGGCTTTGTACGGACATCTGCGTGATCTCAAACGCTATGGTGGTAAAGGCGTTTTATCCCGAGATACCCTTGATAGTGGATGCCAAGGGCTGCGCGGGAGTCACCCCCGAGAGTCATGTCAGGGCTCTTGAGGCAATGAAGGTCTGCCAGATAAACGTGATAAACCAAGAGTGACTGTCTTATGCTTGTGGAATGAAAATTACAGATAAAAATATAGATGGCGGCAGGGCGTTCGATTGGGGCAGGACCTCTGCCGATTACGCGAGATACCGTGACATATATCCCGAAATATTTTATAAGAAAATTGTTGAAAGAGACCTTTGCGTAAAGGGACATAGGGTTTTGGATCTTGGCACGGGCACGGGCGTGTTGCCGAGAAATATGTATCATTACGGCGCGGAATGGACGGGGACGGATATTTCCGAAAATCAAATTACCGAGGCAAAGCGACTGGCGAGCGGAGCAAATATGGATATTGCTTTTTATGCCATCGCTACCGAGGATATCGCGTTCCACGACAATTCATTTGACGTGATCACCGCCTGCCAATGCTTCTGGTATTTCGATCACGAAAAGGTAATGCCGAAGCTTGCGAAAATGCTTAAGTCCGAGGGTCGGCTGCTGATCCTTTATATGGCGTGGCTGCCGTTTGAGGATAAGATAGCGGGCGCGAGCGAAGAGCTGGTATTGAAGTACAGCCCCGAATGGTCAGGGGCAAGAGAGATAAAAAAGCCGATACATATTCCCGAGGTGGTGTATGATCATTTTGATATGGTCGGACACGAGGAGTATGACCTTGCGGTGCCGTTTACAAGAGAGACGTGGCACGGAAGATTGCGCGCTTGCAGAGGCGTTGGCGCGTCACTTTCGGGAGCGGAATTGGAGAACTGGGACAGAGAGCACAGAGCATTACTGCGGGAGATCGCGCCCGAAGTATTTGAGGTGCTTCATTACGCCGCCTTGGCGGAGCTGAAGGTGAAGGAGATAAAGAACTAAATATAGCATGAAGCACTCGGAATGCCAATTCATTATGGGTACGCCGGGATAACTGAGATCTTTCTTAAGTTATTCCGTCGTGCCCGTTATTTTTTTGTGATCAGGCAAAAAGTTCACAAACTGTTTTCATTTTTGGAACGACCGCGGAACTTTGGCGGAACAGAGGTGGAACAGCCCATGTGTATAATTAAATACAACGGACGGCAGCCCGTAGCGAGGGCGGTGTCCCAAAAATTCTGGAGGTATTTTACCATGTATTTTGACGCTATTGCAAAAGTTATCGCAGAAAGAACCGATTGTGACGTTGCCGATATCAAGCCCGAAAGCACCTTTTCCGAGCTTGGCATCGACTCTCTGGACACTGTTGAGCTTCTCATGAATCTTGAGGACGTGATCGGTGTGGAGATCGAGCTTGACAGGAAGGTTGAAACCGTGGGAGACCTTGATAAGTTCATTCAGAGCAAGGTTCAGGGTTAAGCTATGATCAAATCGAGGATCTGTGAGATGTTGGGTATCAGATACCCGATGTTTCAGGGCGGCATGGCTTGGATCGCTGATGGCAGGCTTGCCGCCGCGGTCTCCGAGGGCGGTGGACTTGGTATCATCGCCGCGGGGAACGCGCCCGCGGAATATGTGCGGGAGCAAGTAAGGATCGCCAAAGCGCTCACAAATAAGCCTGTCGGTGTGAATATCATGCTGATGAGTCCTTATGCCTGTGAGGTCGCGGCGGCTGTTATAGAAGAAAAGGTGGACGTTGTGACGACGGGCGCGGGAAATCCCTCGGCGTATATGAAGGATTGGAAAGCCGCGAATATCAAGGTGATTCCCGTAGTAGCGTCGGTGGCGATGGCAAAGCTGATGACCCGCCTCGGAGCGTCGGCTCTTATTGCCGAGGGCGGAGAGAGCGGAGGACACGTGGGAGAGCTTACCACAATGGTGCTTGTGCCACAGGTGCGCGATGCAACCGACCTGCCCGTTATAGCGGCGGGCGGTATTGCCGACGGCCGCGGTGTGGCGGCGGCGTTTATGCTGGGAGCGGAGGGCGTTCAGCTTGGCACGCGCTTCCTTTCGGCGTATGAATGCACCGTCCTTCAGAATTATAAGGATAAAATATTGAAGGCGACAGACCTTTGCACCATGGTGACGGGCAAAAGGCTTGGTCACCCCGTTCGCAGTCTGCGCACCAAATTCGCGCAGAATTATTCCAGAGCCGAATATGGCGGTATGCCCGACGATGAGCTGGAGGGTCTCGCCGTGGGGGCGTTGCGCCTCGCCGTAAAGGAGGGCGACCTTGAAAAGGGCTGCTTCCTCGCGGGACAGATCGCGGCGATGGTAAAAAAGGAACAGCCTGCCGCCGAAATAATAAAGGAGATCATGGATGAGGCAGAGCCTATCCTGAAGGGAGCTGTAAGATGGGTAGAATAGCATTTGTATTTTCGGGTCAGGGCGACCAATTTCCCGGCATGGGTCGGGAGCTTTATGATAAATACAGCTCGGCAAAGCAGGTGTTCGACATGTGCGACGGCATCCGTCCCGCTACCTCGGCTCAGTGCTTTGGCGGTACGGACGAGGAGCTGAAGCAGACAAAGAACACTCAGCCCTGTCTGTTCGCTATGGAGCTTGCCGCCGCAAGCGTTCTCTCGGACGCGGGCATTCGCCCCGAGGCTGTGGCGGGCTTCTCACTCGGAGAGGTGGTCGCTTGCACTTATGCGGGGATGGTTGACAGGCAGACGGGTTTCCGACTTGTCTGCAAGCGCGGTGAGCTTATGCAAGCCGCCGCCGAAAAGCAGGACACGTCCATGGCGGCTGTTGTCAAGCTTGATAATGACAAGGTAAGGGAGCTTTGCGCGCGGTATTCCGCTGTGTATCCCGTCAACTTCAACTGCCCGGGGCAGGTATCGGTGGCGGGTCTTTCCGCGCAGATGGCGGACTTTGCCGCGGATGTCAGACAGGCGGGAGGCAGAGCGCTGCCCATAAGGGTGAAGGGCGGCTTTCATTCCCCCTTTATGAACGAGGCGGCTGACGCGTTTGCCGAGGAGCTGTCAGAGGTCAGCTTTACCGAGGGGGACACCGTCCTGTATTCCAACAAGACCGCCCGTCCCTACACGGCTGACGCCGCGGAGCTTCTCTCGGCGCAGATATGCAG
Organism: Clostridia bacterium; assembly: GCA_017462795.1. Lineage (GTDB taxonomy): Bacteria > Bacillota > Clostridia > Oscillospirales > CAG-272 > HGM12713. The sequence goes on from JAFTQL010000026.1 coordinate 12,577, forward strand.
TCCCGTTCTGTGGGAGGAGCTGATCCGCAATATGATATCCGACGGAATAGATACGTTTATTGAGATAGGTCCGGGTAAGACTCTTGGGAATATGATAAAGAAGATAAACAGTGAGGTCAGGGTGTATTCCGTTTGCGACCTGCCTGCCGTTCTTTCGGAGGTAGCGGTATGCTGACGGGAAAGGTTGCGGTAATAACGGGCGGCTCGCGGGGCATAGGCGCGGCTATCACATACAGGCTTGCCTCTCTCGGCGCTGATGTCGCTGTGATCTATGCGGGAAACCGCGAGGCGGCGGAGGGCGTGTGTGCCGTGTGCGCCGAGAAATTCGGAGCGGAGGCGAGAGCCTACGCCTGCGATGTTGCTGATTTTGAGGCGGTAAAGCAGACAGTGGCAAGCATAAAGGCGGACTTTGGCGGAGCGCACATCCTTGTGAATAACGCGGGAGTCACGCGAGACGGTCTTGCCGCCATGATGAGGGAAGAGGATTTTGATAAGGTGCTCGATACCAATCTTAAGGGAGCGTTCAATATGATAAGACACTGCACTCCGCTGTTTTTGCGCGGAAAAGAGGGATGTATCATCAATATCAGCTCGGTGTCGGGACTGATGGGCAACGCGGGTCAGAGCAATTATTCCGCATCAAAGGCGGGACTTATAGGTCTGACAAAGGCTATCGCGAAGGAGTACGCCGCAAAGGGTATCCGATGCAATGCCGTCGCTCCCGGATTTATCAGAACGGATATGACCGCCTCGCAGGATGAAGATACGCTGGTGGATATGATACCTCTCGGAAGAATGGGAGAGGCAGACGAGGTCGCCGACGCGGTGGCTTATCTTATCAACGCCCGATATGTAACGGGCGAGGTGCTCCGTGTTGACGGCGGCATAGCAATGTAAGGAGAAGAACAACAGATGAACGAAGGTAATAAAAGAGTAGTGGTAACAGGCATGGGGGCGATCACACCCGTAGGCAAGACCGTGTCCGAGACTTGGGAGGCGCTCAGGTCGGGCAAGAACGGTATCGCGCCCATTACGCTGTTTGACACTTCCGAATATAAAGCAAAGCTTGGCGCACAGGTCAAGGACTTTTGCGCTCTTGACTATATGGAAAGATCCGAAACGCTCCGCACCGACCGATATACTCAGTTCGCGCTGATAGCGGCACAGCAGGCGGTAGCCGAGAGCGGCATTATGGGAAATGTAGCTCCCGAGCGCTTCGGCGTTTACATGGGCGTGGGAATAGGCGGTATCTCCACCTTTGAGACAGAGCATACAAAGCTTATGGAAAAAGGTCCTCGCAGAGTTTCCTCCCTGTTCGTTCCCATGATGATACCCAACATGGCTGCGGGCATGATAGCTATAAAATACGATTGCAGAGGCTCAGCCATGCCGGCGGTCACCGCGTGCGCGTCGGGCTCAAACGCTATCGGAGAGGCAATGAGGCTCATACGCCACGGATACGCGGATGCAGTCATCACGGGAGGCGCTGAGGCGGCGATATGTCCGTCAGCGGTGGCGGGCTTTGTAAATATGCACGCGCTTTCCACCGCCGATGATCCCGATGCGGCGTCACTGCCCTTTGACAGCCGCCGCGGCGGATTTGTAATAGGAGAGGGCGCTGTGTCCTTGGTGCTTGAGGAATACGGGCACGCAAAGGCAAGAGGCGCGAAGATCTACGGAGAGGTATGCGGCTACGGATCAACATGCGACGCAAACCACATCACCGCCCCCCATCCCGAGGCTCGCGGAGGCGCGCAGGCAATGATGGACGCCATGCGTGAGGCGGGATATACGGATAAGGACACAGTATATATCAACGCTCACGGAACAGGCACGCCCATGAACGATAAGCTTGAGACCATGGCGATAAAGAAGGCACTGGGCGAGGACGGGGCGAGAAGGGCATATATAAGCTCCACAAAGTCAATGACGGGACACATGCTGGGCGCGGCGGGAGCTATAGAGGCACTGGCTTGCCTTATGGCGCTGGAGGAGGGAATTATTCCTCCCACGATAAATCTGCGCGAGCCCGATCCCGAGTGCGATCTCAATTATGTTCCCGGGAACGCCGTAAAGCGGCACATTGATCTCGCGCTGTCAAATTCTCTCGGGTTTGGCGGACATAACGCATGTCTCGCGTTCAGAAAGGTGACGGAATGAAAGAAACAGATATTCGTAAATACGCGGCTCTTATGAAGGAGCTGGAGCTGACGGGTCTGGAGATCACCGAGGATAACAGGGTGGTTCGCCTTGAGCGCACACAGGCGGCGGTCGCCCGCGAGCCTGTCGCGGTTCAGACAGCCTCAGCCGCACCCTCGCCTGTGACCGAAAAGCAGGGAGACGACGGATGTGTGTCGGTAAGCTCCGCTTTTGTGGGCGTGTTCTATGCCGCGCCCGCGGAGAACGCCGAGCCCTTTGTAGCCATCGGAGACCGTGTGGAAAAGGGACAGACGCTCTGTATTATCGAGGCAATGAAGCTGATGAACGAGATAACCGCCGACGAGAGCGGAGTTATCGAAAAAATATGTGTGACCAACGGTCAGGTGGTTGAATACGGAACGGAGCTGTTCCGTATCAGGAGGTAAACAATGACACAGGAGCAGATAAAGAGCATACTTCCTCACAGGGATCACATGCTTTTGCTTGACGACGTTGAAAATACGGACGGAACGGCGGTAGGGCACTACAGGGTCAGAGGGGATGAGTTCTTTCTTAAAGGGCATTTCCCCGACAACCCCATAGTACCCGGGGTCATCCTCTGTGAGATATTGGCGCAGTCCGCCTGTGTGCTTATGGCGGACAAAATGACCGACGGAAAGCTTCCCGTGTATACCGGACTTAACAACGTAAAGTTCCGCAGTCCCGTCCGCCCGGGAGACGTGATAGAAACAAGGTGCTGTATCAAGAGAGCGAAGCATCCCTTTTATTTCGCCGAGGGTACGGTAAATGTGGACGGCAGAGTCTGCGTCAGCGCGGAGTTTTCCTTTGCCATCACGGGAGTCTGATCTATGTTTTCAAAAATTCTTATAGCAAACCGCGGCGAGATCGCCGTGAGGATAATAAGAGCCTGCAAGGAGATGGGCGTGGCGACCGTGGCGGTGTATTCCGAGGCGGACAAAAACGCGCTCCATGTGGCGCTGGCGGATGAAAGCTACTGCATTGGAAGAGCGGAGGCGGCTGACAGCTATCTTAATGAGGATCGCGTGATCAGCACCGCTCTTTTAGCGGGAGCGCAGGCTATCCATCCGGGATACGGCTTTTTGTCGGAGAACGCGCATTTCGCGAGGCTGTGCCGAAAGAACGGTATAGTTTTTATCGGCCCCGATCCCACGGACATGGAGCGTCTTGGGGATAAGGCAATATTGAAGGAGCTGATGAGCGGCGCGGGACTTAGTGTTATTCCCGGCACAAAAGCCGTGTCATCGGCAGAGGAGGCAAAAAAAGCCGCCCGGAGGATCGGATATCCCGTTATGCTCAAGGCATGCGCGGGGGGCGGCGGACGCGGAATACGTCTTATCCGAAATGAAAATGAAATTGACGACGCGTATATGCAAGCCACCGCCGAGGCTATCGGCGCTTTTGGCGACGGCTCTGTATATCTTGAAAAATATATTTTTCCGGCTCGGCATATTGAGCTTCAGATACTTGCGGACGAGGCGGGGAATGTCGTATGCCTCGGGGAGAGGGATTGCTCCTTGCAGAGGAGAAATCAAAAGCTTATTGAGGAAACACCCTCGCCCGCCGTCAGTGAGCAGCAGCGCGCAGGTATAATAAGGACGGCTGTCAGGGCAGTGAAGAAAATAGGATACGTGGGCGCGGGAACGCTGGAGTTTCTCTATGATACAGACGGAAACTTCTGGTTTATGGAGATGAACGTGCGGCTTCAGGTGGAGCATTGCGTGACCGAGATGCTGACGGGGATCGACCTTGTGAAATGGCAGATCCGTATTGCGGCAGGTATTCCGCTGAGCTTTACGCAGAATGACATCCCCATGGCGGGTTCGGCGATAGAGTGCAGGATAAACGCCGCAAGCTGCGGCACGCTCAGGATGCTTCACGTCCCCGGAGGGCCATTTGTGCGCTTTGACACCTGTCTTGTGGAGGGAACGGCGGTATCTCCCTATTACGATTCTCTGCTTGGCAAGCTTATAGTACACGCCAAGACACGGGAGGAGGCTCTCCGCAAGCTCAGAGCCGCGCTGTGCGAGCTGGTGGTGGACGGTATCCCCACCAACACCGAGGAGCAGCTGCGTATCGTTTCCGATGCACGGTTTTCCTCGGGAGATTACGATCTTACATTTATGGGTAGCAGGTGATATTATGCCATTACTTAATTTTCTGAAACCTAAAAACAAATTGGAGGAGGGCGGACGCAGCTCCGCTCCCGTTCAGAGCGACGCGGGCGAGCCTGAGCAGAGCTGCCCCAATTGCCATAAGGCTATTCCGCTTAGCCGTCTTTGGGCGGACAAATTGGTCTGCTCCTGCGGATATCATTTCAGGATGAAGGCACGACAGAGGATAGGCACTGTTGCGGACAAGGACAGCTTTTGCGAGCTGTTCTCCGATATCAGGTCGTGCAATCCTCTGGGCTTCCCGGGATATGAGGAAAAGCTGGATACGGTAAAGACGGTAAGCGAGGAGAGCGAGGCTGTCATATGCGGAACGGCGCTGATAGGAAAGCAAAAATGCTGTATTTTTGCCATGGAGTCCTATTTTATGATGGGAAGCATGGGAAGTGCCGTGGGCGAAAGGATAACCGCCCTGTTTGAATATGCCGTAGAGCACCGTCTGCCTGTTGTCGGCTTTACCGTGTCCGGCGGGGCGAGGATGCAGGAGGGCTTGCTGTCTCTTATGCAGATGGCAAAGACCAGCGCGGCGGTCAAAAGACACAGCGATGTGGGGCTTTTGTATATCGCCGTTCTCACCGATCCCACCACGGGCGGTGTGACAGCCAGCTTTGCCATGGAGGCGGATATTATCCTGGCAGAGCCGGGAGCAACTGTGGGCTTTGCGGGAAAGCGTGTCATAGAGCAGACCACAAGACAGACACTGCCAAAGGAATTTCAGTCGGCGGAGTTTGTGCTGGAGCATGGCTTTATTGACAAGATAGCGCACCGCAAGGATCAGAGAAAGCTGCTTACACAATTTCTGAGGATGCACAACGGAGGACAAAAGCTGTGAGCGGGACACCATATGAGAGAGTAAAGCTTGCCCGGGACAGTGAGCGCCCCACAGGGCAGGACTATATAAGAAATGTTTTTAAGAATTTTATAGAGCTTCACGGTGACCGAAAGTATGCGGACGATAAGGCTATAATAGGCGGTATCGCCGTGCTTGACGGTATTCCCGTGACGGTCATCGCCATTGAAAAGGGTCACTCGGCAAAGGAGCGTGTTGCCCGTAATTTCGGCGCGCCCCATCCCGAGGGCTACAGGAAGGCGCTCAGGCTTATGAAGCAAGCGGAAAAGTTTGGCAGACCTGTTATCTGCTTTGTTGATACGTCGGGGGCGTATTGCGGTATCGGGGCTGAGGAGCGCGGTCAGGGGCAGGCGATCGCCGAGAATCTTATGGAGATGAGCACGCTTTGCGTTCCCGTTATCTCCGTCCTCATCGGAGAGGGAGGAAGCGGAGGAGCGCTGGCGCTTGCCGTGGCGGATCGCGTCTGGATGCTCAAGAACTCGGTATATTCGGTCATCTCTCCCGAGGGATGCGCGAGCATTCTCTGGAAGGACTCAGCCAAAGCCGATGTTGCCGCGGCGAGCCTCAGGCTGACATCCGAGGACGCCAAGAGCCTTGGGGTCATCGAGCGCATCTTGTCGGAGGCGGATATGGGAAAGAAGGAATACTACGACCGTATACGTTTGCTTCTTGCACAGGAGGTTTCGGAGCTTTCAAGAGATCCCGAGCTTCTTCAGAAGAGATATGACCGTTTCCGCCGCATAGGAATGGTTGCGGACGGTCAGATAATTTGATCAAGGACAAAGAACTTATGAGCATATATCAAAAATATTGCCGCGAGTATTTCGATGAGAGCGGCGCTCTGAAAAAATTTGAACCGATATATCCCGCGGATTTTAATTTCGGATATGACGTTGTGGACTGTATTGCCGCCGAGACTCCCGAAAAAAGGGCAATGGTGTGGTGTAATACCCGCAACGAGGAGCATATCTTTACCTTTGAGGATATCAGAAAATACAGCAACAAGGTCGCCAATGTTCTCTCGGAGGCGGGGATAAAAAGGGGTGACAGAGTGATGGTCATCCTTAAGCGTCATTATGAGTATTGGTTTGTGGCGGTGGCGCTTCATAAGCTGGGGGCTGTGATGATCCCCGCCACGCATATGCTGACCGTCAAGGATCTTGAATACAGAATCAACGCGTCGCGCGCCGATGCAATTATCTGCACACCGTGGGACGGCGTTCCCGAAAATGTTCGGGCGGCGCTTGACAGAACAGGCGCGCATCCTCTGCTATGGTGCGTGCAGTCGGACAGCAAGGAGGGCTTTGCCGATCTCACAAAAGCGATGGAAAGCGCCGACAGTGAGCTTGAGCGTGTCCCCACACTCGCAACCGATCCCATGCTCATGTATTTCACATCGGGAACCACGGGAGACCCCAAGGGGGTGATACATGATTTCACCTATCCTCTCGCCCATGTTGTCACAGCGAAATATTGGCAGCAGGCGGAGGACGGCGGATTGCATTTCACCGTCGCGGAGACGGGATGGGCAAAGGCATCATGGGGTAAGATATACGGTCAGTGGCTGGTGGGAAGCGCGGTCATGGTCTATGATTTTGACAATTTTGACCCCAAGCAGCTTACAAATATCATAAACCGCTACGGCGTTACATCCTTCTGCGCGCCGCCCACCGTTTACAGATACCTTGTCCGCAAGGGCGTGCCCGATATGCCCGCGTTGCGTCATGCCTCAACGGCGGGAGAGACGCTGGCGGCGGAGGTGTTCAGGAAATTTACCGAACGCACGGGCATTCCGCTGTGCGAGGGCTACGGTCAGACGGAGACCACGCTTCTTATGGGAAATCTGAGGGGAAGAGAACCCAGGGAAGGAACTATGGGAACGGTCTCGCCCATGTATCATATCGAATTGATGGATAAACATGGCAACCTCACGCCCCGCGGGGAGATCGGCGAGGTGGTGATAGTTCCGCCCGGGAACGGCAGACAGATCGGCATCTTCTGCGGATATCTGGATAACGAGAAGCAGTACAGACACGTATGGCGCGGAGGCGTTTATCACACGGGGGACGCCGCCTGGCAGGACGAGGACGGACTTTATCGGTTTCACGGCAGATTTGACGATATCATCAAGACAGGCGGATTCCGCGTAGGTCCTTATGAGATCGAAAACGTGCTTATGGAGCATCCCGCGGTGGTGGAATGCAGTGTTATCGGCGTTCCCGACGAGCTGCGAGGTCAGGCTATAAAGGCGGTGATAGTGCTTGGCGACGGATATTCTCCCACAAGAGAGCTTGAAAAGGAGATAAAGGATCTCTGCAACAGCAAGCTTGCGGAATACAAATGGATAAGAATAGTTGAGTTTGTCACCGGGATGCCAAAGACCATCAGCGGCAAAATAAAGAAAACAGACCTTCGCCAAAAGGCTTGAGAGTGGAGACTTATGCGTATAATAATAGATGCTATGGGCGGCGATAAAGCGCCTTATGAGATACTTTTGGGGGTGAGAGACGCTATATGCAGCTGTGACGCCGAATTTACGCTTGTGGGAAACAGCGGCGATATCCGTCGGATAGCGGTGGATACAGGACTTGACACGGACAGATGTGTGATAGTTGATACCCCGTCGGTCATCACCATGGATGACGATCCCATCACCGCCTTCAAGCGTAAAAGGGATTCGTCCATGATGGTGGGACTGGGGCTGCTTGCCGACGGAAAGGGCGACGCGTTTGTAAGCGCGGGAAACACGGGCGCGTTGTTTACGGGGGCTACCTTTATCGTAAAAAGAGCTCACGGTGTCAGCCGCGCGGCTATAGGAACAGTCCTGCCCTCCACAGAGCCCTGTCTTCTGATGGACGCGGGAGCGAATATCACGGTGAGCGCCGAGTATCTTGAGCAGTTTGCCGTTATGGGCTCGGCGTATATGAGAAAGATGTACGGTATACAAGCGCCCACGGTGGGGCTGTTGAACAACGGCACGGAGGACGGAAAGGGAACACCCCTGCAGGTAGAGGCAAACAGCCGTCTCAAAGCCTGTTCCGCCATAAAATACGTGGGAAATGTGGAGGGCAGCGCGGCGCTTTTCGGCGCGTGCAATGTTCTGGTTACCGACGGATTTACGGGAAATATCTTTCTGAAGACTGTGGAGGGAACGGGCAAGAGACTGCTGAGGTCGCTGAAGAGCGTGTATGGCAAAAATATTTTCACAAGGCTGTCGGCACTTATGATAAGAAAACAGCTTGCAAAAATGAAAAAGAGCTTTGATCCCTCCGAGCATGGCGGCTCGCCCATACTTGGAATTTCAAAGCCCGTTATCAAGGCGCACGGTTCTTCGGACGCGAAAGCCATAAAAAACGCTGTTCTTGAGGCGATAAGATATGCCCAAAGCAATGTGACAGGCGATATCTCGGAAGCCGTCGAGGATATTTCTGTATCAAAATTGTTATGATTAGTTCTTGCTTTCTTCTTGTTGTATTCACAACAAGATAAAAAAATCATGATATAATTAGATATCATACGGAAAATATGCTTGATATATATTCAGGAGATATTATGAATTTTGAAAGGGAAAATATAACGGAAATACTGAACAGCTGTATCGGAGGATTCCGTTTGTACAGCCTGAGTGAGCCGATAATGCCTGTCTTTGTCAGCCAAAGTCTTTGTGATATGACAGGATATTCAAGGGAAGAGCTTGTCAGCGAGCATAGCGACCTGTATCTCTCTGTGATACATCCCGCGGATAAGCAGATATATGACGGCTACATAAAACAGCTTTCCGGGGGGAAGCGGTCGGCAAGCGCCGAGTACAGGATAATAAAAAAGGACGGATCGGTCATGTGTGTCAAGGACACCATGACCGTTGGCGCGCTTGCGGACGGCAGACCTGTGGGCTATTCGGTGCTGACAGACATTACGGATATAAGATCGGAGACCGACAACCTGCGATTCCTCAATGAGACCGTGCCCTGCGGAATGCTGAAATATACCTGTGAAAAGAATCCCAGGGTGACGTATGTCAATAAGCGGATGATGGATATCATGCGCTTTCCCGAGGTAAGAGACGGAGAGCTTGACTATCAGGAGCTGTATAAGGATAATATCTATCTCATGATCCCGATTGAGGAAAGGCGGGATTTTTCTCGCTTTCTGAATCGTGTCTACAACAGCGGCGCGCCTATCGCGGGCGAGCTGTCCGTCCTTCGCTGTGACGGTACAAAGGCAAGGCTTTACGGTTGGGTGACCAAGGTAAGGGACAAGGACGGAAAAGAGGAATTTCAAAGCGTTTGCATGGACGTTACCGAGAGGTATAAGACCCGCCGCGCGAGTGAGACCGAGCGGTATCTGGAGGCGCTGTCCGATGTGTATGACAAGATATTTGAGTATGATCTCGCGAGCGGTACGGTCAAATATGTGTCTGGCGACTCGGATACCTTCAGCCGGATACGCAACTTGCCCATGCACATGGAGCAGGCAACGGAGCAGTGGATACAGCATTCGGTATACCGCGAGGACAGAGAGCGGATGAGAGAGTTCTTTTCCGCGTTTTTCGCGCGCCGTGTGTCTGTAAGAGCGGGTCGCCCGCCTCAGATCAACTACCGTGCCGTGTCGGCAGACGGGAAGATGAAAAAATGTGTGGGCACGTTTCTCGGAATAGACAGCTCGGTAAGCCTGTTCTGTTGTAAATACATGCCCGATGAGCAGATATTGGATGAGCTCAGAAACGAAAATCTCGCCCTGAGAAGCATGCAGGAGACGGTCATGCGCTTCACCGAGGGCGGCATGGCGTTCAAGGTGGAAAACAATAATGTAAAGCCGCTTTACGCCAGCGCCAACGTCTGTCATTTCTTCGGATATACCGAGGAGGAATGGATGTCTCTCGCCGAGAAGAGCTGTTCCATAAAGGAGTTTATCGCAAGGAGCAGTATCGCTTATGAGGATGTGGCTCTGCTCTTTTCCACGGGAGAGGCGGAATTTACATATTTTGATATGACGCAGAACAGGAAAAGGGTGATAAAGGCGATATGCTCGCAGAAGGATCCCGACGGATCGTCTCCCTTCTACGTCATGCTGTACAATATGGATGGCGGGCAGAGAGCGTCTGTGTCCGCGTCCGCGGAAAATACGGGTATATACATTCGCACCTTCGGATATTTTGACGTTTTTGTTGACGGAAAGCCCATAGCCTTCCGAAACAAAAAGGCAAAGGAGCTGCTGGCATTGCTTGTGGACCGCAGAGGCGGCTATGTGACAAGCGAGGAGGCAATCGGATATCTGTGGGAGAATGAGCCCGCCAATGCCGTCACCTTAGCCAGATACCGCAAGGAGGCGCTGAGACTGAAAAACACACTTGAGGAATACGGTATAGCCGGCATCATGGAGTCTGTGGACGGAAAGCGGCGAATCATTCCCGAGGAGATAGGGTGCGATCTTTATGACTATCTTTCGGGAAAAGAGGAATTTGCGGGGCTTTTCAAGGGCAGTTATCTTACCAATTACGCCTGGGGCGAGATGACTCTCGGAGAGCTTATGAACGAAAATATTAATTGAAAACCAATACAGTCACAGTTAAGGAAAAATAAAAAATATTGATATTCTGTAAGAACAATTCGCTTTTTTTGTCAAAATATTGCATAAGCTATTGACAAGAGGTGAATAATCATTTATAATTTAATTTGACTTGATAGGATATCGAGACGACAAAATTTTATGTAATAGGAAAAGGCGATACCATCCGCCATGGGGCATTTATGACTGAGACCAAATCTGTAGCAATGATCAATTTCAAACCGATATCACCCGCAGACAAGACGATTTATGAAAAATACAGGTCTGACGGAGAGGAGCGGGGGTGCGAATTTTCCTTTGCTAATCTGTATTTGTGGGGAAGGCAGAATTTTGCGGTCATCCATGACCACATCGTAATGTTTTCTCAGTTTGATCGCCGCAGTGTTTATCCTTATCCCATAGGAGAAGGGGACAAAAAGGCGGTGATCGACGCTATTATAGATGATTCGATGGCAAGGGGAATACCCTGCCGCATCACAGGACTCCGTCCTTGGCAGAGGCAGACTCTGGAGGAGCTTTATCCCGGCAGATTCCGTTTCCACTGCGACGAAGGCTCTTTTGATTATGTGTACGCCATTGACGACCTTGCCGATCTCAAGGGCAAAAAATATCATGGCAAGCGCAACCATCTCAACAGATTCAGAGAGACATTTCCAAATTATACCGTCGAGCCCCTGGGAGAGGACAACCTTGCGCGTGTGAGGCAGATGGTAAATGATTGGTACGAGACCCGTATACGTGAGAACCCCAACGGGGACTACCATATGGAGCAAGCGGCACTGGACAGGGCGTTCCGCCACTACGAAGAGCTTGGAATGGACGGGCTTGTTCTGCTTGACGGAGACGATGTGCTTGCGGTGACGCTTGGCAGCCGTCTTTCCGCTGATACGTTTGACATTCAGTTTGAGAAGGCAAGAGCGGATGTAAACGGAGCTTATCCCGCCATCAACTGTGAGTTCGCGAGATATATACGAAGCAAATATCCCGATATCCGTTATCTTGATCGCGAGGAGGATATGGGACTTGAGGGCTTGAGAAAGGCAAAGCGCAGCTATTATCCTCACCATATGGTAGAAAAGTGCTGGGCGTGTCTTCTGGAGGACGGATATGATTATTGATGAGCCGGGAAGAGCGGACATCCCTTCGCTCCGCAGGCTTTGGCGGGAGGCGTTCGGAGACACGGAGGCGTTTCTTGACAGCTTTTGGAGAACCGCTTTCAGCCCCTCACGCTGTCGGTGCGTCACGCTTGACGGAGAAGCGGTCGCGGCGCTGTATTGGTTCGACTGCGAGCATATGGGACGGCGTATCGCATATCTGTATGCCATAGCCACCGCCAAGTCGCGCAGAGGACAGGGACTTTGCCGCAGGCTGATGGAGAATACCCACCGTCATCTGCAAGACCTGGGCTATGAGGGAGCTGTGCTTGTTCCGGGTGACCGCGGGCTTTTCGGGCTTTACGGCAAAATGGGATACACTATATGCGGTCATATCCGCAAGATAAGCTGCGATGCCTCGGAGAGTGAGACAGGGATACGTCCCATTGAGCCTGCCGAGTACGAAATGCTCAGACGCCGTTTCTTGCCCCATGGCGGAGTGATTCAGGAAAAGGAAAATACGGTATTTCTGCAAAGTATGTCGAAGCTTTACGCGGGAGAAGGCTTTTTGTTGGCGGCACGCAGAGAGGGAGACACACTGTACGGAACAGAGCTTTTGGGGGAGGAAAACGCCGCCCCCGCCATCGTTCGGGCGTTGGGCTGTACCAAGGGAATATTCCGCACCGTCGGGACAGAGATACCCTTTGCCATGTATCTTCCTTTCCCCGACAGCAGGCTTGACCCACCCACATATTTCGGACTTGCGTTTGACTGAAATTAAATTCAATATCAAAAAACACCGTTTTCGCATCTCACCTGAGAGATACGGAAACGGTGTTCTCTTTTTATTCCCTGTAAAGCTGAAACGCTATACATTCGTTGAGGTATGGCACTGTGACCGTGCCGCAGTATACAAATCCGCACTTTGTCAGCGCGTTTTGCATGACCTTGTTGCTTTTGTGGGTGTCTATCTTGAGGTTGTTCGTCTGGGTGAGGCAGTAGTCCACACATGCGGAAAGCACACCTTTTTTTGTACCCGAGGCGGCTATACGGTGTATCGCTCCGTGGGGCAGGGAATTGAGCCATGCGCCGTTGATGCTTTGGTAAACAGGGTCACCGTCGGGGAAAAACGCGAATACGCCGCACAGCTCTCCGTCCTCCTCCAGAACGTAGAGATTTCCGCCGTCGAAGTCCTTCATAACAAGCTCCTCGGGGGGATAAAAATCCGCCCACTGCGTAGGGTTTCCCGTGTCCGCCATATATTGCCTTGCTCTTTCGTATATTTTCAAAACCTTATCAATATCCGTGTGTATCGCTTTGCGTGCTACCATTGCTTGCTCCTGCCTGTATAAAAAACTGTGTTTTAATTATACAGTAAAAAAACGCTCATGTCAAGCGGAATATTTCCCATACCGCTTATCATACGTGTTTTTTTAAAAAATAAAAATGAATGGTTGGCGTATTCGTGGTAAAATAATAGTCACAAAGGAGTTGATATTATGAGAACGATCACGATCGAACAGATCGGAAATTTCAGAGATCATCTGATCGAACAGGAAAGATGCGCGGCAACTGTCGGCAAATATATTCACGATGTAAAGGAATTTATGAGGTGGATGACAGATACTCGGTTTGACAAGAGCGTGGTATTGGCTTATAAAACCTACCTGTGCGGCAAATACGCTCCCGCAAGCGTAAACGCGGCTCTGTCCTCGATCAACAGCTTTTTCAATTTTATGGGGTGGTATGAGCTGAGAGTTAAAAGCATAAGGCTCCAAAGGCAGATCTTCGCGTCCGAAGAAAGGGAGCTTACCAAGGCGGAATACGAAAGACTGCTCATGGCGGCTCAGCGCAAAAAGAACAAGAGGCTTTATCTGCTTATGCAGACGATATGCTCCACAGGTATCCGTGTGTCCGAGGTCAGGTCTGTCACCGTTGAGGCGGTAGAGCGCGGAAGAGCCGACATTCAGTGCAAGGGCAAGCGCAGGACGGTGTTTTTTCCTCCGCAGCTGTGCAAGCTTCTCAGGCATTATATCAAGGAGCAAAAAATAAAAAGCGGGGCTGTTTTTGTCACCAAAAACGGCAATCCGCTGGACAGATCGAATATATGGGGAGAGATGAAAGGGCTGTGCCGCGCGGCGGGAGTAGCGGAAAAGAAGGTGTTTCCCCATAACCTCCGTCATCTTTTCGCCCGCACCTACTACACGGCGCAAAAGGATATAGTCAGATTGGCGGACATTCTGGGACATTCCAGCGTGAACACGACCCGCATATATACAAAAGAAAGCGGCGAAATACATCGCCGCCAGATTCAACGTCTCGGATTATTGCTATGCTGACCACATAATGCATATTATGTTGCAGTATACATAAAATATTTTACACCAAAAAACCATATTTGTCAAGCGTTTTTTGTAAAAAAAGAAAATCAATAAGAAATTTTAATTAAAAAAACAAAAACAGGAGAGAGATTCGGGACGGTTTGACATAAAATATCAAGAAAATTTTAAATGACCGCATGGCGAAAAGACCAATGAAAGCAAAAAAATTTCTCATTGGTCTTAAAGTCATGCGCTTTTTTATTTTCGGTGAACAGAGGCGGTCCGTTTTTTCCGCTTGCCCATCGGCGCATACCACATAATATGCATTACGTGGTATGCGCCGAATTTTTTTGATGAGGTAAAGTAAAATGACTACATATGAAGAAGAGTTAAGCATAATCCGTCCCCCCTAAGAATCCCCGACAGAAAAAATTTAATATATATTTATGAAAGGAAAAAGATTATGAGAAGAAAAATTTTATCTGTATTGCTTGCGTGCCTGATGATCTTGTCCGTTATGCCCATGTCGGCATTTGCCGCGGACGAGACTTGCAGCGGAACAAAGCATACGCTCGAGACTCATCCCGAGGATGGTGGAAAGTCGAGAAAGGTTGAAACAGTTGTCCCAATGTGCGGCGAGTACGGTTATACCGTTTATGAATGTCTCACATGCCACGAATATTTTGCCGATAACTTTGAGGCTCCCGAAGATGAGAATGATACTCATGAGTGGGAAAAGACAACAGAGCCTGTTGAGGTTTCTTGTACAACCAATGGCACAACAGCGATCTATACCTGCTCTAAGTGCGGCAAAACTCAGGGCGGAGAAACTCTTGTTGCCGAAGGTCACAAATACCAAGAGACCGGTAGAGACGGTGACTGTCTGACAGGCGGTCATATTTATAAAAAGTGTACCGTTTGCGGAGATGAGATGGAGACTTCCATCTCCGGAACAGGCGCGGGACACACGTGGTCTGAAAATCCCGTAAAGATCGAAGAAGAGCCTACATGGAATAAAGACGGTCTTGCCATTTATGAGTGTACGGTTTGCGGGACAACAAAGGAAGTTGTTATATGTCACGAGCATGATCATGAGCTGGTCAAGCATGCCGGAAAGGATGCCACATGCTTGGAAGACGGTGCTAATGAGTATTGGGAATGTAAGGTATGCGAGAAGCTTTTTGCTGATGAAAACGCAACGACCGAGATGAAGCAAGAAGACATTGCTATCGAAGCTCTCGGTCATGATACCGAAAATGCGGAAGTAAAGCTTGAGATGCCTGCTACTTGTAAGGGTGGTGACGGTTGGAAGATCGTTTACTGTAACCGTTGCGGAGAAGAGGTCAGACTTACAATAACAGCTCCCGGACATACCTTTAAGGAAGAGCCTATCAAGGTTGCTCCCACCTGTACCGCGTTCGGCTTTGATCTTTATGCATGTACTGTCTGTGGTTTTGTTGAGAGAGTAAACGAGGTTGATCCTCTCGGACACACAACATATGATGATGAAGCAAGCCTTAATAAGGTTGAAGTTCCCGCGGACTGTGAAAACAACGGTTCAATAGCATGGGACTGCGGACGCTGTGGATTGGCACAGAGTGAAGTATTAAATAAGACAGGTCATGAGCCTGAGTCTGTTACCGTAGATGCAACATGCGCACGCTTTGGATATGAGTTTACCTATTGTACCAATGAAAATTGTACGTTGGATAGCGTAAGCAATTATACATCAGAAGATGGAATAGCTTATGACGTGACTGTTGACGGTGACGCTGTTTGTCTGATCGAATGTAAAGTTGGTAATACATACAATACCGAAAATCACAATATTGAGAACGGCACTATCAACGCTCCCACATGTGATGTTGACGGAGACGAGGTTGGTTACTGTGTTGACTGTAACGCATACGAGACCAATATTCTTCCCGCTCTCGGACATAATTTTGATATTACCAAGGGCGCGACATCTGTTATCAAGCAGGCGCAGACATGTACAGATGATGAGATCATCACCGTAACATGCGCGAATGAAGGCTGTAGCAAGACAGAGGATCAAAGTACGGAAAACAAAGCTACAGGACATGACTTTACAGGAGAGCCTATCAACCATAAGCCTACCTGTTCGTCAGAGGGTTATGACGAGTATATCTGTCAGAATGACGGTTGCTCCGAAACTACAAAGAAAAATACTCTTCCTAAACTTGAATACAAGGATGAATATACACTTGAAGAGGCGAAGACTCAGCACCGCGGTCTTTCCTCCGACGATACACGCGATATATTCCGTGCGGGTGATTGTGTGACTGTTGGCTTATACAAATATTCCTGCTCCGATTGCGGAAAGAACGTACTTGTTGTTATTGACGGAACAGGTCTCGGTCATGTTGAGCCTGAATCCTATGAGGGCTTGGACAATGAGTTTGCGGCTGTGAAGGCTACATGTACCGAAGGTGGGGCTACAGCGCAATTTACATGTACAAGCTGCGGTGAGTTTGTTGAATCCGTAGCGACTGATGCTCTCGGACATGACTGGGATAAAGTAGCCGGAAAAGACGCAACATGCAAGGAAGCAGGCTACAAAGCAAAATGGACATGTAAGAACTGCGGTGCAGATGATGAGGAGAATAACGGTGCCGAAATTACAGTTGATCATGAGTGGGAAACCATTCCCGCTGTACCCGCTACATGCGAAAAGGGCGGAGTAAGCGAATACAAAGACTGTAAGAATTGTGACGCAACAGAAGGAAAGACAACTTCTACCGCTCTCAACCACAAAAATAAACGTGTTGAGGATAGCAGAACGGTAACCTGTGAGCTTTACGGTTACACGCACTGGCTCTGTCCCGATTGCGGACTTGAGTATATTAACGGCTATACTAAAGCGCTTGGACATAAGTGGGAGCTTGATGAAACAAATTCCACAAAGCCCGATTGTGAAAATGACGGCGAGAATGTATATATATGTGAGAACAGCACAGAGTGTACACGCGGTGAGGTTGTTCCCGCTACAGGACACATAAACGCAGCGGGTGAAAAGATCGTTGACGATTGTAAAGATGCTGTCGTAGACCGTGACTGTGTAAACTGTGAAAAGACTATTGGAAGAGCTCATAACGATACATTTGAGGTAACAGTTCCCGCAACATGTAAGGATTATGGTTATAAGCTCTTGGTATGCAGAAACTGTGATTACAATAAGGTAACAGATGTTGACGATCGTTATCTTGCTGATCATTCATTCGGAGAGTGGGTAACTACAGTTGAAGCCACAATTACATCCGAGGGTGAGAAGAAGCGCGTTTGCTCCGTTTGTGAGCACGAAGAGACAGAGGTAATTCCCGCTAAAACAGGTATCGAGTACACTCTTGATATCGACAACGCTGTTGTAAGCGGCGCGGGATATGCTGATTCCTCTCTGGTAAAGGTTACCGTTTCTCTTAACACCGCGAAGCCTGTAGAGATATGGGGCGTTTCCTTTGATCTTGTATATGACAAAGACGTTATGACGTTTGTAAAGGCAGAATTTCTGTCCGAGAACTTTATTACAAGTCCTCTCGCTCACGATAACGGCGGTCGTGTAAGTATCGTGGCAAGCACTGCTAACGATGAAAATAAGAAGGCTCAGAATGTTACCATTGACGGAACAGAACAGCTTGTTGTTGTTTACTTCCGTATAGAAAATGCTGAGGCGGTGTCCGGTGAATTCAGCTTTGATGATTGCATGGCTCTGAATACCGCTGAGGAAGAGATAGCAAGCGAGGGCGAAACAGAGTCTATTGACATTGTGAAGTTCCTTGACGTAAACGAGGACGATGACGCAAATCTTGCCGACGCGCTTATCGTTTATAAGATGATAACAGGTGAGATCAGCAAAGATTATGATGTTACTGTTGACGTAAATAAGGACGGTACGGTCAACTCTCAGGATTTCGTATACATCTATGAGTATCTGGTAGGAATCAAAACTTATGAAGATATGGTAGGTCTTACAGCTTGATATCGAAGAAGGAGGATATAATAATGAAAAGCAGGAAACTTTTAGTATTACTTTTCATTGTACAGCTTGTATTGTGTCTTTCTTTTACGGTGTCGGCATCCGAATATGATGTTGCTTATACGATGGAGGGCTCGCCCTCCATCGTTGGAGACGGAGAACGCTTTACGGTTGCTGTTTCTATTTCCGACAATAAGGGATTTTTAAGCTCGATAGCAGAGGTTACATATGATGCAAATGCAATATCATATATAGAATATTCCTCTGCGGACAGTGCTTTTGGCAGTGTTACGGTAAACGATCCCAAATCCGGAGTTATTAAGGTTACTGTCGGAAACATATTTGACGCAATGTCAAATCCCAATGCGGAGATATATACCGCCACAGGCACTGTCGCGGTACTTACGTTTGAGGTGGCTGACGGATATGAAGGTGATGTTGTAATTTCCTTGGATGTAACCAAGGGTGATGTTATGACTCCCGAAAAGACCTTTGATTACACTGTAAACGGCGCTGAAGCTACGCTTACAGCGATCAATTGGGATACACACGTACATACCGAGGTGGCAGATGCCGCTGTTGAGGCTACCTGTACCGAAACGGGACTTACCGAGGGTAAGCACTGCTCGGTATGCGAGACGGTAATTACAGCGCAGGAGATAATTCCCGCCAAGGGACACACCGAGATCGCTGTAAACGGAAAAGAAGCGACATGTACCGAGGGCGGACTTACCGAGGGTAAGGAATGCTCCGTCTGCGGTGAGATCCTTGTGGCGCAGGAGGCTATTCCCGCC
>JAFTQL010000027.1 GCA_017462795.1 Clostridia bacterium
CCCACGGGACCCATTTATGGGTAGTAAGTAACAATTGCATGGCTGGCAGGCCAATCTAAAGCGCACTTGTGCGCAGCCAGTAGTATTAGGGCTATGCCCGAAACTGAAATACCCCCCGTTTTACGGGGGGATATTTATTTTTGAGGGGAACGGAAGCGGGAGAAACCTGAACTTCGGCGAAGCAAAAAAATCTTCGCCGTAGGCGAATACCTCGCTCTCTTTCAAAAGAGGGGGAATAAGAAGTAAGAAAGATTGGTTGAGAGTACAGAAAGGAAAATTCAGCTAACATTGCAGAGGCGATATGATTATTAAGACAGTATAAAAATCGAGATCATCATCGGTCAAGCTCGGTGTGAGATATACCGAGATTACGGTGTTTAGGATAAAAACATAAAGGTGTTCAACACTGTTCTGTGATACACCATTGATTTGAATCCGAATTCCTCATTCCACCGCCTTCTTCTGCAGCTTCTCCATTCTCAGCCAATTGAAAAATCCGTACATATCGTTGATGAAGAATACGCCGAAGCAGACTATCATTGGAAGGGATGAGATGTCCTGTATGGCGGCGAATATCCAGAGGATGATGAGAACTATATCATTGGCGGCGTAGGCAAGGGCGTAGTGCGGACTGCGAAGCAGGGCGAGAGAGGATGCAACGAAGCTCGTAGCGATGGAAATGGTGCTGAAGGGCAGGTTTGACGTGCCGAGAACTTTGAGAATAAAATAAAACGCGCAGGTGACGGCGGCTGTAAGCACGGCGAGAATGATGAGAGTCTTTTTGTCGGGACGGCTTATCTTCACCTGCTTTTCTTTGTATGGATGGCGTATCCATGACACGGTAGAGAAAAGGGCTATCAGTCCACTCATGCCTACGTATGATATCATTTCTCCGTAATACGCAAAGCGATAGGACACTCCCGCGTACAGAAGGCTGAATATTATTATGAGTATCTGCCCGAGAACATCTCCACGGGCTATGAATATCAGAGCGCTTATGCCCACAAGCGTGGCGCACATTACAAGTATGTCGGGATCTCCCGTGGCTATAAGGCTCAGAAATATCACGGCGGCGGATACGCCCCAAAGTATCCTTTCAAAACGTGTCAGCGTTTTTATTGATGTTATTATCGATCGTATTATTTTCATGATGCTTCTCCTGTGGTATCAAGTAAAAAAACATCCGCGGCGTATCTTCAAGGACCTAACGATACGCGGCGAATGTGCGTGACATTCACTACCCGGTGGCAGTATATTTTATTTGCTTTTTATATTGTACCACAAAACATTGATATTGTCAATAGGTTATTTTGGTTTTTAAATTTTAGTGATAAATAATATTATTTTTTGTCCGAATATGAATTGTCAAATTACTGCATTACACTTGATGAAAAATATAATATAAATAATATTAATATTGCAATATTAATATAATTGCGCAGAGATAAATTGATGAAAAATATAATTTATTATTATATAATTTGACGCAAAAATATATGATGAAAATTATATATTACAATGATCGGCGCTTATGTGCACCGCGGATGTTTATAAAAAACGACGAAATATAAATATAATGTAGGAGATTATTGACACAGAACAGTAAATGTGCTATAATTGAAATATTAAAATATTTAAATATAACATTACCGACAATGCAGAGGTATCTTGAAATGAAGGAATACTCAGTAATTATAAAACAGCTTACTACCGAACAAAAGGCAAAGCTTATTGCCGCCGCGGGTGGCTGGAACAGAATAAAAGCGGGAGACATCGATGTGTCGGGGCTCACCTTCTCCGACGGTGCATATGGTCTGGCGATACGCGCGGGCTATAAGCATTACGGCGCTCCCACCACCCGTTTCCCGTCTCCGCTCAACATGGCGCGGAGCTGGAATCTTCCCCTTGCCGCAAATGTGGCGAACTGTATCGGAAACGAGGCGCATTCTCTCGGAATAAATGCTCTCGCGACTCCGTCGGCGGGCGTTATCACAATTCCATATAAGGACAGCAACAGCTCTCGTTTTTCCGAAGATCCCTATCTTTCGGGAAAGATGATCTCCGCTTACATACGTGGATTTGAGCATAACAAGGTGATGGCTCACGCCCGTTATACCGACGCCCGAGAGGACTTTGCGGCGGGAAGTGACGAGAAAACGCTGAGAGAGATCGGTCTTATGCCCTATGAGATGGCGGTCAAGGAGGGCAAGCCCACCATGATCAATATTCCCGAAGCGACAATTGACGGTGCGAATGTATGTGAGAGCGGCTTTTTTACCTCCGGCGTGCTACGGACGGAGTGGCAGTACGGCGGTGTTATCACAGCCGAGGACAGAGGCGGAGTGGATACGGCAAAGGCGATGTCACGCGGTGTGTCTATGTTTTTGTCTGCTGATGCCGAAGCTGAGTCACAGAAGATAGGCAGAGCGCTTGCCAGATACAAAAAGCTACTTGACGAGGTGGCGGCGGGAACACTTTCCTTCTCCGCGCTCAAGCGCATGGTAGAGGACGGCGAGGCGATAAGCGACGAGGAGGTCGATCTCGCGCTTGAGAGATTGTTTGCGGCGGCTGACGCGGCGAAGAAAAAGACGGATATTTCCGGCGATTCCTACAGCTCCTTCCCCTGCAACCACCCTGTTGTGTTTGACGAGCAGAGGCACAACACTTGTGCGTATGACGCGGCTTGCGAGACTGTGGTCCTGCTGAAAAACAGAGAAAAGACACTGCCCATAGCCCACGACATGAAGGTAGCTTTTGTGGGCGAATATGTTGACACTGTGCTTACCGAGCTTGGTAAGGGTACGGGCATTATTCCGATGGAAAACGATGTTACATCCAAGATATTCGGCAAGTCGGGACTCAATGTTATCGGTTCGTCTACGGGATATTCCAATATAGTCGGCGCTGACAATGAGCTGCTTGCGGAAAATGCCTGCGCGCTGGCAAGGACGGCGGATGTTGTGGTTGCCTATGTGGGCACTTTGGGGCTGGACGGTGCATATGCTTTGCCCGAGCATCAGCTCCGCATGCTCCGCAGACTCCGTGCCGAGACCTCCGCGCGGATAGTTGCGGTGGTGCTTGCGGGTTCAATGATAGATATGTCGTGGAATGATATCTGTGACGCGGTGCTGTTCGCGGGAGACGCGGGTCAGGGAGGAGCCAAGGCGGTGCTGAAGATACTCAGCGGAGCTGTCAATCCCTCGGGTAAGCTCACAGAGTCTGTCTGCGATATGCCCATGGGCGCGGGAAGCGTCGAGGGGCTTCACGGCTACAGGCTTTATCAGGCGAGAAATGTTGAGGAGAGGTATCCCTTCGGCTTTGGTCTGAGCTATACTGATTTTGAATATTCCGATCTCAGTGTCACCCGTGATGGCGTGAGATTCAAGCTGACCAACACGGGAGCCGTGGCGGGCGCTGAGACCGCTCAGCTCTACATCGGCAGAAACGGCTCCGCGGTCACGGCGGCCTCCAAGGAGCTGAAGGGCTTCAAGAAGGTGTACCTTGAGGTGGGCGAGAGCCGATATGTGGACATTCCATTTGACAGTAAGGCGTTCAGGTACTACAACGTAAATACCGGCAGATGGGAATGCGAGGGCGGTATTTACCAGATATATGTCGCTTCCTCCTCGCGCTATCTGATACTTTTTGAGGAATACGAGGTGGCGGGCAGCGGAGCGCAGATACCCGCGACGGCGGTTGCCGATAATACCGTGAAGGATAGCAAAACAAAGGTCAAGGTGTCGGTGAAGGCGCTTGTGCGATCGCTGATATCGGGAGCTATGATAATTCTGTTCGGTATACTCGCTGTGGCTTATATGACTTCCTTCCGAGATACCGTACTTCGTGCTGTTGGCATCCGACCCTCGTCCTCTACCGCCTCGGTAGTGGACGGAGTGTTGCTGGTCGTGTGGCTGGCGGTCACGGTGCTGCTTGTCTGGCTGCTTATAGGTGGTATAGAAAAGCTTCGCGGCGCGAAGAAGCCCGCGACCTTGGCGGTAAGCGACGTACAGACGGCAAACAGAAACCATATCCCCGACATTTCTTACCCCAACGATTGGGAAGAGATAGAATTTTATACGGATACGGAAGAGAAAGAGCGCGAGGACAGCTATGACGGCTATGAATATACAGCCTCGCCCGCTCCCGCCGCAAAGACAGAGGCGGAGAAGGCGGAAGAGCCCGTGCCTGTAAGGAAGTCAGTTGAGGGAAGGTTTGTAAAGGCTGTACATGCCGCGAATGAGACGGCACAGCTTGATATCGCCAAGGTATTTGAGGCTGTGAGAGCATATGTGGAGAAGAAGGGAATAGTAGTGCCCGAAGAACAGCTTTGCAGACTGATATCCGCTATGGCGGCATCGAGAACACTGGTGGTGAGAAGTGGATCTTCGGCGATAGCTGAGGCGGTGGTCGGCGCTGTTGCCGAGTGCCTTGACGCTACGTTTACCTCTGTTAAGGCGGACAGAACGGATGAGCGCATCACGGATAAGCTGTTGTCCCCCAATGGCTCGGAATCTGTGGCGTCAGCGGTGTCCGCGGCAAGAAGCGCGCCCGATAGAATGAGCGTGGTGTTTATCGGCGGAGCTGATACAGCGGATATCACGGAGTACTTCGGAGAGGTAATGAGGTACACGGGTAATACCGCGTCAGATTACGTTCTCACATCCCAAAGATTTCCCGGCAAGACAGTGGTACTGCCCGCAAACATGTGGTTTGTGGCGGCGGTTGACAAGAGCCTTGCGGTATGCTGCGGCAACGCTTGCGTTGTTGACCTTAACGCCGATATCGGCGGTATGGACAGCGCGGGTGAGGAGATGGTAAATCTTGATATCTATACAATGCCTGCAAGGCTGCTTGCGGATAAGGTCGGCGAGGCGAGAGAGGGCAATTATCTCGCGGAGAAATATTGGAGAAGGATAGATCGTGTTGAGGAATATATGAGCGGAAGATTGGGCTTCCGTGTTTCCAACAGAACGGTAAACTCCATTGAAAAATACGCGGCGATCTATATGTCCTGCGGATATGACGCGGAAGCGACGGTGGACTGCGCGCTTGCGGCATTCATACTCGGAGCTTTGTCTGATAACGAGGTGAAGAAGCTCAACGACGCCGACGAGAGCTTTGCCGAGCTTATGGATCAGATATTCGGAGCGGATAAGGACGACAGAAGCCGTGAGATGCTTAAGGTAAAGGGTATTCGATAAAAGTCATCAGGAGATAGACAAAAATGAATTTGTTGCAATTTATTTTAACGGATAATACGGTCATGGCGCTGAGCGCAAGGGGCGTGTTTGAGAAGATGTGGGACGTGTTCACCAACCGATTTGCGCTTGGACTGTACGTTCTCATCATTCTCGGACTTATCATAGCCGTCATTGCCATAATGATAGCGGAGGAGGGCAAGCTTGCCTCGCTTCTTGACGAGCGCACCAAGCGGAGGACAGAAAAGCTGTCTCAGAATGTGGAGCTTCATCTTGACGGAGCTGTGGGCGGTGTTGCCGTTCCCGCTGACGGTATCGGCGGCTCGGGCAGAGTCGGAAAAAAGGAAGAAGAGCAGAGAGATGAGCCGAGATTTTACATGCTTGACCGAACGGACAGGGAATATAAGAGGCTCATAAGTCAGGATTTCGATAATAGAGCAACACTTGAGGAGATCTGCGAGAGATTCCGCAACTTTTCGGCAAGTAAGCTGGGACTGTATTACAGCATAGACGATATAAGAAGATTCGTGTCGGGACTTGCGGTGACACACATAGTGATCATGCAGGGAATGTCCGGAACGGGAAAGACCTCGCTTGCATACGCGTGGGGAGAGTTTCTGAGGAATCCATCG
>JAFTQL010000028.1 GCA_017462795.1 Clostridia bacterium
CGCCGAGAATAGCAACGAAGGGACGAGCGGGATCAGCGAGAGCCTTACCCATAACGCCTATCTCCTTCTGGATGAGGTATCCGCAAACTGCGGGGAGGTAATCCGCAACGCCTGCTGTGGAGGCATGAGCGCGGTGAGCAGAGCCGAACGCGTCATTTACGAAGATATCGGCATAGGAAGCAAGCTCCTTAGCGAAATCAGCGCCGTTCTTTGTCTCTCTCGCGTCAAAACGGACGTTCTCGATAAGAACAGCCTCGCCTTCCTTGAGAGCGGCAACCTTTGCCTTAGCGTCGGGACCGATAATATCCTCGGCAAATGTAACCTTGTTTCCGAGAAGCTCGTTAAGTCTGTCGGCTACGGGCTTAAGGGTGAGTGTGTTTTTGTCATCAAGAACCTTCTTGAGAAGCTTTTCGGTAGCTGCTGCCTGCTCCTCTGCGGGAAGAGCCTCTACCTTCTTCTTTTCCTTCTTTGTAAGACCAAAGCCCTCTGTGAAAATGCTGTGGGGCTTGCCCATGTGAGAGCAAAGAACTACCTTTGCACCCTTACCGAGAAGGTACTTGATGGTAGGAAGCGCCTCAACTATTCTCTTATCGGAGGTGATAACGCCATCCATGAGGGGGACATTGAAGTCACAGCGAACAAGCACGCGCTTGCCGGCAACATCAATATCTTCAACTGATTTCTTGTTGTAAGTCATGTGTTTATATCCACCTTTCAAATTATTTTCCACATAGTAGTATACCACAAACTTTTCAAGATATCAAGTATTATTTGTTAAAAAAATGTCTTTTTTCAAAATTTTACATCCTTTATCCCGCCTATACGCCTCAAAATTAAAACTCTGTTAACACATGGGAGAGGAAATTGTATTATAATTAGTTATCAAAAGGCACAACGAGAAAAGGACGGCATATATGGAGCTTTGGGATATTTATGACGAAAACAGAAATCTGAAGCCCTGCACGATGGTACGAGGTGAGCCAATAAAGGACGGGGACTATCATCTGACCGTCCACATCTGCGTATTCAACTCACGCGCAGAGATGCTGATACAAAAGAGACAGCCCTTCAAGGATGGTTTTCCCGGCATGTGGGATGTGACCGTGGGAGGCAGTGCGGTTCACGGCGACAACGGAAGGCAAGCGGCAGAGCGCGAGCTTTTCGAGGAGGTGGGCATCCGCCACGATTTTTCGGGTGTTCAGCCTCATCTTACCATAAACACACCCCACGGCTTCAACGACATATTTATCATTGAAAAGGATGTTGACGCAGACTCCCTCTCCCTGCAATACGAGGAGGTGGAAAGGGTCATGTGGGCGACGGAGGAGCAGATACTTTCCATGATAGAGGACGGCACATTTATTCCCTACATCCCCGAATTTATCATGCTCATCTTCCGTATGCGCGGGGGATACGGGTCGCACAAGAGAGGATAATTTTTATAACTTATGATATTCAAATTTTGATTTATCTGTGAGTTTGGTTTTTACAACGCTCAGGATGACTCGGCGGGGGAAGCATTGGTAAAGAGCGATTTTTAAAACACCATCTCACAGATAAATCCCAATTTAACCACATAAGCAGTAGGTGAGTCCGAGACTCACCTACTGCTCTTTTTACCTGCAATATTTAATTGTCCGTATCTCACTCTGAAAAAGCAGGGATCATTATTTATGGTCTTAACTATGGACGTGCCCTCATAGCATTGTACATAAAGCTCTCGCCACAATACCTCCTGCACAGTCCTGTGCAGATCACCGTGAATTTCGGTAAGCTCCTCATCAAAGAAGTAATAATATTTACGCTTGTCTGCGCCGTAAAATTTTATACCGTAATAGTGACAGGAATACTTCCCCCGTGAACGCGTCAGATATATGAATTTAGGACGGTAAAGTCGCACCGCATAGGTCTTGTTTATCTTTATACGTTCAAATTGGCGTAACAAGCTATTACAATTCATCAAGGGTGGCAAAAATAACGCCGACAGACCGCCAAAAAGGACAACAGCCCAAAGACCGCTCCACGCTCCGAATGCCACACTCATAACCAAAAAGACAAATGCACATAAAAGCTCCGCAGCGATCATTATAACAAGTGTCCTTCTTGACTTGATCAGGGGGCGTTTAAGTTCATCAAGCTTGTCGTAATACATACTACTTTTTCCTCATCGCCGCTATTCTGTCGGCGTCGGGAGTGACATATGCCGTCCAGTTGGTATGATAGATAACAAAGCCCGGCTTTGCGCCCGAGGGCTTTTTTACGTTCTTTGCAAGCGTGTAGTCCACCGCGATATTCGCGCCCTCCGCCTTGGAGTAATGGGCGGCTATCTCTGCGGCTGTGGTGAAATCCGCGTCTGTGGGCTCTCTGCCTTCGGTCACCAGCACCACATGAGAGCCGGGAGTCTGCTTTGCGTGAAACCAATAGTCGTGCTTCTCCGCCAGCTTGTGGGTGATATACTCATTCTGCACGTTGTTCTTTCCGCACAGCACCCGCATTCCGTCAGCCGTCTCAAACTGCATGATAACGGGAGCATGAGACTTGTGAGCGGAATAGGACTTCATTCTTGAGGCGTATCCCGAACGGTACAGCTCGTCCCTTATCTCGGCAAGGTCGGTGGGGGTCTCCGCACGACTGAGCGCGTCAAAAACGGTATAAACATATTCAAGCTCCGCCTCGCCAAGCTCTATCTGCCGCGAGAGCTCCACGCGGGCGGTCTTGGATTTACTGTATCTCTTATAATATCTCTGAGCGTTGGCAGCGGGAGACAGACGGGAGTCAAGCTCCACGCGAACCTGTGGGAGGCTGCCGTCCTCACCCATGGACTCATAGTCGTCAAAGACCGCCGACGTATCGCCGCGGGAGAGTCTGTAGATGTTAGCTGTGATGAGGTCGCCGTACTTTTTGTACTCACTTCCCTTTTCGCAGTCGGCAAGCTCCGACCTCTGCAGCTCCAGCTTTTTCTTTATTCTCGTCTCGGCGTTGGTCAGAAGCTTCAGTATGTCCGACGCGCGCTGATGCACCCTCTGGATATTGTCTCTTGTCTCAAAATAGCCGTCAAGCAGAGCGCCCGCGCTCTCAAAAGCCTTTATCTCACAGCCGCCGTACTGCGTAAGCGTTATAAATGAATACTCCACAGGCTTGTCTCCGTCAAGCACAAGACAGGGAGAAAACGCGTCGTTCTTTATGGTGTCCGTAACGGCGAAAAGCTCCCTCTCGATATCCTCGCGGAAGCAGTATTTCACAGGCGTGTCGGTATGCCCCGTTGCGCGGAACACTATCTCCCTCGCCACCACGGGTGCCACGCCCGAAAATGCGGACACTATGCACTTGTCACAGGGGCGGTCGGTGGGAAATCCGTCATAGATACGGGCGAACGCCTCGCTGTCCGTATGGAGCGGATTTGCCTTGTCCTGCGCGGGAGGCAGTGTGTATGTCATGCCCGGCAGGAGCGGTCTCGCGCTGTCAAGCGACAGGTCGGAGGTGCGCATGGCGGTGATTATTTTCTTGTCTCCGTCGGCAAAAAGCAGATTGCTGTACTTGCCCATCAGCTCAACAATGAGATATCTGCGGCACTCAAAGCCCATCTCGTCCCTTGTGTCAAAGCCAAGGAAGGCGACACGGTCAAAGTCCGCCATCTCTATCCGGGCAAGCTTCGCTCCCTGCAGATACTTGCGCAGGAGCATGCAGAGCATGGGGGGATTCTGCGGATTTTCCTTTTGGGTTGAGGTAAAGCCGATACGGGGGTTGTTTGAGCCCGCGTTGATAAGCAGACGTCTGCCCCCCTCAAAGCTACGCATGAGGAGAACTATCTCGTCCCGCTCGGGCTGATAGACCTTCTCTATCCTCGCGCCTGTCGCCGCCCGTCTTATCTCGGACAGCGTACACGCAAGCATTCCGGCATCAAAAGCCATAAAAATTCCTTTCCGTGTTTTTTGTATTTATCCTTATTTATCCTTGTCGGATGGCAAAGGCATTATCAGCCGAACATCACCTTGTCCACGTCGGCAAGGGAGTCAAACACAAAGTCGGGCTTGTCGCAGTCCTTTGCCGCGTCAACATCGGCGGGCTGTGTCTCTCCCGAAAGAACGAGAACAGCGGTAACGCCGAACTTCTTTCCAAGCGCGATATCGGTGTACAGTCTGTCACCGAAAATGCACATCTCATCATTTCCAAAGCCCGTAGCCTCGCCTATCATCTCAATGGTCTCCTTGTAGGGCTTGCCGAAGTAGGTAGGCACCTTGCCCGTGGAGGCGGTACAGAAGGCGGCGATAGCTCCGCTGTCGGGAATAAATCCTGTCTCGGTGGGGCAGTTCATGTCGGGGTGGGTGGAGAGATACTCCGCTCCGCCTCTGATAAATCTGCAGGCGTTGTCAAGCTTTTCGTATGTAAGCGAGGTGTCAAAGCTGGTGATAACGATATCCGCTTTTTCCTCGTCGCCCTTGAGCAGGTCAATACCCTTGGCTCGGTATTCCTCACACAGCTCGTCGGTAGCCACAAGATAAACAGACTTGCCGGGGCGGAATCTCTTGAGAAATTCAAGTGTAACGTCACCCGAGGTCATTATCTCGTCCTCTCTCGGCTCAAATCCGAGCCTTGACAGCTTCTTCATATAGAAGGGAGTGGTGTGGGACGCGTTGTTTGTGAAGAACAGAACTCGTCTGCCGCTCTCGCGGAGATTTTTTATATAACGGATGGCGAAATCAAAGGGATTGCCGCCGAGATAGATAGTTCCGTCCATGTCAAAAATATACAGCTTTTTGTCCTTGATGATATTTGCGTTGGGGTTTGTGAAGTTCATTTTTTGCCTCCGAAAATAATTTTTATCTTAAATATTATAACACACCATTGATTTTTTTGCAATAAGGTGGTATAATTATTTTGAATATTTATCCAAAATTAATTTGGATATTTTATTTTATCCCACTTTTTCGGAGGTATTCGGAGACATTATGAAGACAATAATCGGAATAGATATCGGCGGAAGCACAACAAAAATAGTCGGCTTTAGGCTGGACGGCGACAAAAGAGAGCTTATCTCCCCCCAATTCGTGAGGGCGACGGACGCCATCACATCGGTCTACGGAGCGTTCGGCAAGTTCACGGTGCAGAACGGTCTGGAGCTTGGCGACATAGACAAGGTACTTATGACGGGCGTGGGCGCGTCCTTTATCGACAAGCCCATATATTCACTTGATTGCCGTAGCGTATCCGAATTCAAGAGCGTTGGTCTGGGCGGACTTTATCTCTCGGAGCTTGACGAGGCGATAGTGGTCAGCATGGGAACAGGTACGGCGCTTATACACGCAAAAAAGACCGCGGACGGCACACAGACAAAATACCTCGGCGGTACGGGAGTTGGCGGAGGCACGCTTCTCGGTCTGTCCAAAAAAATGATCGGCGTGGACACCGTAGAGCATCTGGAGCAGATGTGCGCCGAGGGAAATCTTGACAATATTGACCTGCGTATCAAGGATATTTCGGGTGACGATACCTTTCAGATAAACGCGGACATCACCGCCTCAAACTTCGGCAAGCTGTCCGACATGGCAAGCAAGAACGACATAGCCCTGGGAATCGCCAACATGGTGGCGGAAACCATAGCAATGCTCGCCGTATTTGCAGCCCGCAACTTC
Organism: Clostridia bacterium; assembly: GCA_017462795.1. Classification (GTDB taxonomy): domain Bacteria; phylum Bacillota; class Clostridia; order Oscillospirales; family CAG-272; genus HGM12713. The sequence continues at coordinate 5,634 of JAFTQL010000028.1, forward strand.
AAGGTAAAGACCGTTGTACTTACAGGAAACCTGACCGCCCTCAAGGCGATAACGAATGTTTTCGAGGGACTGGAGCCCACCTTCGGCATAAAATTCGTCATCCCCGAGCTCGCCCAATTCGCTACCGTTATAGGCGCCGCCCTGTGCGACAGCGAAAAACAGACCAAAGCAAGGTAAATGACCAATGAAAATGTAACCTCATTCTGCATTTTGTAATTTTTCAATCCTGCATTTCGCATTTTCTCAAAATCTATTGACAGAAACAATCGCAAGTGATATAATATAAAGATGATATTAAGTTAAGAAAGGCAAGGCTTTTTTATTATGAAATGGACCTCACTGAACGAATTGAGAGAGAAATATCTTTCATTCTTTGAATCCAAAGGGCATCTTCGTCTGCCCTCATTCCCTCTTGTTCCCATAAATGACAAATCTCTTCTTCTCATAAACTCCGGTATGGCGCCTATGAAGAAGTATTTCACAGGCGAGGAGATCCCCCCCAGAAACAGAGTAACCACCTGCCAGAAGTGCATCCGTACACCCGACCTTGACAGAGTTGGTCACACAGCGCGTCACGGTACATATTTCGAGATGCTGGGTAACTTCTCCTTTGGCGATTACTTCAAGGAGGAGGCTATTCCGTGGGCTTGGGAGTTCCTGACAAAGTGGCTGGAGATCCCCGAGGATCTGCTCTGGCCCTCCATCTACGAGAACGACGAGGAGGCTTACGCCATCTGGCGCGACAAGGTCGGCGTTCCCGAGGAGCATATCGTAAGACTTGGTAAGGCGGACAACTTCTGGGAGCACGGCTCA